>CALIZK010000032.1:0-58492 GCA_938028635.1 uncultured Atopobium sp.
CCAACCATCTTCCTGGGCTTCATTGTCATCTTTATTGCAATCTTTATCAGTGAGCTTGGCGAGAAACCCGCAGATTCTGAAGACTTTTCTGAAAAATAGAAACTCACTAGTATGTCAACCTCAACAAAAAAGCCCGCATAAGCGGGCTTTTTTATGTGAATCTTTGACAAATCTTATATTCCACGCGTGCTAAGAATAGGTCCGTCAGTCCAAAGGGTAATCTCACCAGAAGCAAGCGTCTTTGGAACATCTATCAAGCGCTGATTAGAAGAACCTCTAAACCGCAGAGTAATATCGTGGAGGCTCTGAACCCATGGACCATCTACCAAAACATCAATACAAGACAGAATGCGATCAGTATACTCTGTATGCCACTTTCCCTCGGTCAACTGATCCCAGGTGTGTCCTGAGTACATCCAGATAGTCTTCTGAGGATAGGTAGCTCTGACCTTCTCGACAAACTCAACAAGACCTTCTTGGTTTTCTGGCTCAAAAGGCTCTCCACCAAGGATGGAAAGACCGTTGATATAGACAGGTGCAAGAGAGTCAATAATCTCTTGCTCAACTTCTGGAGTAAACTCTCCGCCGCTCTTGAAGTCCCACGCCTCGTAATTAAAGCAGCCTTCACAGTGCAGACGGCAGCCTGAAACAAACAGAGTTGTTCTTACGCCAACACCATTTGCAATATCTGAAAACTTAATATTTGAATAGTTCATACATAACCTTTGATGGGTAACTTCCACATATTGTGGATGTTACCTGATAGAGATAATAAAAACGAGCAGAAGGGCCAAAGCACTCTTCTGCTCGTTTGTCTGGTACTTAAAACTTAGAGGTGAAGGACGCGGTCCTTAATCTCCTGAGTACGGCCCTGGTTCCAGAACTGGGTACCAATGTAGCCGCAGGTACGACGAGCAACGTTCATCTTGGTCTGATCACGGTTGCCGCAGTGTGGGCACTCCCAAACCAGCTTACCGTCCTCCTCGACAATCTGAATCTCACCGTCATAACCGCACTCCTGGCAGAAGTCAGACTTGGTGTTGAGCTCTGCATACATGATGTGGTCATAGATGAACTGCATGACGCTGAGGACAGCCTCGATGTTGTCCTGCATGTTAGGAACCTCAACGTAAGAGATTGCTCCACCTGGGGAAAGACGCTGGAACTCAGACTCAAACTGAAGCTTCTGGAATGCGTCAATCTCTTCTGCAACGTGGACGTGGTAGCTGTTGGTGATGTAGCCCTTATCGGTGATGCCAGGGATAACACCAAAGCGGCGCTGAAGTGCCTTAGCAAACTTGTAGGTAGTGGACTCAAGAGGAGTTCCGTAGAGGGAGTAATCGATATCCTCTGCTTCTTTCCACTCGGTGCACTTATCGTTCATGTGTTGCATAACCTGGAGTGCAAAAGGAGTTGCCTCTTTGTCAGTGTGGCTGTGACCAGTCATAGCCTTAACGCACTCGTATAGGCCTGCATAACCAAGGGAGATAGTGGAATATCCGCCGTAAAGCAGAGGATCGATAACCTCACCCTTGTCCAGGCGAGCAAGTGCGCCGTACTGCCAAAGGATTGGAGCAGCATCGGACAGAGTGCCCTTCAGGCGATCGTGGCGAGCGCGAAGTGCACGGTGGCAAAGCTCAAGACGCTCATCAAAGATCTTCCAGAACTTGTCCATATCACGACCAGCAGAAAGAGCAACGTCAGGAAGGTTGATAGTTACAACACCCTGGTTGAAGCGGCCGTAATACTTAGGCTTGTTTGGCTCATAGTTCTTTGCACGAGCAACGTTGTTGAAGCCATTACCAGAACGGTCTGGAGTCAGGAAGGAACGGCAGCCCATGCAAGTGAAGGTATCGCCCTCGCCTTCCTTCTCGCCCTTAGAAAGCTTGTACTCCTTCATCTTCTTCTCAGAGATGTAGTCAGGGACAAGGCGGCGAGCGGTGCACTTTGCAGCCATCTGAGTGAGGTAGTAGTACTTAGAATCCTCGTAAACGTTGTCCTCTTCAAGAACGTAGATGAGCTTAGGGAATGCAGGAGTAATCCAGACACCCTCCTCGTTCTTTACGCCCTGGTAACGCTGACGGAGCATCTCCTCGATGATGAGTGCAAGGTCCTGCTTCTCCTGCTCATTCTTTGCCTCGTTGAGGTACATGAAGACAGTAATGAAAGGAGCCTGACCGTTGGTGGTCATCAAAGTGACAACCTGGTACTGAATGGTCTGAACGCCACGAGAAACCTCATCACGAAGGCGCTTCTCAACCATCTCGTTGAGCTGCTCAGCAGAGAGCTCAACACCGACGGAGTTCATCTCCTCCATAACGGTCTTGCGGATCTTCTTACGAGAAACATCAACAAAAGGAGCAAGGTGAGCCAGGGAGATGGACTGACCACCGTACTGGCAGGATGCTACCTGAGCAATGATCTGAGTTGCAATGTTGCATGCAGTGGAGAAGCTGTGTGGACGCTCAATCAAAGTACCGGAGATAACAGTGCCGTTCTGCAGCATGTCATCAAGGTTGATGAGGTCACAGTTGTGCATGTGCTGTGCAAAGTAATCGGAATCGTGGAAGTGGATGAGACCCTCGTTGTGAGCAGCAACAATATCCTCTGGAAGAAGCTCACGCTGAACGAGGTCCTTAGAAACCTCACCAGCCATGTAGTCACGCTGAACAGAAACAACGGTAGGATTCTTGTTGGAGTTCTCCTGCTTGACTTCCTCGTTGTTGCACTCAATCAGAGACAGAATCTTGTCATCGGTGGTGTTCTTGTGACGCTTCTGGTTCTGGATGTAGCGGTAAATGATGTACTTACGAGCAACCTCAAAGCGGTCAAGAGCCATGAGCTGATCCTCGACAAGGTCCTGGACCTCCTCGACGGTGACGGTGTGTCCAGCCTTCTCGCACTCATCGGTAACGTTGAGAGAAGCAAACTGAATCTCACGCTCAGTCAGGCGCTGATCCTCAGGGACCTCTGCGTTAGCCTTAGCGATTGCGTTAACAATCTTCTCAACCTCGAAGGTGACCTCTGAGCCATTGCGCTTGATAATCTTCATGTGCAAACTCCTTGAACAAACGTTGGTGAAAGCGACGCTTTCATGCGTGTTTAATTGGATTATCACTGCAGTTCCTAAGCTTTTGCCTAAGCGAAGTAGTTGGGAACCCGCTTGTGTGATGGAAACTACTATGCCACAACTTATAGTGTTTGAGTTCGATAACTATAACAATATATTGTGAAATTTCCACACGAATACAAAATTATGTATTGACACGTTGCGGCAACCAATATCTCTGCAGGTAGAAAATTAGCTAAAAACTTCGCTAATTACAAAATTTATTAATGGTCAAAAAATAATTCGATTTTTTGTATGTAGGCATTCGTCGCCTTTCACAAATGCGTCACAATTCGCCCCTCAGTACTCACTTTTGTTGAGCGTTTGGGGACTAAAAAAGCCGACACAAAATGTCGGCTTTGATGGCTAGTTTAGTGGAGGCTGTGGACGCCAGGTTGCGTCCTTATAGATAAGGCGTGCATCCTTCCAGCCCTTTATAAGGCGAGAAAGGCCAGACGAGAAGTGCGCTCTATCTACCAAAATGAGTCGAATAATCTCTTTTGCAAAGGTCAGAGCGGTACCAACACCAAAGAGCACAGGGTTGTAATCACCGTGAACCTGGAAGTAACGGGCAATATAGCCGCGGTTACGTGTGATGTAATAGCGCGTCATATCAGAGGTTGAATTAAGCTGACGCACAGAACCAATACTCTGACCAGGAACTTCTCGACATCTTGAAAGAACAAAGTCTGGAATCAAAATAGGCTGCGTTACCTTGCTGGCCAAATAGCCATACAGAGCGTCGTCCCAATAGATAAAGAAGCGCGCGTCAGGCAGACCAATCTTCTGCACTACAGAGCGCTTAAAGCAGGCGCCCTCAAAGCACATCACATTGCACTCGCGATAAGGCACACCGTCAAAGCCAGCCTTTGCCAGCGGATTGTAGATGCCCAGGGCGGTGCTAAAGCGATACTGCCAGAAGAAAGGACCACCATCAAAGTCGTAGCGCTGACCTTGGATAACCTCAGCCTTATCTGACCATGCGTCAAGCTTATCAAGACCATCAGGCAGTACAGCTACGTCATCGTCCATAACCCAGAACCACTCGGCACCCAGCTCATAACCTACGCGCACACCCTCAGAGAAGCCGCCGGAACCACCGGTGTTTTGTTCCATAGGTACGTAACACACGCGATTAGTCCCACCGTGAGCGTCAGGATCGTCCGTGGTTTCTCCCCACGTGGTTTTGACCTTCTCCGAAAACTCCGATACAAGCGAGGCTGTCTCAGAAGAGTTTTCGTTGTCCACAACAATGATGCGCCATGGAGCCTGCGTGAGCTGCGTAATGGAATTAAGCAGGTTGGAAAGCAATTCCTGGCGTTTAAAGGTGACTATGACAAGGGCGGTGCGCTTCATATTTCCTCAAAATGTGACTTCGTGAGTGAGTTGATGCCTATATAGTATAAAGCAGCAATCAAAAGGAGTTTAGATGAGTCACGCTCAAAACCACCAACCTTTGGTTTCTCTTGTTGTGCCCATATACAACGTTGCAGACTATCTGGAGCAATGCCTGGCAAGTATTCAATCACAGAGCTACACAAACCTGGAGATTATCTGCCTAAACGATGGCTCAACTGACTCGTCTTTAGCTCTTTTGGAAGCATACGCTGCCCGTGATGGTCGCATTGTCATCATTGACAAAGAAAATGAGGGCTACGGAGCTACCTGTAATCGTGGCATTGCCGCAGCTCACGGCTCATGGGTGGGTATTGTTGAGCCTGACGATTACCTAGAGCCAACCATGGTTCAAGAGCTCGTAGACCTTATCCAGGCAAACGGTGGAGAAAGCCAAGTAGATATTGCCCGCTCTGCCTATTGGCGCATATTTGGCAATCAGAAAAATGGCCGTGCGGGAGCAAAGTCGCAGTTTAGGGCTGCTACCGGCGCTGCTGAGTACAGGGTTCCCTGCGCATATAAGGGCCGCGTCAAACCCAAGCAGCTGCCTTGTTCAATTGATCAAATGGCACAGCTTCTGCTGCACCATCCTGCCATTTGGACGGCGCTCTATCGCAAGGAATTCTTGACCCAAAACCACATCAACTTCAAAGAAGTCCCCGGTGCAGGCTGGGTGGACAATCCCTTCCTCATTGCCTCGCATTGCTGCGGAGCTCGCATAGTGTACGCAGACTCTGCGCTCTACAACTATCGCGAGAATGGCTATGCAGAAGCCGCTACCTTTGCGCAGCGTCAGCCTAAAATTCCGCTTGAGCGCTGGAACGACATGATGGATGTTGTGGACGCACGCAACATTACCTCAGACGTGGTACTCAACGCGCTCACACTGCGCGGCATCAACTACGCTCTGCTTACAAAAGACGCGCTTACCTGGCGAGAAGAACATGATGCTGCAGCTGAGGTTGACTCAGAAGTGCACGATCTTCTCGCCAAGAGTTTTGAGCGCATGGACGCAAAGCGTGTGTTTGAAAACTCAGCAATCTCAGGCTCTGGAAAAGCTTTCTTTGCGCAGGTGCGAGGTATTGCTCTGCCAAAAGATAACAAGTTTGCACGCTATGCATATCTAGCCAAAGAGGGATTTTTCCGTGTCAAAAATGACGGCATAGCACAGACGTTTAAATCGCTCATGGACAGGCGTTAAGACTGGCTCTAAACACAAATCGCCAGGCTGCTCTAGAATCACACACTTAAATTTTGATGCTGCTTATGTGTCGCTGTAGCTTATACCAGTGGAATGCGCATAAAACGTGCATACCATACGGCTCTGCGTACATACGCATAGCGAGCTTGTGTTGTAGTAGACAAAATAGCACCAAGCAAGGCATGAGCTACCAGTCGTGGAGAAGTCGCTTCAGTGACAATAAGGTGTGCTACAGGATTAGAAAGAATCTTGACAATAAAGTTTTCTTTTTCCTCATGGCTGAGCTGAGATTCTTCGTTGAATACAGGATACATGCTTTTAAGAAGCTTGCTGATCAGGTAGCGACTAATCAACTTTTGAACTTTTTTAGAGTTTGCAAAGCCAAGATGTTTGGCAAGAGCCATGAGCGCCTGACGCTCCTGAGTAAGTTCATCCATAGAGGCAGCAATGGTTTTTTCTTCCTTGGAAGATTCCACTGGTACATCTACAAAAATTGCTTTTGGGGCGTACGTAACATGTTTTGCAATCTCAAAGCAATAGCCAACAAAATTGCACTCGCCATCAGTTTCTGGCTCATGCTTAATCTCGGTCAGAATACGTGTTGAGCACAGCTTTCCGCTCATAGACGTCAAATAAGGAAGCTGCGATTCCTCAAATACCTGCAACAATGTAGAGGCTTTTGCACCAAAAGCTTTTTTGCATTCCATAGGCGCATTGGCGGTTTTCATGTGCGCAATAACAATATCTGCTGCTTTAGGTGAACCAACAGGACCCAAAGCGGTAGCTGCAGAATAAAGCTCCTGTAAAACGTGGGAATTAAACCTATAAGAAGGCTCAGTGGTAAGCGTATAGGCTCCGCGAGCACGACCCTGAGCAATCTCAAGTGCAACAAAATGGCTAATGCCCGATTGGCACAAGACATCTAAACGAGGCTCTTGATTGGCAAGGTTATCTAACATGCGAGCAATCTGGGGATCGGAACTGTTGTCAACGATGATGAGCTCCCAATGAGGGTATGTCTGCTCTTGAAGTTGCCTAATTACCGTTCTAATAGCATCAGCATCATTATCAGCGGCCATGAGAACTGAAATCATATGTGGATTGTATGAGCGCTCGTGCATTCCACATCCCCCAAACTGGTCCTAAATTTTAGATACCAGTTTACCCATAAAAAGTGAATTAAAAAGACATTTTTATTCTATCAAAATCTCTCCACATATCGTGTTTAACTGCTGTTATGTGGACATCTGACCTGTTTTGTAGGAGCGGCGCTACACACAACGCCCATAACGTCTATACGAGCATGCCAACAAGCTTTCCTAAGGCCGTAGGGTCAACGGTAGTGCCACTTGAACCTTCAACAACAGGAGCTTCATCATGCTCAAGATTAGACACGCCAATTGGCTGCACAATCTCTACAAGCTCAAGAAGCTGATTGGGATTCATATCGGTAATCATTGAAGACAACAAACTAGAAGCATTGCTTACCAGTGAACGAGCGCCCGAACCAGAAAGTGCCGAGATTTTCTCCCACACATCATCTGTGGCAATGATAACGTGCGTAATCTTGATGTTGGTGACAGAAGCAAGTGCGCTAACAAAAGCGCTCTGACCGTCATCTTTGTAAATATCTGCCAGTGTTTTAGCGTTTGAGTCTACTTCTGCATACACATCAGTAGGAATAGACACTATATGGCCGGTTCCCTGCGTGCGATCAATGACCAAAAGCCGTACAGACTGAAGAGTCGAATCCCCTGCCTTAAGCGAATTTGTGCTGATAACGGCATAGGTAAGAAAGTCATCATCAGATTGTGTAGTGCCATCCGGATTGCCTGAAACACTTTGGCTCTTTACAGCCTTGTTAAGCCCATGATCTCCCAAGTGAGACTCAAGCTGCGCGCGATCCCAAAGAGTTACAACAACAATGCCTACAAGAACAGCAACAATGGCAACAACAGCAAGGCCAATCACGTTGGTATAGGGATTCTCACGCGGAACATCGCTGCGCTCAAATCTTTCTCTTTTCCTAAACATACTGGCTCCCTGCCTCACTGTTCATCAGTTCTGCAAGAGCTCCTAAAAAAGACGCTCTCTTCTATGATGCTATTTCTTTGCGAGGGAAACCACCGCACACAATACAAGTGGTAGAAAAGACTTCGTGAACGGCGCGAGAAGACCGATGAAGCTGGATTGGCACACAGATACTACGACGCAATCAAGGAACCGAAAGCGCTACCAGGGTTGCAAAACACCCTCTGGATAGCGAACGCTTACAAACGTGAGGCCCTGAGCAGGTGCACAACTGCCAGCAGCAATTCTATTCTGGGCGGCTAGAACCTCGTCGATCCACTCAACAGGCCTGTGACCTCGGCCAATCTCAACCAGTGTGCCCACAATCGTGCGCACCATGTTATGCAAGAAGGCGTTGCCCGTAATATCAACTGCAATGAGCTTCTCGCCAGCTTCTTCAATTTCTTCAACGGTAAGGCGCTCCACAAAACGATGCGTTGGCTTGCCCTCGGCAGAAATTGCCTTGCAGAAGCTCTTGAAATCATGCTCCCCCACCAGCGCCTGCGCCGCCTTGTCCATAAGTTCTGCGTCCAAGTGGCCGTTGTACCACCACACGTGGTCCCAGCCCAGCACGGGACGAGCGCTACCTGCACAAATGCGATAGCGATACGAGCGAGCCTGAGCATCAAAGCGTGCCGAGAAACCCTGTGGGGCGCGGAAGAGTTGTCGGATAGAGATGTCATCGTCGGTCAGAGCGGTAAGCGAGCGGACGAGTTTCTCGCCAGACAGCGCCAGCTCAGCGCCGTACACAGGCAGGCTCACGTACTGGGCCTGGGCGTGCACGCCGGCGTCGGTTCTGCCTGCACAGGTGAGCTCGACCTCTCTGCGCAAAACGGTCTCAAGCGCGCGGCGAAGGTCTCCTGCCACGGTGCGCTGGGTGGGCTGCTCGGCAAAGCCGCAGAATGCAGCACCGCGATAGCCCAGCTGGATAACAAGCGTGGCTTCAGGCTCAGAAGAAGCTTTAGCGAGAGTCTCAGAAGCTGAAGGCTCAGCCGAAGCCTCCTCGCATGCATCAAAACTGCAATTTGATGCAATATTCTGTGATGTTTCTGAGTTCATGAAGCTCCCTGAAATGACTTGTGCCCACTAGAGTGATTGTATCGTAGGCTCAAAGTTGACGCACGTATTGTAGCTGCTGGATGCAAGACCGCTACAGCAATGCAAGGCAGTACCTGCAATGCAAGATCACTACAGCGTTGTAAGACCAAGGCACAGCGCTGTCCACAGCAGCAACACTACCCAGTCAACAAGCTGCATTTTTGCAGAGATACGCGTACGTTTTGCTGCGCCAAGGCAGCGATCTGTCATTGTTTGCGCCATCTGATCTGCGCGCTGAAAGAGCGAGACGGTCAGCGGTACCAAAAGCGTAAACCACTTTTTGATGCGCTCAACAATACCGCCCGATTCAAAATTAAATCCACGCGCCCTCTGAGCTGCTCTAATTCTATCGAGTTCTTCTAAGGTAAGCGGAATTGCCCTCAGAGCAATTGAGAGCACAATGCTCAAACCATCAACGTCAACACGAATAAGACGCAACGGCAGCAATAGTACAGAAAAGCCATCAGCAAGCTGCGTAGGCGTAGTTGTTGACGCAACCGATAAAACCAGCGCCAAGGCAAGCAACACGCGGGCAATAGCTACGGTGCTTCTGTAAAATCCCGCCACAGAAAGACCAACTGATCCAGAAAAAATGATATCGGGATGTCCAATAAACACCAGCGTATTGGCAACAAATGATATAAGCAAAATGAACGCTGCAGGCTTTGCTACGCGCAAAAATTCCGGCAAGCTTACACGAGCACTCCACAAAAGGCTCACGCAAATCAAAGCAAATACCACAAAAGCGAGTGGCTGTTGTACTGAGAAGAGAGCAACAATACCCACAAAAGTGGCAACGATTTTTGTCTGCGCTGTCAATGAAGCAAGCGAGAAGCGCTTAAGCAGAGCACAGGGGCACTTAGACATAGCAGGCCTCCAAAAGCTCATGCAATACGCTTACAAACAGCGGGCAATCAAGCTGCGCAGCCTCGTATATCTCTGGGGTTGTCTGCGCTTCTTGTACGTTGACGTCTGCAACAACACAGCCCTTCTCGAGAAACACTACTCTGTCAGCAAAAGGAAGCCATTCACTTACATCGTGTGTGATTGCAAAAACCGCTTTGCCTTCGTTTGCCAGCTCACGAGCAAGATGCAGCACCTGCGAGCGCGCCTCACCATCAAGTCCAGACGTTGCCTCATCAAACACTACCGCGTACGTTGCGCAGGCCAGCGTTCCTGCAAGCGCTGCGCGACGAGCCTGGCCACCAGAAAGCGTCAACGGAGACGCGTCCATGACCCGCTGGTCAAGCCCCACACGTGCTGCCGCATACGCGACAAGCGCCTCAACATCGTCTGGCGAGAAACCCTTGTTAGTTGGACCAAACGCGATATCTTCAGCAACGCTTTGAGCAAAGAGTTGATCCTGGGGACGTTGGAAACACATGCCGACATCTCCAGGGCACACCAGTCGCGCATCGATTGTTGCGTGCCCAGTATCCGCCTCTATAAGACCAGCAGCTATGCGGGCGCAGGTTGTTTTTCCAGAGCCAGAAGCGCCTACCAGAACAACAAGCTCTCCCGTAGAGGAAATGGTTACGTCATGCAGAACGGGCTTGTCAAACGCGTGAGATACACCACAAACTGCCAGCTCGTGCTCCTCTCCAAGCGCCTGGATTCCGTCATAGTTGTTTGCTCGCACTACCTCAAGGGCGCGCTTATACACAAGGGTATCCAAAGCATCAAACGCAAGGTTATTCTGAACAAGAAACGCAACAAACTCTGATGCGTTAAAAGGCACATCAAACTTATAGCCAGCCTGTGCAGCTATATGCGCTGTTGCTGTGAGTGCATCATCAAAACCAGCGTTTGCGATTGCGTTTGCATCCAAGAGAAACTCCGTGGGAGTTCCCGACCAAACTAGCTGGCCTTTCTCCAAAACAAGTACCTGGTCAGCCCCGGGAAGAGACTCAAACGAATGAGAAATCTCAAGCATACCCATTCCGTTTGTAACAAGAGTGTTTACCAGGTTAGAAAGGTGATTTCTGAATCGAGTATCAAGCTGCGCAAATGCCTCATCAAGCACCAGATAACGTGGATGCACTGAAAGTGCTGCTGCAATAGAAACAAGCTGCTGTTGGCCTCCAGAAAGCGTGTGGGTCGGCGCATCAATCAAATCGGCAATGCCACAAAGCTCCAGTGCTTGAGTAACGCGAGAAACTATCTCTTCTTTTGGCAAACCAAGATTAGCAGGGCCAAAGGCAACTTCATCAAAGACAGTTGCACAAACAAGCTGCGCTGTTGGATCTTGACGAACCATTCCCACAACGGAAGAAATCTGAGTAGACGGCACTACAGCAACTGAATTGCCGTCTACTAAAACCTCTCCGGATAGAGGAAAAAGTGACGCATTACAAAGATTTGCAAGCGTTGACTTGCCTGAACCATTGTGGCCAAGCACAACCGTTCTAGAGCCCGGCTTTAGGGTAAATGAAACGTTATCAAGAGTTAGTGCCATTGGGTGCGGAGATTGGCTCTCAGTGGCTCCTATGGCATCTTCAGAAGTAGAGAAAGTCATAGATTGTGGTGTAGCTGACGTACTGTATACGAAAGATACGTTTTTGAACTCAATCATGACAACCCTCCTTTATTTGAAAAAGAGGTCCCAGCAAAAAGCCAGGACCTCTTCAGATTCACTTTGACAGAAGTTACTCTGCAGCCTCTTCGGTCTGCTCGGTCTCCTCTGCTGGAGCCTCGGTCTCCTCTTCCTTTACAGGAGCAGGAGCAACCTTGGTAGCCTTAGCCTTCTTGTTAGAAGCCTTTGGCTGAACTGGCTCGGTAACGAGCTCAAGGATAACAACCTCAGAAGCATCGCCCTTACGAGGACCAAGCTTCATGATACGGGTGTAGCCGCCGTTGCGGTCAGCCCACATACCCTGAGCAGCCTTGTCAAATACCTCACGGACAAGCTCTGCGTTACCAACCTTGGCCATAGCAAGACGACGAGCGTGAAGGTCGCCGCGCTTTGCCCAAGTGATGACCTTGTCGACCTCGCCGCGAACTGCCTTAGCGCGGACGTCAAGAGTCTTAATACGATCGTTAGTGAAAAGGGCTTGGATCAGGCTCTTCTTGATGGCCTTGGTGTGGCTAGCATCAGTACCAAGCTTCATGCCCCTCTTCTTATTGTGCCTCATAATTTACATTCTCCTATGCGTGACAAGGCGCGACTAAGCCTTAAGGGACAGGCCCATGCTCTCGAGCTTTTCCTTGACTTCTTCAATAGACTTAACACCAAAGTTTCTGATGTTGAGAAGATCGTTCTCAGAGAAATCAACGAGCTGACGGACAGAGTGAATTCCTGCACGCTTGAGGCAGTTGTAAGAACGGACGGAAAGGTCCAAATCCTCAACCTGCTTCTCAAGCTCGGAATCGTCCTCGACGTCTGCCTTAGCAAAAATCGAAGCCTCTTCCTGAGTCTCGTCAAAATCAGTAAGTCCCATGAATGCGCTCATGTGCTGGTTAATGATGTTTGCAGCCTCAACGACAGCCTCGCGAGGGCTGATTGCACCATTGGTCTCAACCTCAAGCACCAGACGATCATAGTCGGTGTGACGGCCAACACGGCAAGGCTCAACAGCCTTAGCGCAGCGGCGAACTGGCGAGAAGATCGAGTCAACGTGAATGAATCCAATTGGATCGCTCTCACGCTCGTTATCCTCACCGGAAACATAACCGCGACCATTACCAAGGCGAAGTCTCATGGAAAGATGAGCTCCCTCAGCAAGAGTGCAAATGTGCTGAGCTGGGTTAACCAGCTCGTAGCCCATAGGAACATCAAGATCAGCACCAGAGACTTTGCAAGGACCATCAACAGAGATGGAAGCCTCAGCCTCATCAGAGTTGTTGGTGTTGCGGAAAACTAGGCCCTTAACGTTCAGAACGATGTCAGTAACGTCCTCATAGACGCCTTCAACCGTAGTGAACTCATGCTGAACGCCATCAATCTGGATGGCCTCAACCGCAGCTCCCTCAAGAGAGGAAAGCAGTACGCGGCGGAGGGAGTTGCCAAGCGTGTCACCATAGCCACGCTCAAGCGGCTCTACGCTCACACGAGCGACGTTTGCGCCGATTTCATCTACCGACACGTTTGGTCGGATAAATTCGGACATTGCTACCTCCAAAACGGGTCGGGCTTACTTGGAGTAGAGCTCGACGATCAGCTGTGCGTCAATCTCAAGGTCGATCTGATCGCGGGTTGGAAGCTGAAGAACAGTGCCCTGCAGCTTCTCAATGTCAACCTCAAGCCATGCAGGAACTGCCATGTGCTCGGAGGAAATGAGAGCTTCCTTGATTGGAAGAAGATCCTTTGCCTTGGAAGCAACAGCGATAACATCGCCGCTCTTTACGCGATAAGAAGGAATGTCAACGCGCTGACCGTTAACGGTGATGTGACCGTGACGGACAGTCTGACGAGCCTCTTTACGTGTACGAGCAAAGCCAAGGCGGAAGATGACGTTGTCAAGACGAGTCTCAAGGATGCTCATCAGGTTGTCACCAGTAATGCCTGGGTTCTTCTTAGCCATCTCATAGTAACCGTGGAACTGGTTCTCAAGGACGCCGTAAATGAACTTAGCCTTCTGCTTCTCACGGAGCTGCATACCGTACTCGCTCTCCTGGCGGCGACGGCGACGTGGCTCACGGTTAGAAGTCTTATTGATCCCCATCACAACGGGATCGATGCCAAGCTGACGACATCTTTTAAGGACCGGGGTCCTATCAATTGCCATTTGCTTGTCCTTTCGTGCTAGTTGCGACGGCGCTTTTTAGGACGGCAGCCGTTGTGTGCAATAGGTGTCTTATCCTGAATACCCGAAACCTCGAGGCCTGCTGCCTGAAGGGAACGGATTGCGGTCTCGCGACCAGAGCCTGGGCCCTTAACAAAAACAGCTACCTTGTGGAGACCGTGCTCCATTGCTGCCTTTGCTGCTGCCTCTGCTGCAAGCTGTGCAGCAAAAGGAGTGGACTTACGAGAGCCCTTGAAGCCGACGGTACCACCGGACTGCCAGGAAATTACATTACCCTGGGGATCGGAAATAGAGACAATCGTGTTATTGAATGTGCTCTTGATGTGGGCCTGGCCCACTGCAATGTTTTTACGCTCGGAGCGGCGGACGCGTGTAGTGCGAGCGTTCTTTTTCTGTGCCATTAGCTACTCCTCGCCTACTTCTTCTTGCCGCCCACCTGACGCTTCTTACCCTTACGAGTACGAGCGTTAGTGTGGGTACGCTGACCGTGGACAGGGAGGCCCTTGCGGTGACGGAGGCCGCGGTAGCAGCCAATCTCCATCAGGCGGGCAACATTTTGACGCACCTCGCGGCGAAGATCGCCCTCGGTGGTGTAATGAGCGTCAATAAAGTCACGAATCTTAGTGACTTCTTCCTCTGTGAGGTCCTTGACGCGAGTATTTACATCGATACCAGTCTCGTTGCAAATCTTGGTTGCACGAGTCTGACCAATGCCGTAAAGATAGGTGAGTCCGACCTCAACACGCTTATCGCGTGGCAGGTCGACGCCGTTAATACGGGCCAACTTGGTGCTCCTTCCTTAGCCCTGACGCTGCTTGTGGCGCGGGTTCTCGCAAATCACGTAAACCTTACCGTGGCGACGGATGACTTTGCACTTGTCGCACATCTTCTTTACCGAAGGACGTACCTTCATGTGTCTTCCTTTCGGTTCTGCTGATACGAACTATATACTCGCCCAGCCGCTGGCGTGAAATACCGACTGTACTTACGTACATATGCCCTTGCAACGTGCGCAAAGACACAGATAGCCTCATGCATGGCACAAGACTTTTGCATTACTTACTTATAACGGTAGGTAATGCGACCCCTGGTAAGATCGTAAGGAGAAATCTCTACTACAACCTTGTCACCAGGGAGAATTCGAATGTAATTCATTCGAATCTTACCTGAGATGGTGCAAAGGATGGTCTTGCCGTTCTCTAACTCAACGTTAAACATAGCGTTTGGCAGGGGTTCTAGTACCTTGCCTTCAAGCTCAATCGCGTCTTGTTTAGCCAACTTTCATCCTCTCGACACATCGACAGCGGTTATCAATAATACATAAAAATGTGCCACTCGTCTATCACTTATTTTTTCAACACAATTAGATAGCGAGAAGAACTATGTATTAGTTACTCTATGCCACCTTGCATCTCGCACCATGGACCAACTTCGTCTTCGGAGACGATAACAGGACCATCGGCAGTAATAGCAACGGTGTTCTCATAATGTGCTGATGGCAGGCCGTCATCGGTAACAACGGTCCAACCATTTTCAAGAACGGTGCAATCGTAGGTACCCATGGCAATCATTGGCTCAATTGCAATTACCATTCCCTCACGAAGAACAATGCCATTACCTGCACGACCATAATTTCTGACCTCTGGATCCTCGTGAAGATTACGGCCAATACCATGGCCAACAAAATCACGAATGACACCATAGCCGTTATCCTCAGCAAGTTTCTGAACTGCATGTCCAACATCGCCAAGGCGAGCGCCAGGAACAGCAGCTGCAATACCTGCCTTAAGGCAATCGCGCGTAACCTCACAAAGTGCCTGGGTTTTCTCGTCAACAGTTCCGCAGTAGAACGTCCAAGCGTTATCTCCTGCCCAACCGTTAACGGTAGCGCCTGTATCAATGGTCAGAATATCGCCATCTTGCAAAATGACGTTAGCTGATGGAATACCGTGAACAATCTGCTCGTTAATAGAAGAGCAAACAGATCCAGGGAATCCACCGTAGCCCTTAAAAGTAGGGGTTCCGCCATGAAGCCTAATAAAAGCTTCTACAGCGCGGTCAATCTCAAGCGTTGAAACACCAGGTCTAATCATGGATCCAGCACGGCGAAGGGCAGCCTTAGAAAGGGCGCCCGACACCTTCATTGCCTCGATTTGCTCAGGTGTTTTTATGGTAATCATAGTGCGAGGAGCGTCTTAACGTCGGCGAATACCTCGTCAACAGGACGATCTCCGTTGACCTCCTTCAGAATTCCATGACCCTTGTAGTACTCGATCAAAGGAGAAGTCTGGTTCTCGTATACATCAAGACGCTTACGAATAGTTTCTGGCTTATCGTCATCACGCTGATACATCTCACCAGAGCAATTAGGGCAAGTCTCTGTACCAGCTGGTGCGGTGTAACCACACTCTTTGCAGGTGCGACGAGAAGAAAGACGCTCAACAATAACTTCTGGCTCAACAGCAACAAGTAGAGCTGCATCAAGCTTGAGGCCCATGTTCTGAAGCTCAGAATCAAGGGTTACTGCCTGAGCGGTGTTGCGTGGGAAGCCGTCAAGAATGAAGCCTGCTTTTGCGTCATCTGCAGAAAGACGCTCTTTTACCAGGTCAATGACAAGCTGGTCTGGAACAAGCTGACCAGCATCCATATACTCTTTAGCCTTAATGCCAAGCTCAGACTGAGCTTTAACAGCAGCACGAAGAAGGTCACCGGTTGAGATGTGAGCAAGTCCATACTCTGCAACGAGCTTCTGAGCCTGTGTACCCTTGCCAGCGCCAGGTGCGCCGAGAAGAACAATGTTCATGCTTCGCCTTCCTTTCAAATAATAAAAGGGGCCTGTTTCCAGGCCCCTTTATGCTACGTATTAAGAACTACTTAAAGAAGCCCTCATAGTTGTGCATCTTAAGGTGGGACTCAATGGAAGAGAGTGTATCCATTGCAACACCGACCATAATCAGGACGGAAGTTCCACCAAACGCCTGTATCAACGAATCTCCCGTGAACCAGAAAATGATGGTTGGGACGATTGCAAGAACTGCCATAAAGATAGCACCGGGGAGGGTGACTCTGTCAATAACAGTCTTGATATACGTTGAAGTAGCAGTACCTGGACGAACACCAGGAATAAAGCCACCCTGCTTCTTAAGCTGGTCTGCTGTCTCCTCTGGATTAAACACCATTGAGGTGTAGAAGTATGCAAAGAAGACAATGAACATAACTGAGAGAACCCAGTTAACCCATCCAGAAGAAAGTGAAGTAGCAAGATTTTGAATCCACTCTACTCCTGGGAAGAACACAGCAACCTGAGCAGGAAGGTACAGGATTGCAGATGCAAAGATGATTGGTACAACGCCTGCAGTGTTTACCTTAATTGGAAGGTACGTTGACTGACCACCCATCATACGACGACCAACAACGCGCTTGGCGTAGTTGATAGGAATACGACGCTGACCACGCTCAATGTAAACAATGAGCGGAATAATAGCGAGCATAACCACAACAGTAACAACGGTAAGAACAATGTTTCCACGAGTAGTTACTGAAGAAATAAGGGCTGTTGGAAGTCCAGCCATGATGTTTGCAAAGATGATAAGACTCATTCCGTTGCCAACACCCTGCTGAGTAATAACCTCACCGAGCCACATAATAATGATGGCACCAACTAGCATGGTAAAGACTACCAGGAAGTTTTCAAGTGCCTCAGGCACGCCCTCCATAGATGCAAAAGATACACCATAGCTCTTAAACAAGAACAGGTAACCAACTGCATTGAGCAGAGCCAAGCCAACCGTAAGATAACGCGTGTACTGCGTAATCTTACGCTGGCCGCTCTCACCATCTTTAGCAAGCTCGCCAAGAGATGGAATAACGGACTGCATCATCTGGAAGATGATCTGAGCCGTAATGTAAGGCATGATGCCCAGACTGAAAACAGACATGCGAGAAAGAGCGCCACCCGAAAATAGGTTAAGCACGGCCATTGCGCCATTCTTAGCAAGACCATTCTGATAAACAGAAAGCATCTCTTGGAATGGAGCACCGGGCACAGGAAGATACGCACCAAAACGATACAGAAGAAGAATCAGTACCGTAAGGAGAATCTTTCCCCTTAGTTCCGGAACACGAAATGCGTTGGCGATTCCTTTACTCACTACTCGGCCTCAACCTTTCCACCGGCCGCCTCGATCTTAGCCTTTGCGGAGGCGGAAACCTTGTCGACCTTAACAGTGAGCTTCTTAGAAAGCTCGCCATCACCCAGAACCTTGACTGGGATGAAGTTGTACTTAATAACTCCCTTAGCAACCAGAGCCTCTGCGTCTACGGTCTCGCCATCTGCAAAGAGTGCATTCAGACGAGCAACGTTGACTGGAGCGTACTCAACACGGTTGTGGTTAGTAAAACCAGGAAGCTTAGGGAGACGCATAGCCAGTGGCTGCTGTCCACCCTCGAAGCCAGCGCCCTTACCGCCACCAGAGCGGGAGAGCTGACCATTCATACCGCGGCCGGCAAAAGTACCATTGCCTGAAGAATTACCGCGACCTACGCGCTTACGATTTTTGCGCGAACCCACTGCGGGGCGAAGATCATTGAGCTGCATTATTACTACCTCTAGTTCTCTTCAACCTCGACAAGGTGCTTAACCTTGAAGATCATTCCACGAATGCTTGGGTTGTCAGGCTGCTCGACGGTATCGCCGATCTTGTGGAGGCCGAGGGCCTTCACCGTAGCAGTCTGGTCCTTCTTGACGCCTGCGACAGCGCCACGGACAAGCTTGATGCTAAGGTTCTTAGCCATCGTTAGTTCTCCTTTCCGACGAACATATCGCCGACGGTTAGGCCACGACGCTCAGCTGCTTCTTCTGGGCTGGAAAGCTCCTTCAGACCCTCAGCTGCTGCCTTAATCATGTTCAGAGCGTTGTCGGTACCAAGGGACTTAGAAAGTACATTGGTGATACCTGCAAGCTCGAAGAGTGGACGAATAGGACCGCCAGCAATAACACCAGTACCCTCGAATGCAGGCTTAATAAGAACAGAGCCTGCACCGTAGTGACCAGTGACTGCGTGTGGTACGGAACCAGTCTCGGTCAGTGGGACCTTGAACATGTTCCTCTTTGCGTCCTCGACGCCCTTCTGAATTGCCAGAGGTACCTCAGCGGAACGACCCTGGCCAATACCAACGTTACCCTTACCGTCGCCAACGACTACCAGAGCAACGAGTGACATACGGCGGCCACCCTTAACGGTCTTGGAAACGCGGTGAATATAAACGACGCGCTCCTGAAGATCCGTATCCTGCTGGCGCTTACGATCACGTGCCATTGAATCCTCCTAGAACTTCAGGCCCGCGTTGCGGGCGCCATCTGCCAAAGCCTTGACGCGGCCGTGATAGAGACGGCCACCACGGTCAAAAGTGACCTCAGTGACGTTCTTCTCGGCAGCGCGCTTACCGATAAGCTCACCTACGAACTCAGCCGCCTCCTTGTTGGAGCCAACCTTGCCAGTAGAACGGAACTCTGGGTCAAGCGTAGAGGCAGAGCAGAGAGTTCTTCCAGAAGCGTCGTCAATAAGCTGTGCATAAATGTTTGCGTTTGTGCGGTGAACTGCAAGACGCGGACGCTCAGGTGTACCAAAGACCTTGGCACGTACGCGGCGCTTGCGGCGTTCAAGACCCGCCTTTTTCGCCTGCTGCTTGTTCATTCCTTCTCCTTAGAGACATGCCATCACCTAACGGGGTGATGGTCTTTTAGCCTAAAAGTAGGGTTGCTTTACTTAGCAGCCTTACCGAGCTTCCTGCGGATGTGCTCACCTTCGTAGTGAATGCCCTTGCCCTTGTAAGGCTCTGGTGGACGCTTCATACGAATCTCAGCTGCAACCTGGCCGACCTTCTCCTTAGAAATACCCTTAACGGTAAGGTGAGTGTTATCAGGTACCTCAAAGCTAATGCCCTCAGGTGCAACATAGAGAACTGGGTGAGAATAACCAAGGGAAAGGTCAAGATCCTTGCCCTTAAGTGCTACACGATAACCAACGCCAGTGAGCTCAAGCTTCTTCTCGAAGCCCTCAGAGACGCCAACAACCATGTTGTGGATAAGGGTGCGGACAAGACCCTGCTGAGCGTTGGACTCAGAGGACTCGTCAACGCGAGTAACGAGAATCTCCTCGCCCTCCTGAGCGATAGCAACCAGCTCAGAGAAAGTACGAGTCAGCTCGCCCTTAGAACCCTTAACGGTAACGGTGGTGTTATCAACTGTCACAGTGACTCCAGCAGGAATCTGGACAGGCTTCTTACCAATACGAGACACGGCTGTCTCCTTTCATTCCTGTCAGATTTACCAAACGTAAGCGATGACCTCGCCGCCAACGCCAGCCTTGCGAGCGTCGCGGTCGCACATCATGCCCTTAGAAGTGGAAACCACTGCAGTACCAAGACCACCAAGAACGCGTGGAAGCTTCTCAGCGGTGGAGTAAATGCGCAGACCAGGCTTGGAAATGCGACGAATGCCGCGGATAACCTTAGCGCGCTTCTTACCATACTTAAGGGTGATGTGAAGAGTCTTCTGAGGCTTAGTATCCTCAACGGTGTAACTCTCGACATAGCCCTCTTCGGTGATGACGCGAGCAATCTCAACGAGCACCTTGCTCGATGGCATGGATACGGAATCCTTGCCAGCTGAGTTTGCGTTACGAATACGCGTCAGCATGTCTGAAATGGGATCGGTAATTTTCATTTGATCCTTCTCCTTCGTTAATGATGAAACTGCGTGTCTGGTTCATCTACACCCGTGGCGCAGATGCCTTGACGCCAGAGCCCTGAGTCCTACCAGCTTGCCTTGCGGACACCAGGAAGCTCGCCCTTGCTCGCTAGCTCACGGAAGCACACACGGCACAGACCAAACTTGCGGTAAACGGAGTGGGGACGTCCACAACGCTGGCAACGGTTCTGTGTACGCGTAGAGTACTTCGGCTCACGCGAGGCTTTGACGATCATCGAAGTCTTAGCCACAAATCCTCCTTCAAAATGCAACTTGGCGAACGCCAAGATGACTTCAAACAATAGTGCTGGTGACTATGTCACCCGGCATCAAAGATGCCAACAGGAATGCGCTTAATTTAAGCGCAGGTAAAAGTTAGTCCTGCTTGAATGGGAAGTGGAAGGCGTCGAGAAGTGCCTTACCCTCCTCGTTGGTGTTAGCAGTGGTGACAATGGTGATGTCCATACCGCGGGTGTGGTCCATCTTGTCAAAGTCAATCTCTGGGAAGATGAGCTGCTCAGTTACGCCCATGGAGAAGTTACCACGGCCGTCGAAGCTCTTAGCAGAGATACCACGGAAGTCGCGGATACGAGGAATTGCAACTGCGATCAGACGATCCAGGAACTCCCACATACGATCGCCACGAAGGGTAACTTTAGCGCCGATTGGCATACCCTGGCGAAGCTTAAAGGTTGCGATAGACTTGCGAGCGTGTGTAACAAGTGGCTGCTGACCAGTGATGGTACGGAGGTCGTTTACAGCGCCGTCAATTGCCTTAGCGTCTGTAGCTGCCTCGCCAACACCCATGTTGACAACGATCTTCTCAAACTTAGGAATCTGGTTAACGTTGGTGTAACCAAATTTCTCCTTCAGAGCATCACGCACGGATGCGTAGTAAAGCTCTTTAAGGCGAGGTGTGTACTTCTCGTCTGCCATGGTTTCTCCTTAACTCTTGGGGTTTTAAGTGCGGGGATCGCCTCGCACCTCCTAGTTTGGCGAACTAGGAGCCATCTGCGTCCTCGAGACATACGTGTCCCATAGAAAGACGCAATGAACAATATTAGACCTTATTGAGCAAAAATGGGTCGAGAATTTCAAGCTAGCTGATATTTTTTCGTGTCATCACACGACTTACACAACACCGCACTTCTCGCCCAAAAAGAAAACCCCGCTATCTGATGATAACGGGGTTTGAAGTAGCTCTGAGATGTTTCTACAAAGCGAGAAACACGTATAACTTAGAGCTCAGCGCCTGACTTCTTGGAGACGCGGACCTTAGTGCCGTCCTCCTTGATCAGGTAGCCAACACGGGTTGGCTTGTCGGTCTTAGGGTCGATAAGAGCAACATTGGAAGCGTCGATTGCTGCCTCTGCCTCAACGATGCCACCCTGCTGGTTAGCTGCGTTTGGCTTGACATGGCGCTTTGCAATTGCAACGCCCTCAACGACAACCTTGTTCTTCTCTGGATATACGCGAAGTACCTCGCCGCGCTTACCCTTGTCCTTACCAGTGAGGACCTCGACCTTGTCGCCCTTCTTGATCTTCATCTTAGGCATGTCGTTCCTCCTTAAAGGGTCTCAGGTGCAAGTGAGACAATCTTCATGTACTTGTGGTCGCGCAGCTCACGAGCGACTGGTCCAAAGATACGAGTACCCTTGGGCTCACCCTCTTTGTTAACAAGAACGCATGCGTTCTGGTCAAAGCGGATGTAGCTACCGTCCTTGCGACGGGTGTCCTTAGCGGTACGAACGATGACGCAGCGAACAATGTCGCCCTTCTTCACCGAACCACCTGGAGTAGCCTCCTGGACAGCGCCAATGATGACGTCGGCAAGGCCGGCGTAACGACGCTTGGAGCCACCAAGGACCTTGACGCACTTTACGCGCCTTGCGCCGCTGTTGTCAGCGACGTTGAGAATGGTCTCCATCTGAATCATGTGACGTTCCTCCGGAACCTAATTTCTCAGAGGTGCGCGTATTTGCGCACATGAGAAATAATGATAGATACAAAACTAGGTTGAGCTAAAAGCTGTTTCCTAGGTGCTAATTACTTAGCGCGCTCAACGATCTCTGCGAGACGCCAACGCTTGGTCTTGGAAAGAGGACGAGTCTCCATGACACGGACGGTATCGCCCAGACCAGCCTCGTTGTTCTCATCGTGAACGTGAAGCTTCTTGCCGATGGTCATCATCTTGCCATACTTAGGGTGGTGCTTACGGTACGTAATCTCTACCGTAATCGTCTTGTCGCCAGAGATGGAGACGACGAGTCCGGTACGAACCTTACGCGCATTTCTGCTTTCGGTCTCTGCCATAACTTATCTCCTGCGATCTAGTTCTGCTCTGCGGATGCTTCCGCAGCAATTTGACGGGTGCGCATCTCGGTCTGAACGCGAGCAATGTCACGCTTAACAGCCTTGACACGAGCGGTGTTGTCCAGCTGGCTGGTTGCCATCTGGAAACGAAGATTAAAGAGCTCTGCGCGGCCTTCCTCGAGTTTCTTAGCGAGGTCTGCATCGCTCATAGCCTTGATTTCGGTGTACTTCATTAGTTCTCACCGTCCTGATCGGCCTTGGAGACAATCTTGGTCTTAATTGGAAGCTTGTGCTGAGCAAGACGGAGAGCCTCACGAGCAACTTCCTCTGGTACGCCATCAATCTCGAACATGATACGACCAGGCTTAACAACTGCTACCCACTCTTCTGGGTTACCCTTACCGGAACCCATGCGAGTCTCTGCAGGCTTCTTGGTGATTGGCTTATCTGGGAAGATAGTAATCCAAACCTTACCGCCACGCTTCATCTCACGGGTGAGAGCAATACGAGCAGCCTCAATCTGGCGGTTAGTAATCCAGTGAGCCTCCTCTGCACGGATGCCCCAGGAACCAAAATGCAGCTGGGTATTACCCTTTGCCTGGCCCTTCATGGAACCGCGCTGTACCTTACGGTGCAATACACGCTTTGGAGCAAGCATTAACGGCCCCTCCTCTCATTGCGAGCACGACGAGGACGAGCGGAGCCCTCAAGAGCTGGGTTAGGTGTTGGCTGTCCAGGCATCTTCTCGCCGTAATAAATCCAAACCTTGATACCAACAGCGCCCATGGTGGTGCGACCTGTAGCGGTACCATAGCCGATTGCAGCACGAAGGGTGTGCAGAGGCACGCGACCCTCACGGTACCACTCACGGCGGCCCATCTCAGCACCGTTCAGACGACCGGAGCACTGGATACGAATACCCTTAGCGCCAGCCTTACGAGCGGACTGAACAGCCTTACGCATAGCGCGACGGAAAGCGACACGCTGCTCAAGCTGCTCTGCGATGGACTGAGCAACAAGGTTTGCGTCAAGCTCAGGACGCTTAACCTCAACAACATCAACGTTGACCTGACCCTTGCCGACCTTAGCAACACGCTCAAGATCTGCACGGAGGCCGTCAATCTCTGCACCCTTCTTGCCAATGACAATACCAGGACGTGCGGAGAAAATAGTTACCTTGACCTTATCGCCAGCACGCTCGATATCAATACGAGCAACGGCTGCCTTCTCAAGGCGCTTCTCAAGATACTTGCGGATAGCAAGATCGTTGCCGAGCTGCTCGGCGTAGTCCTTATCGGCGTACCAACGAGAACGCCAGCTCTCGGTTACACCAAGACGGAAGCCTGTAGGCTGTACTTTCTGACCCATTCCTACGCCTCCTTTCGAGGTGCAACGACAACGGTAATGTGGCTCATGCGCTTGTTAATGCGGGAAGCCGAACCCTTTGCACGAGGGCGAATACGCTTAAGCGTTGGGCCTTCGTCAACAAAAGCGGTCTTGACTACCAGGTTGTTAGCGCGGAGACCATTGTTGTTCTCAGCGTTAGCAACTGCAGAGCGCAGAACCTTAGCAACATCAGTAGCGGCAGCGCGAGTCGAGAACTGAAGAACCTCAAGGGCCTTCTCGACAGACTTACCGCGGACAAGCGCGACAACTGCGCGAGCCTTACGAGGAGCAACGCGAACATACTTAGCTGTTGCGCGAACCTCAATAGAATCGGTGTTCTTAGCCATTTACTACACTCCCCCTATTTGGCCTTGTGACCGCGGAAGGTACGGGATGGGGAGAACTCGCCCAACTTGTGACCAACCATGGACTCGGTGACGTACACAGGTACATGCTTACGACCATCGTGAACAGCGATGGTGTGACCGACCATCTCAGGGAAGATGGTTGAGGAACGTGACCAAGTCTTGATAACGTCCTTCTTGCCAGCCTCGTTCATTGCAGCGACACGCGCAAGGAGGCGAGTCTCCACAAAGGGGCCTTTTTTGAGACTTCTGCTCATTTATCTACTCCTACTCGTGTCTTACTTGGACTTACGACGGCGAATGATCAGGCGGTTAGAAGCCTTCTTCGGGTCGCGGGTCTTATAACCCTTGGTTGGCTTACCCCATGGGGTGACGGAAGGACGACCAGAAGTGTGGTTCTTACCTTCACCACCGCCGTGTGGGTGGTCAACAGGGTTCATGACAGTACCACGGACGGTAGGACGGACGCCTGCCCAACGGGAACGACCAGCCTTACCAACAACAATGTTGGAGTGCTCAGCGTTACCAACCTCGCCGATGGTTGCACGGCAGGTCAGAAGAACACGACGGAGCTCGGAGGAAGGCATACGCAGAACTGCATAGCCGTTGTCCTTACCCATGAGCTGGACGGAAGTACCAGCAGCACGTGCCATTGCAGCACCCTTGCCAGGCTGGAACTCAACTGCGTGAACAAGAGTACCTACTGGAATCTGCTCAAGAGTGGTGCAGTTACCAGGCTTGATATCGATGTCCTTGGTACCAGAAAGAACAGTGTCACCGACGCTCAGGCCCTCTGGGCAAAGGATGTATGCCTTTGCGCCGTCTGCATAGTGCAGAAGAGCAATACGAGCGGAACGGTTAGGATCGTACTCAACAGTAGCGACCTTAGCTGGGATGTCATCCTTGCGACGCTTGAAGTCGATACGACGGTACTGGCGCTTGTGGCCACCACCCTGGTGACGGGTAGTGATGCGGCCATTGTTGTTGCGGCCAGCCTTCTTTGGCAGAGGCTCGAGAAGGGACTTCTCGGGCTTATCAGTTGTAATCTCAGCAAAGTCTGAGATTGTCTGGAAGCGCCTGCCTGCGCTTGTTGGCTTTAGATGCCTAACTGCCATAAACAGTATCCCTTTCTTCTCCGTTGGCTAGCCCGCTTAAGGGAAAGTCGAGCTAACACCGGATTACCACGGTACCGCGCGTATCTACTATGCGCGGCATACGAACCCGTACCTCAAAAGAGGCACGGGAGAAAAACCTTACTCAGCAGAGTTATTACCGAAGATCTCGATAGTCTCACCAGCAGCAAGGGTAACAATAGCCTTCTTCCACTGGCGGGTCTTGCCTGCCTGCTGATAACGTACACGCTTGTTCTTTGGCTTAACAGAAAGTATGTTTACCTTGGTGACGTGTACAGAGAAGAGCTTCTCTACAGCTGCAGCAATCTCTTCTTTACCTGCGTTACGAGCAACCTCAAAAGTGTACTTGCCCTGCTCCATCAGATCGAAAGCACGCTCTGAAACGATAGGACGAATGATGACCTCATAAGGAGAGTTCATTATGCGAGCACCTCCCCAAGCTGCTTAGCGACATCAGCGGACATAACAAGTGCGCCGTTGTCGATCAGGAAACGAGTAGTAACCTCAGAAACGCCGAAGATTGAAACCTTAGGAAGGTTGCGGAAAGAGAGGTAAGTGTTGACGTCGTCGTCTGGGACGATAACGGTAACGCGCTTACCCTCAATACCGAGGTTCTGAAGTGCAGCCTTTGCCTGCTTGGTGGAAGGCTGAGCAAACTCGAGAGAGTCAACGAGGACAAGCTCGGAGTCTGCAACCTTGCCGGAGAGGACGGACCTCATAGCAAGCTTGACCATCTTGTTGTTAATACGACGTGCGTGGGAACGAGGGGTAGGTCCAAAGATGACGCCACCACCAGTCCACTGACCAGCACGAATAGAACCCTGGCGAGCACGACCAGTACCCTTCTGACGGTAAGGCTTAACGCCACCGCCGGATACCTCGTGACGGTTCTTTGTAGAGTGGGTACCCTGACGTGCGGATGCGTCCTGGCAGACTACAACCTGGTGCACAACAGGGATGTTTGGCTCAATGCCATAGACGTCAGAGGAGAGCTCGGCGTCGCCGACCTTCTTTCCCTCTACGTTCTTAATCTCATACTTGGACATGTTGTCTCCTTGTTAGCCTAAGTGTTTGCCTAAAGGCCCTTAGGCCATGCGGACCTGGACGAGGGCATTCTTGCCGCCAGGAACAGCACCCTTGATAAGCATGAGGTTCTGCTCAGCATCAACGCGGACAAGCTTAAGGTTCTTGACCGTAACGCGCTCTGCGCCCATGTGACCATACATGTGAAGGCCCTTACGAACGCGTGCAGGGTATGCGCACTGACCAATGGAACCTGGACGACGCTGGTTACGAGAACCGTGAGTCATTGGACCGCGAGAGAAGTTCCAGCGCTTAACGGTACCCTGGAAACCCTTACCCTTTGAAGTGCCTGTTACGTCAACAGCGGTGACCTCAGAGAAGTCAGCAACTGTGACAACATCGCCGGTCTTGTGCTCAGAAGCATCCTCAACGCGGACCTCGCGGAGGTAACGCATTGGCTCGACGCCCTGTGCCTTGAAGTGACCAGCCATTGGCTTGTTGACATGCTTCTCGGAGATGTCGCCGAAGCCAATCTGTACGGCATTGTAGCCGTCCGTCTCAACAGTCTTTACCTGTGAAACGGTGCAGGGGCCAGCAAGAACGACGGTAACAGGAACGACGTTGTCGTTCTCGTCCCATACCTGGGTCATGCCCAGCTTGCGGCCGAGGATGGTATTAACCATGCTCTTTCCTAACCTTCGGTGGTCATGGGACCTTGAGAGCACATCGGGTACTCTTCCCCAGCGGACCACGTCCTGTACATACTGCCTTTAGACATAATTGTCCTGTTTGAGCAGCCCGTCTACTTTACACTCATTTTTGACAAGAAACAAGCCTAAAATCTCTAAAAGATGAACGCTTTGTGAAGACCGTTTGATGCCTTCTAGCTGCGAGATCTTTCTTCTCGCCTATTTTGCGAGGTCAAACCGCTGACCCGGGCGTATCTATTGGCGAGAAACCCGAAGATTTTTGCAAAATTTTTCCAAAAAATTTGTCGGAATGATTTACCGGAACTAGTTACCGGGAAAATTGCGGTGAAGGCTATCTGGCTAAAATTTTCTTGAACAACGCTTCGCAGCCTTCTGTAACGTCCTCGTACGTCAGGTCAAAATTGCCCGAATACCATGGATCTGCGATATCGCGAGGCTTCTTTGTCCAGTCAAGAAGCAACGAAACCTTTCCAAGCGGATCATCCTTAAGTATACGCATCATGTTGCGCAGGTTGTTGTGATCCATGCCAACGAGGTAATCAAACTCCTCGTAATCTGCGCGAGTCATCTGTCTGGCACGATGATTGCCGCATTGAATCCCCTCTTGCTGCAGTTTTCTACGTGTGCGAGGGTCCACAGGATTGCCAATCTCTTCCGTGGATGTTGCGGCTGAGTCAATGAAGAACGATTCTGCCAGACCGTTTTTCTCGACAAGGTCTTGCATGACATATTGCGCCATAGTTGACCTGCAGATATTTCCGTGGCAGACGAAGAGTATTTTTATCATGCGGGAGTAATTTGGGCGAGCGTTTACCGAGCAGCCGATATTTAGCTGGTTACTTGCATTCTGCTGACCGCTTATGTTCTGCGAGCTTTGGTTCATCTCTTCTCCTGTGCGCTGTAAAAGTATTCGCTTTCTAATTCTACGGGTTTCTCGCTAAACATACCCTTTACTCTGTAAAGCAACGTGCTCCTGCATTAGCCAGCCTGAAAAGTTCATCATGTCTGAGCAAATTTACTCAGACTTGATGAGAGAATCAGGCAAATCGCTCAGACATGGCGCACTTTTCCGGCAAATCGTTCAGACATGGCGAGAAAATCAGGCGAAAGCGGGTTCGGCGCAAGCGGGTTCGGCGCAAGCGGGTTCGGCGCAAGCGGGTTCGGCGCAAGCGGGTACGGCGCAAGCGGGTACGGCGCAAGCGGAAAGCCCGCCTATGCAAAAACCCTCCCGCGCGAAGAGCGCAGGAGAGTTTGCAAGTTGGATTAAGCCGTATGCTTAGAGCTTGATCTCGATATCGACACCAGCTGGAAGGTCGAGACGCATAAGCGAATCAACGGTAGAAGCGCTTGGGTCGAGAATATCGATGAGACGCTTGTGGGTACGCATCTCAAACTGATCACGGGAATCCTTATCCTTGTGTGGGGAGCGGATAACCGTGTAAAGGTTGCGCTCGGTTGGCAGAGGGATAGGACCGGAAACACGCGCACCTGTCTTCTGTGCGGTGTCAACAATCAGCTTAGCGGACTGATCAATGACCTCGTGATCATAGCCCTTGAGGCGAATCCTGATCTTCTGGCTTGACACTTTGGGTACCTCCATACATGAGCTAGAGCTCGTGGTCGTTTACTTAGGATGCAGAGCCGCCGTTTTTGGCGACAATCTCTTCGCGTACAGCGTTAGGAACGGGCTCGTAAGAATCGAACTGCATGGTGTAGCTCGCGCGGCCCTGGGTCTGGGAACGAAGGTCGGTTGCATAACCGAACATCTCACCAAGAGGCACCTTAGCACGGATGACCTTGGCGTCCATACGATCGTCCATACCCTCAATCTTGCCACGACGGGAAGAAAGGTTGCCCATAACGTCGCCCATGTACTGCTCAGGTGTCTCAACCTCAACAGACTCAACTGGCTCGAGAAGGACTGGGTTGGACTTCTTGAGAGCATCCTTAATTGCCATAGAACCAGCAATCTTGAATGCTGCCTCAGAAGAGTCGACCTCGTGGTAAGAACCGTCAACAAGGGTGACCTTGATGTCGACTACTGGGTAACCAGCAATAACGCCGTTCTCAAGAGCCTCACGAATGCCCTTATCGATAGATGGGATGTACTCCTTAGGAATGACACCACCGACGATAGCGTTGACAAACTCGTAACCCTTGCCCTCTTCCTGTGGCTCAAGGTCGATGACTGCGTGGCCATACTGACCCTTACCACCGGACTGACGGACAAACTTGCCCTCAGCGTGGCTTACTGCCTTACCAGCAGTCTCGCGGTAAGCAACCTGTGGCTTACCAACGTTGCAGTCAACCTTAAACTCACGACGGAGACGGTCAACAATAATCTCAAGGTGAAGCTCGCCCATACCAGCAATGATGGTCTGGCCAGTCTCGTGATCAGTGTGAACCTGGAAGGTTGGGTCCTCTTCAGCCAGCTTAGCAAGGCCGATGGACATCTTCTCCTGCTCAGCCTTGGTCTTAGGCTCAACAGCAACGTCGATAACAGGATCTGCGAAGCTGATGGACTCAAGGATGATTGGGTTCTTCTCGTCACAAAGGGTGTCACCAGTAGTGGTGTTCTTCAGACCAACGCATGCAACAATGTCGCCTGCGGAGCACTCGTCACGATCAACACGGTCGTTTGCGTTCATCTCAAGGATGCGGCCAAAGCGCTCACGGTTGTCCTTGACGGAGTTGTAGACGTAAGAACCTGCCTCTGCCTGACCAGAGTAAACACGAATGTAGGTAAGCTTACCAACATAAGGGTCAGTCATGATCTTGAATGCAAGAGCGGAGAATGGCTCCTTAACGTCTGCGTGACGGACAGCCTCGTCACCCTTAGGAGTGACGCCATCAATCTCTGGAACATCCAGAGGACTTGGAAGGAAGTCGATGACTGCGTCCAGAAGCTCCTGAATACCCTTGTTCTTGTAAGCAGAACCAACAAAGACAGGGTTAATCTGACCAGCAAGAACGCCAGCACGAAGAGCACCCTTAAGGGTCTCAACGTCAACCTCTTCACCCTCGAGAACAGCCATCATGACGTCCTCAGAGAAGTCAGAAGCTGCCTCAAGAAGCTCTTCACGCTTCTCAGCTGCAATCTCTACAAACTCTGCAGGAATCTCGTCGAGTGGCTCAGGGTAAATCATGCCCTTAGCATCCTCTTTGAAGTCCCATGCAGTGTTGGTGACAAGGTCGATAAGACCCCAGAAGTTGGACTCAGCGCCCATTGGGACCTGAGCTGCAATTGCGTTTGCGCCAAGGCGGTCACGCATGGTCTGGATTGCACGGAAGAAGTCTGCGCCTACGCGGTCAAACTTGTTGATGAATGCAATACGAGGTACGCCGTACTTAGTTGCCTGACGCCAAACGGTCTCGGACTGTGGCTGAACGCCTGCAACTGCGTCGAAGACTGCAACTGCGCCGTCCAGAACACGAAGAGAACGCTCAACCTCAGCGGTAAAGTCAACGTGGCCTGGGGTGTCGATGATCTGGATGACGTGGTCTTTCCAGAAGCAAGTGGTAGCTGCGGAAGTAATGGTTACGCCGCGCTCCTGCTCCTGAACCATCCAGTCCATGGTTGCTGCACCGTCGTGGACCTCACCAATCTTGTGGGTCTTACCGGTGTAGTAAAGAATACGCTCCGTAGTGGTTGTCTTACCAGCATCGATGTGAGCCATGATGCCGATGTTGCGGAGGTCTTTAAGATTGTACTTAGTCTTAGCCATTTGTTTGCTACTCCTGAATTCCGACTAGAAGCGGTAGTGGGAGAAGGCGCGGTTGGCCTCAGCCATCTTGTACAGGTCCTCGCGGCGCTTGACGGATGCACCTACGCCGTTAGTTGCGTCGATGATCTCGTTTGCAAGACGCTCTGCCATGGTCTTCTCTTTACGGCTACGGCTGAAAGTGACCATCCAGCGGATAGCAAGAGTAGTTGCACGGCGGGAGTTGACCTCCATTGGAACCTGGTAAGTAGCGCCACCAACACGCTTAGGCTTAACCTCGAGTGTTGGGCGAATGTTATCCATAGCCTTCTTGAAGACAGTGAGGGCATCCTCGCCAGTCTTCTCTGCGACGATGTCAAATGCACCGTAGACAATGCGCTCTGCGGTTGCTTTCTTGCCGTCGAGAAGGACCTTGTTAATGAGCTGGGTTACCAGACGATTGTTGTAGACGGCGTCAGGCATAACCTCACGACGTACTGCTGCTGCGCGACGCGGCATATTAATCTCCTAAGAACTAGTTCGAGTAGTGGACGTGATTACTTAGCACGCTTAGTGCCGTAACGGGAACGGCCCTGAGCACGATTCTGAACTGCTGCGCAGTCGAATGCACCGCGAACAACCTTGTAACGAACACCAGGAAGGTCACGGACACGGCCGCCACGAACCAGAACAATGGAGTGCTCCTGGAGGTTGTGGCCCTCACCAGGAATGTAAGCGGTTACCTCAATGCCATTAACAAGACGAACACGAGCAACCTTACGGAGTGCTGAGTTAGGCTTCTTTGGCGTAGTGGTGAAAACGCGGGTGCAAACACCACGCTTCTGTGGGTTGTGCTGAAGAGCGGCGTTCTTAGACTTTGACTTGACGCTCACGCGGCCCTTACGTACGAGCTGGTTAATAGTAGGCAAGATCTTCTCCTTCTTATACCTATCTACCTGCAGTTTTACATATTCGAAAGGCGACACAGCACTGTCCCCTTGGAATTACGCAGGGAAGTACTTTACGCTGATGAAAGCCACATGTCAACAAGCCACTGTGCCGGGCGTATCCATACTTCATAGAAATTACAAATGCTAGGTAGCCTCAATCTCAGCAAGCTCAATTTCTAAGCCTTGGATAAGTTCGGTTTTCTCGCTAGAACAGTAAGGGCATATGCGACCATACGTTACCGTGGCGTACGTTTTATTGCACGATAAACACTGTGTTAGAGCTGGTACTTCTTCAATTTCTAGCTGAGCTCCATGTAACAGCTCCGTGCGATCAGCTGCCCAGCGCCAAACATCCAACAAATACGTTGGAACAACTCCAGATACCTCACCTAGCTGCAACTTTACGCGTGCAACAGAGGTGAGGTTGTTCTGTTTTCCCAGGTCCTCAACCATATCTATGAGGTAAAACGCAATTCCCAGCTCATGCATGTCAATTGATTTCTGTGAGCGCGCTAGCTTGAAATACCAGTACTACCCGCAGAAACGGGATTACCAAGCTCATCGGTTGTGATGTGTGACTGAGGTTTAGGAGTCTTTGTTTTTCTCGCGGGGTTCTTAATAATCTTTACCGCACGTTTTCCAACATACGAGAGAATCTTTCCTGCCTTATGCTCTGCGGCAACCATATCTGAACAGTGAGGATTGTCTCGGAACAGGTGAATTGCATCAAACTCGCAGCGTGTAGTACAGAGACCACAACCAATACACTTATTTGCATCAACAATTGAAGCGCCGCACTTCAAGCAGCGTGCGGTCTCGATTCTGATTTGCTCTGGCGTAAAAGTATGGCTAGGATCTGTCCAGTTATGCCTGATGTTTTTAACTGAATCGCATGCGGAACGCTGACGACCTGCGTGATCGTATCCACAAGACTCAACTGCTGCGTCAGATTTATCAAGCTCAACATAATGGCGCTGGTTACGGCCAATAGTCAAAGAAGAGCCTTTCTGCACAAAACGATGTAATGAAACAGCAGCTTCATGACCTGCGGCAATAGCATCGATAACAAAGCGAGGACCCGTGTACACGTCTCCACCCACAAAGACATCGGGCTGAGCAGTCTGATACGTCTGGGAATCAGCGCACGCAAGATTGCCTCGCGTAAGCTCAACCGCCTCTCCCTCCAAAAGACTTCCCCACTCAACGGTTTGTCCAATAGACAAGATTACTGCGTCTGCCTCAAGATACATTGTTTGCTCGTCATCAAAACAAGGCGAGAAACGCTTGTCCTTGTCAAAAACACGGGTACAACGCTTAAACGTCACGCCGCAAACATGTCCTTGCTCATCTGTGTCAATAGAAGCTGGTCCCCAACCATTTTTGATTGACACGCCATCTTCCTGCGCTTCTGTAATTTCTTCCGGCAGTGCGGGCATTTCTTCTGGCTGCTCAAGGCACACCATGGTGACCGACCCTAATCCACAACGAGCAGAAACTCGAGCAGCATCAATAGCAACATTACCGCCGCCAATGACCACCGTCTTACCGTTAACTTCATGCTGTGGATGCTCGGTAACAAAATGCAAGAAATCAACAGCAGAAATAACGCCGTCTGCGTCTTCTCCAGCAATAGTGGCCTTTCTACCGCCCTGGCAACCAATGGCAACATAAAAACCAATAAAGCCTTGAGCGCGCAGCTCATCAAGAGTTATGTCTTTTCCTACTTCGACGCCACAGCGAATTTCAACGCCCATTTCTCTAAGGACATCAATCTCTGCGGCAACAACGTTCTTCTCGAGCTTGTAAGAAGGAATGCCATATACCATCATTCCGCCAGGAAGAAGATTCTTCTCAAAAACGACGGGGTTGTAACCGCGCTCTGCCAGGTAATATGCACAAGACAGGCCGGCTGGGCCTGCACCAATAATGGCAATTTTCTGGTTGAATCGGCCTCTATTTGACGGGATAACTGGCTCTGGAATAAAGCGATGTTCTGCCTCTAGATCTTTTTGAGCAATGAATTTCTTAACGTCATCAATGGCTACTGCCTGGTCAATAGTTCCTCGTGTACACGCTGCTTCACAACGTTTATTGCACACGCGGCCACAAACAGCTGGGAATGGATTTTCTTTTTTGATCAGCTCAAGCGCATCTCGATAGCGACCCTCAGCTGCCATACGCAGATAACCCTGAACAGAAATATGTGCTGGACAAGCAACTTTACAAGGAGCAGTACCGGTATCGTGACACTCAATACGGTTGTTATTCTTATAATTCCAATCCCAATCAGACTCTCCCCAGAACTTATCATCGGGAAGATCCTGCGTTGGGTAGGAAATTTTGCCTTTCTTTGTAGGAAGCTTCTGACCTAATTGAGGGGCTCCAGCTGGGCAAACTTCAACGCATCCACCGCAAGCAACACATTTTTCTTCATCAACGTGAGCCACAAAAGCAGAACGAGACAAATTAGGCGTATTAAACAGCTGAGAAGTTCTGAGTGCATAGCAAACATTTACGTTGCAGTTACAAATAGCAAAGATCTTATCTTCACCGTCGATGTTAGTAATCTGATGAACAAAACCGTTTTTCTCGGCCTTTGTACAGATATCGATAACCTCGTCGTAGGTGATGTAGTGGCCTTTTCCTGTTTCTACGCAGTAATCAGCCATATCTCCAATGGCAAGACACCAATCTTCTGGGTCGTCAGCGCAGCCGTCTCCACGAACACGCTCAGCAAGGCGACAAGAACAGGGAGTTGCAGCGTATCTATCGTATTTCTTGAGCCAATGCGAGATATGCTCAACGGTAACAGTGTGATTGACCTGCTCAATAGAGCGCTCAACAGGAATAACGTGCATTCCAACACCCGCGCCACCTTCAGGAACCAGCTTGGTGACATTTTTGAGCGGTAAATAGGTCATACGCTCAAACAAAGAAGCCATCTCGGGATGTTCTTCGAGTTGGCGCTCGTTCATCACGGTAAACTCTGCGGAGCCGGGAACAAACATGGGAAGAACATACTGCTTTTGCTTGCTCTTGTTTTCCCAGTTGTACTCTATCATGCCCTTTACAGACAGGGTATCGAGGATAGGTTGAAGCTCTTCTGCAGTTTTGCCGGTTCGCTTGCAAAGCTCCTCTAAAGTAACTGGCTGCCGCACCTTCATGTGTTTGGTTACCGCAGCCTCTTCCTCAGTCATAATTGCTGCAATTCCCCAATATTCTGGGTCATCTTTTACAATTTTGTGACCGAGGCGACTGGTAATTTTTTGAACTTCATCTCTTACAAGGGGCTTAAATTGCTCAGAAGAAGCTGGTCCAGGCTCATTTGGATCTACGGTTTTGTAATGAACTACCTCGTCATTTTCAGTAATGTGATTTTGAGCGAGTATACGAACAGGACCACCAGCAGGGTTAGTAGTTGGCAATACATTTCTGCGTGCAATTTCTTCATCAGTAAGACTGCCACGCATGGCATTTCCATCTTTTGGGGTCTTACGTGCTGGTACTTCCTCTGCCATGACCTCTCCTATCAGGCATAAGACATTCTTTAAGCGATCATCATGAGTTACTGACTGCTTTTCCACTCAGCAACTTTGCGAGAAAGCCATTCAGTCCAAGCGTCTAATCCTTCCCCGGTTTTGGCAGAGAAAGGAATAACAAGTGCCTTTGGATTTCTGAGGGCTACATTTTTCTTGAGTTTCTCCAGATCAAAGTCAAAATAAGGTGCTACGTCTATTTTGTTAACAAGTACCACATCACAAACCTGGTACATCAGTGGGTACTTCAGCGGCTTATCGTCGCCTTCGGGAACTGAAAGAATGGTGACATTTATGCCGGCACCGGTGTCAAACTCTGCCGGACATACCAAGTTTCCAACGTTCTCTAAAAAGATAAGGTCTACATCTCCTGCGTTAAGACCTTCAAGACCCTGAGCACACATATGCGCATCAAGGTGACACATGCCGCCCGTGTGCAGCTGAATGGCTTTCACGCCCGTTTCTGAAATAGCAGCAGCATCAACATCTGAATCAATATCAGCTTCCATAACAGCGAGCGAAAGCTTGCCATTCAGAGCGGCAATGGTCTTTTTAAGGGTGGTTGTTTTGCCAGAACCAGGAGAAGACATAAGGTTTACCAGCAAGGTTCCCTTTTTCTTCATTTCTTTCCTTAACTGATCTGCGCTTTTCTCGTTAGCTGCAAAAACACTCTGCTTAACTTCAATGACGCGATACTCACCCATAAGCTCTCTCCACAGTTCCGATGCGTACGTTAGTGACCCAACAGATGTGCGGCATGTGCAAGGCCAACGCGAATCAGCGTTGTGACATGCTCATCTGCAAGTGAGTAGATGACCTTTCTGCCATCTCTTTTTGCATTGACAAGGCCACGATCGCGCAAAAGACGCAGCTGATGAGAGGTTGCTGACTGTGAAACAGAAAGCATTTCCTGCAGCTCTGTGACGCTTTTCTCGCCATTTACTAAGGCACCCAAAATCTGGAATCGCGTGAAATCAGACAGTGCATCAAAAATCTGAGTTGCATCATAGATGATGTCGTCGTTTACCAGGTATTCGTTCAGCTTCTGATCAGAAACGTAATCGCACGTAGAATGAGTGTGCTCGCACTGTTCAGAATCGTGGGAATGACTATCCATTTGCTATTCCTATCTTTTGAGAGTCGCAAAGTTCATGGCTACTTAACGTAAATCATAAAAGATTAGTATATACCGATACTCGCTTCTGTAAGCGCAACTAAAAGAGGACTCCAGCTAACGGCTGAAGTCCTCTTGTGTATCGGAGGCAATCTCCGAAAAAGTTTGATGTATCAGGCGAGTTTACTTACTCGTCTTCGCCGTCTGCCTCAGCGTCCATACGGACAACCTGGTTAAGCAGGTCATCCAGAGAACCAAGGTCCTCGTTGATTACATCAGGGCTGACCTCGTCGGAAGAAGAGCCGATGAGTGTCTCGGTGTAATCAGAGTGAGTGGATGGAGCTGCGGAACCCAGCATGAGGCCACCGTCGCCTTCTGGCGAGAAGACCATGTTGAGCAGCTGAGAAAGATCCTCAGAATCAGCCTCATCCTCTTCTGGCTCAAGGATGTAGAGGAGGTTACGAGCCTCAAGGCCATCGCGGAGCTCCTCGATTGCCTTTGCACCAATACCATCGATGCGAAGCAGGTCTTCCTCGGTCTTACCAATAAGATCGCCTACGGTCTCAATGCCAACCTCGCTGAACTTGTTGGTCCAACGCTGTGACACGCCAAGATCGTCGAAGAGGTACAGCTTTGCATCCTCGCTTGAGAGCGTGCGGCCATTCTTGGAGTAAACGCCACCGTTGTAATCCTCGTTGACCCAGTCAAGCTGCTTAGGAAGCTGCTCCTCGATGTCCTTAAGCTCTGCTGGTGCCCAGTCTGGAAGAGACTTAGCAAGAGAAGAGGTTGGGCCATCAATCTTGGTGCCGTGGTACGTAAGCTCAACATCGTTGTATGCGGAGAGACCCGTACCTGCAGGAATCTGCTTACCAACAATAACGTTGGACTTGAGGTCAAGCAGGTGGTCAACGTCGCCCTCGATAGCTGCAGAGGTAAGAACGCCTGCAGTACGGATGAACGATGCGCTGGAGAGCCAAGAATCAATAGAGCTTGCAACCTTCAGCGTACCAAGGATTGCTGGCTCTGCCTCTGGTGGAGTACCACCAGCAAGGGCAATGTTCTGGACAGTCTCTGCAAAGACATAGCGGTCCACATACTGACCAAGCAGGTACGAAGAGTCACCTGGGTTGGTAACCTGAACACGGCGAAGCATCTGACGTGCGATAACCTCGATGTGCTTATCGTTGAGTTCTACACCCTGGGAGGTATAGACGTCCTTAACGGACTCAACGAAGGTGTGCATAGTGGACTCAATGTCAGTGAGTCGACGGAGCATACGGAAGTTGACAAAGCCGCGGGTAATCTGGTCACCAGCACGGACAACAACGCCATCCTCAATGCCAGGCATGAAGCGGACGGATGCAGGTACACGCCACTCCTCGATAACACGGGAAGCATCGTCTGCATCAACAATACGCAGCAGGTACTCGGTAGTCTCTGGGGTAATGTGAAGAACACCAGAAACAGGAGCCAGGTCAGCCTCGCGGCCAAGAATCTTCTCGTTGACGTTGCCGACGACGTCGAACATACGAGCAACGGTAGGAAGACCCTGCGTAATATCGTCTGCGCCTGCAACACCACCGGAGTGAATGGTACGCATGGTCAGCTGAGTACCAGGCTCACCAATGGACTGAGCTGCGATAATACCAACTGCAGTACCAATGTTGACAGGACGACGGGTGGAAAGATCCCAACCGTAGCACTTCTGGCAGACGCCGTACTTAGACTTACAGGTCAGAAGCGCACGGAGCTGAACCTTAGCAAGGCCGTGCTCAACAAGACGCTCAAGATCCTGCTTGGACTCAACATAGCCACCAGCAGGGATAAGAACCTCGCCAGTGTTTGGATCGCAGACATCCTCAAGGGTGCAGCGGCCAATCAGGTCAGTATCAACAGAGGTCTGACCAGGCTTAATCAGAGGATACGTGACTGCCTCATCAGTACCGCAGTCCTCCTCGCGAACAATGACGTCCTGTGCAACGTCGACGAGTCGACGAGTCAGGTAACCAGAGTCGGAGGTGTGGGAGGCGGTATCTACCAGACCCTTACGAGCGCCGTAGGTAGAAATGAAGTACTCAAGAGGCTCAAGACCCTCGCGGAAGTTTGCCTTAATTGGAAGGTCGATGGTCTCACCGGACATATCCGCCATCAGGCCTCGCATACCAGCAAGCTGGCGAAGCTGTGTCTTAGAACCACGAGCTCCAGAGTCAGCCATCATGTAAATTGGGTTGTTCTCTGCAAAGCCTGTAAGCATCTCAGAGCCGAGAAGATCGGTGCACTCGGTCCATGCGTTAACAACCTCAACGTGACGCTCTCGCTCGGAAAGGAAGCCGTCCTCGTAGTACTCGTTGATCTGGTCAACGCGGTCCTGTGCCTCCTGAAGCAGCTGTGGCTTGTGTGGAGGAATGACAGCATCCCAAACAGAAACGGTCAGACCAGCAAGAGTTGCGTAGTGGAAGCCAGTCTTCTTGATGTTGTCCAGAATTGGCTCAACATCAGCCATTGGGTAACGGTCGCAGCAATCGTTGACCAGAACACCAATGTCGGACTTAACCATCTTGTAGTTGATGTATGGGTAATCCTCTGGCAGGCACTGACGGTTGAAGATAATGCGACCAACAGTGGTCTCAAAACGCTTGGTGCCCTCAGTAACGTCCAGGTCCTCATACTGACCGCGGCCAGTCATAACGCGGAAGATAGCACGATCGCTATCAGCAACGTTTGCATCCTTGGAGCTTACGCGGACAACAACCTTTGCCTGAAGATCAAGGTCACGGTTAGCCTCAATAGCCAGAAGAGCATCCTCAAAGCTTGCAAAGGTAAGAGTCTTAGCGTCTTCACCGGTCTTCTCGGAAGTGAGGTAGTAGACACCAAAGACCATATCCTGAGAAGGAACGGTCAGAACCTTACCAGAAGCAGGGCTTCTGAGGTTGTTGCTGGAGAGCATCAGAATGCGAGCCTCTGTCTGTGCCTGAGTAGAAAGTGGCACGTGGACAGACATCTGGTCGCCGTCGAAGTCTGCGTTGAATGGTGCGCAGACCAGAGGGTGCAGGTGGATTGCCTTACCCTCGATAAGGACTGGCTCAAATGCCTGGATAGACAGACGGTGAAGGGTAGGTGCGCGGTTGAGAAGAACGAGGCGGTCCTGAATGACCTCATCCAGAACATCCCAAACAACTGGGGTACCACGGTCAATAGCGCGCTTTGCGCCCTTAATGTTTTCAACCTTGCGAAGCTCAACCAAACGACGCATGACAAATGGCTTGAAGAGCTCAAGTGCCATAGCAGATGGAAGGCCGCACTGGTGCAGCTTCAGGTGTGGGTCAACAACAATGACGGAACGGCCAGAGTAGTCAACACGCTTACCCAGAAGGTTCTGACGGAAGCGACCCTGCTTACCCTTAAGGGCCTCAGCAAGAGACTTCAGAGGACGTCCACCACGACCAGTGACTGGACGACCACGGCGACCGTTGTCAAACAGAGCGTCAACGGACTCCTGAAGCATGCGCTTCTCGTTGTTAACAATGATAGAAGGTGCCTCAAGATCAAGCAGGCGCTTAAGACGATTGTTACGGTTAATAACACGACGATACAAATCGTTTAAGTCGGAAGCTGCAAAACGGCCACCATCAAGCTGAACCATAGGACGAAGATCAGGTGGAATAACTGGAACAACGTCAAGGATCATGTTAGCTGGATCGTTGCCACCCTTGAGGAAGGCGTCAACAATCTCAAGGCGCTTAATGGCCTTCTCGCGCTTCTGCTTCTGAGCATCCTCGTTGGCGATAATAGCGCGGAGCTCCTTGGCCTCTTTCTCAAGGTCAATGTTGGAGAGAAGGTCGCGGACTGCCTCTGCGCCCATACCACCCTTGAAGTAGATGCCATAGTAGCGCTTAAGCTCGGAGAACAGACCCTCATCGGAGATGAGCTCTCTAGTCTCAAGCTGCATGAACTTCTCAAAAGCCTCACGACGAAGCGTCTTCTCTTCCTCGTACTCTTCCTCAAGATCAGCGACGCCTGCACGAATCTCGTCCTCAGAAAGAGGCTCAAAATCGCCAAACTCATCATCCTGTGGCTGGCCCTGCTCGCGAAGACGTGCAATCTGATCGTCACGCTCTGCGTCAAGCTCTTCGAGGTCTGCTGCAAGCTCCTCACGAAGATCGTCTACGTCAGCCTCACGTGCCTCAGTGTCAACACTGGTGATTACGTAAGATGCAAAGTAGAGGACTTTCTCGAGGTCCTTGCTCTTGATGTCAAGAAGACGTGCCAGAGGGAAGCTGGTTGGGCTCTTGAAGTACCAGATGTGGCTTACAGGAGCAGCAAGCTCGATGTGGCCCATGCGGTCACGACGAACCTTTGCGGTGGTTACTTCAACACCGCAGCGCTCGCAGGTAATGCCCTTGAAGCGAATGCCTTTGTACTTACCGCAGGCGCACTCCCAGTCCCTTACAGGTCCAAAGATCTTCTCGCAGAAAAGGCCGTCCTTTTCTGGCTTAAGGGTACGGTAGTTGATGGTCTCAGGCTTCTTTACCTCGCCATAGGACCAACCGCGGATATCATCAGCAGACGCTAGAGAAATTTTAATAGCGTCAAATTCAGTGGAATCGAAATCTGCCACAGTCGCTACTCCTTATCGGTGGTCGCGTCGCCTACAAGTGCGGATGCACCCTCAGCGTCTTGGGACAGGTCGGAAGCGGTTACCTCAGTGAAGCCAAGGTCGTTGAGGATCTCAACAGCGTTCTTCTCCTCAGGATCTGTGACCTTTGCGGTATTTGCACGCTTACGGTAGGAGATTGGCTCAATGTCAAGTGCCAAGGAGCGAATCTCTTTGACCAGAACCTTGAAGGACTCAGGAATTCCTGCAGTAGGAATGTTCTCGCCCTTAACAATGGACTCATAGGTCTTAACACGGCCGTTGGTATCGTCAGACTTAACGGTGAGGATCTCCTGGAGGACGTTAGCAGCACCGTATGCATACAGTGCCCAAACCTCCATCTCACCAAAGCGCTGACCGCCGAACTGTGCCTTACCACCCAGAGGCTGCTGGGTAACAAGAGAGTAAGGACCAGTTGAACGTGCGTGGATCTTATCGTCAACCATGTGGCCGAGCTTCAAGATGTAAGAAACACCAACGGTAATTGGGCTCTTGAATGCCTCGCCGGTACGACCATCGTAGAGGGTAGTCTTACCACGCTCGTTGAGCTGTGGAACAAACTCCTCACGCATGTCCTCGCCGTACTCCTTGAGAGCCTTGTTGATCATGTTGATGTTGGTGCGGCGAACAATCTCTGCAACGGACTCATCAGTAGCACCGTCAAAGAGTGGTGTTGCAACAGGGATTGGGCCCTCAACGTAACGCTTGGAATCTGCGTCATCGTCATCCCAACCGTGTGCAGCGCCCCAACCAAGGTGGCACTCAAGCAGCTGACCAACGTTCATACGGGAAGGAACGCCCAGTGGGTCGAGAATAACGTCTACTGGGGTACCGTCTGCCATGTAAGGCATATCCTCAACAGGGAGAACCTTACAAATAACACCCTTGTTACCGTGACGGCCAGCGATCTTATCGCCCTGCTGGATCTTTCTGCGCTGAGCAACAAAGACGCGGACCAGGTCGTTTACTCCTGGAGGCAGGTCGTCTCCAGCCTCACGGCTGAAGCGGACAACGTCAACAACGCGACCATAGGAGCCGTGTGGCATCTTGAGGGACGTATCACGAACATCGTGTGCCTTAGCACCGAAGATTGCACGAAGCAGGCGCTCTTCTGCGGTCAGAGCAGTCTCACCCTTAGGAGTGACCTTACCAACCAGAATATCGCCAGGGCCAACCTCAGCGCCGATGCGGATGATACCGTCATCGTCGAGGTTTGCGAGCATGTCCTCACCAAGGTTTGGAATCTCGCGGGTAATCTCCTCAGCACCAAGCTTGGTATCACGAGCATCAATCTCGTGGCGGGAAATGTTAACGGAGGTCAGAAGGTCTTCCTGAACAACACGCTCGGAGACGATAATACCGTCCTCGTAGTTGTAGCCTTCCCATGGCATGTAAGCAACGGTAAGGTTTGCACCAAGTGCCAGCTCAGAGTGGTCAACAGATGGACCGTCTGCGATTGGCTGGCCTTTCTCGACCTGCTGTCCAACAGTGACGATTGGACGATGGTTGATGCAAGTGGACTGGTTGGAGCGCTCGTACTTAGGAAGATCGTAGCGCTGAGAACCGTGCTCATCGGAGTAGATGACAACGTGAGCTGCATCAACCTCGGTGACCTCGCCGGCAAACTCTGCGCAAATAAGCTCACCAGAGTCCTGAGCTGCGCGGCCCTCCATACCAGTTCCAACAAATGGAGCGTGGGACTGAATCAGAGGCACTGCCTGACGCTGCATGTTTGCACCCATGAGGGTACGCTTTGCATCGTCGTGCTCAAGGAATGGAATGAGGTTAGCTGCGACGGAGAGAAGCTGACGTGGAGAAACGTCCATGTAGTCAACGTCCTCAACAGGAACCTGTGCAGGTGCACCGAAGGAACCGTCGAAGTCGCGGGTACGTGCAATAACGCGGTCTGCATCAACAATCTTGCCGTCTGCGTCAACCTCAACAAACTTCTTAGACTTAGGGTCAATTGGGGTGTTAGCAGGAGCAATAATGTGATTCTCCTCCTCGTCTGCAGTCATCCAGACAATGTCGTCAGAGACAACACCGTCTGTAACCTTACGATAAGGAGCCTCGATAAAGCCGTACTCATTTACGTGAGCGTACAGTGCCAAGGAGCCGATAAGACCAATGTTTGGTCCCTCAGGAGTCTCGATTGGGCACATACGGGAGTAGTGCGAGTTGTGAACGTCGCGGACAGCAGTAGGAACGTTGGTACGACGGCTGGAGCCGGACTTGTGTCCTGCAAGACCGCCAGGTCCCAGAGCAGAAAGACGACGCTTGTGAGTCAAACCAGCAAGTGGGTTTGCCTGGTCCATGAACTGCGAAAGCTGAGAAGAACCGAAGAACTCCTTGATTGCAGCAACAATTGGACGGATGTTGATCAAAGACTGTGGAGTGATGTCGTCTGCGTCCTGAGATGCCATGCGCTCACGAACAACGCGCTCCATGCGGCTCATACCAATGCGGAACTGGTTCTGGACCAGCTCGCCTACGGTACGAACGCGGCGGTTGCCAAAGTGGTCAATGTCATCAAGGTGCTTAGACTCATCACCTGCATGCACTGCAAGAAGGTACTGAAGAGCTGCAACGATGTCCTCTTTGGTAAGAACACGAACGTCTGCAGGAATCTCTTCCTCAAGCTTCTTGTTGATCTTGTAACGACCAACGCGTGCAAGGTCATAGCGCTGCTCGTTGAAGAAGAGGCCGTCAAGCAAAGAACGGGCAGAGTCAACAGTTGGTGGCTCGCCTGGACGCTGACGACGATAAATCTCGATAAGAGCATCCTCACGTGTGGTTGCAACATCACGCTCAAGTGTGTTGCGAACAACATCGGAGTCACCAAGAAGCGAGAGGATCTCGTCATCGGTAACAGCAATGCCAAGTGCACGGAGGAAGACAGTAGCGCTCTGGCGACGCTTACGGTCAATGGAGACGACCAGGTGGCCGCGCTTATCAACCTCAAACTCAAGCCATGCGCCACGTGCAGGAATGAACTGAGACTTGTGGACCAGAACACCGTTGTCCATCTCTGACGAGAAGTACACGCCAGGTGAACGGACGAGCTGGGAAACCACAACACGCTCAGAACCGTTGATGATGAAGGTACCGCGCTCAGTCATCAGTGGGAAATCACCCATGAAGACAAGCTGCTCCTTCATCTCACCAGTCTCTTTGTTGACAAAACGGACGTCAACAAAAAGAGGTGCTTGATATGAAATGTCTTTTGCACGACACTCAGCCATTGAATTGGCAGGGTCGCCGAACTGATGGTCACCAAAGGTGACCTGCATGGTTCCAGCGCTGTTCTCAATTGGCGAGAACTCAGCGAAGGACTCTGCAAGGCCCTCTCCCATAAAGCGCTCAAATGATTCCTTCTGTACAGAAATCAGATTTGGCAGCTCCATAGCTGCGGGAATCTTACTGAACGTCCTGCGTCCAGTATGCGCCTGAGGCGTGGTGAGGGAAGTCTTTTTAGCGGTAGACACCAGGTTGTCCTCCTTCAAAAGGGTGGAAGGTGGCAATTGTCGCAACCTAGTAATTTAGTCAAGATTTTAATGCGCGTCAACAGAAAAACACTTGATTTTTTAAGACGTTTTGACTATATTATCGCGTTTATGTTTTTCAACTGCACAAACGTTATGTTGCAGGTAAATCATTGACTAACTCGTCTTTTCTAGTTGTGAAGATTTTGTGAAGAAGGTCCACGGAGACAGAAATAGCTTTCGGTGAGCGGCGCTCCCCCGCCGCGTCGCTTCGCATGGCGCTCCACGAGCCCCGAGCGCGCTCCGAGCGCACGGGTTTCTCGCCAGGCGCTCTTGGCTAACAATGTGCGCCTGAAAAGTGCAAAGAATCTGTATTTGAGCCACCGATTCTTTAACAAAATCAGGCAAATCCACAGATTCTTTTGCATTTTTAGGCAAAAGTTACAGATTCTTTGAGGAAATCAGGCGCGAGAAAAACTAGGGTAAGTCACGCAGGAAGCTAGAGCAATCACGCAGGATTTATGAGCCTGAAATGCACGTCAAGTCTGAGCAAAAGTACTCAGATAAGGCGAGAAAAACAGGCAAATCGCTCAGACATGGCGAGAAAATCCGGCAAATCACTCAGACTTGATGCACTTTTCAGGCTGCAGCTAAAGCGCCCCAGCTTGATGCACTTTTCAGGCTGCAGCGAACGCAGCTCAGACTTGATGCACTTTTCAGGCTGCAGCTAAAGCGCCCCAGCTTGATGCGCTTTTCCGGCTGCTGCAAAAACACCTTGGCTCCATGCGCTGCGAGCGCACGGGTTGCTCGCCAGGCAAATAAAAAAGAGGTCAGACCGAAGTCTGACCTCTCCAGTAAGCAATGTAGGATGGACTTACTTAAGGGTGACGGTAGCGCCAGCCTCCTCGAGCTGAGCCTTAGCAGCCTCAGCGTCCTCCTTCTTAGCGCCCTCGAGGACTGCCTTAGGAGCACCCTCGACGACCTCCTTTGCCTCCTTGAGACCAAGGTTGGTAAGAGCACGGACAACCTTGATGACGCCGATCTTGTTGTCGCCGAAGCCCTCGAGGACAACGTCAAAGTTGGTCTTCTCCTCTGCCTCCTCAGCAGCGCCACCAGCTGCAGGAGCAGCAGCGACAGCTACAGGAGCAGCAGCGGAAACGCCAAAGACGTCCTCAAGCTCGTGAACGAGCTCAGAAAGCTCGAGTGCTGGCATCTCTTTAAGGGCCTCAATGATCTCATCTTTAGTGACAGCCATGTCAATTCTCCTTTTTAAACGATGCAGCCTTTGTACTGCATCTGGGCAAAAGCCCGGCTTGTATGTGTGCGTTTAAGTGCGTCTACACTCTCACGCGGTTTGCGCCAATGCGCGGGTACAACAAAACGTTGCTTATGCAGCGTTCTTCTGATCTGCGACTGCAGAAAGAGCGGTTGCGAGTCCACGAGCTGGACCAGCGCAAACCTGTGCAATACCGGTAAGTGGGCTTGCAACAACGAAGACAAGCTTTGCAATGAGCTCCTCGCGAGAAGGAAGATCTGCGTAAGCCTTTGCCTCGTCAGCAGTAAGTGCCTGACCATCAGCGATACCACCAATGAACTCAACTTTCTTGAGCTTCTTGGCCTGATCCTTGATGACCTTAGCGGCCTCGACAGGATCATTCTCATAGAAAACGTATGCGCAGGTACCGGCGAGCATCTCGTCAATCTCTGGCATACCAGCGTTCTTAAGAGCAATCTTGACGATGTTGTTCTTATAGACCTTCATGTGAGCGCCTGCTGCGGTAAGTGCGCGGCGAAGCTCCTGAGTCTCCTTTACGGAGAGACCACGATAGTCGATAACAAACAGGCCCTTGGAGTTGTCGAGAGAAGCGGAAACCTTCTCGAGCAAATCACGTTTAGACTGAGCTGGCATGTAGTACACCTCCTTTATCATGTCTCAGGCACGAGCGCCAACAGGTGCGGCCCTCACATGAAAAGACCCCACTTTGGCAACCAAAGCGGGGTCTGGATGTACTAATCTCAAGACCACCTCGGCAGGCGGGAATTCCCATTAAGCCTTGGATTCAAGGCGCCGGCTGTCTTTGGCAGCGAACGTGCAACTACAAGACGTCTGTCTTGTGTTGGATATTGTGCAGCAAAAATCAACGCGAGTCAAGGTTGAGTGCACAATTTCTTTCTCTTCACAAAAATTTGACGAGAAGGGCGGCTAAGCTGCGGCCCCAACTCAGCCACACACATCAGCCGCACGCGTGTCGCAAGCAGAGTCCACGCCTCAAACCGCACGCCCACTGCAAGCAGAGTCCACGCCTACACTGCACTCCCGCTTCAAGAAAAATCCGGTACCTGCAAGCAGATACCGGATTAAGCGTGCTAGGTACTTCTAAGCGTAAAGCTTAGTCCTCCATAAGGTTACGAACCTTGGTTGGATCAACCTTGATGCCAGGGCCCATAGTAGAGGAAATAGCAACGGTCTTGACGTACTTACCCTTAGCACTGGATGGCTTGACGCGGATAATCTCAGAGAGAAGTGCGCCATAGTTCTCAACAAGCTGCTGGACCTCAAAAGAAGCCTTGCCGATTGCAACGTGGCAGATACCAAAACGGTCTGCACGATACTCAACACGACCAGCCTTGAGCTCGTTAACCATCTTTGCAACATCCATGGTAACGGTGCCGAGCTTAGGGTTAGGCATAAGGCCACGAGGACCAAGAACACGACCAAGACGGCCAACCTTACCCATCATCTGAGGGGTTGCGATTGCTGCGTCAAAGTCAAGCATGCCCTTCTCGACCTCTGCGATGAGCTCGTCGCCACCGACGATGTCAGCGCCAGCTGCCTCAGCCTCGCGGGCCTTCTCGCCCTCTGCGAAGACTGCAACGCGAACGGTCTTACCAGTGCCGTGAGGCAGAGAAATGGAACCGCGGACGTTCTGGTCAGCCTTACGAGTATCGACACCAAGGCGAATTGCTACCTCAATGGTCTCGTCAAACTTAGCAGTTGCAAGCTCCTTAGACAGGGTTACTGCCTCTTTTGGGCTGTAGAGGTTTGCACCGTCTACCTTGGCAACTGCATTCTTGTAGTTCTTTCCGTGCTTAGGCATTATGTACCTCCTGTGGTTAGCGGGCGTCTGCCCTCCCACTCCTGCATCTTCCGTCCGCAGCTGCTCCCTCTTGGCGAGAAACCCAACTACGTGCACTAACGTCGGATGCTCTGACAAAAACAACCGTCAGCCACACACATGGCTGACGGGAGTAAACACTACTCGGCGATGGTTACACCCATGGAACGAGCGGTACCAGCGACGATCTTCTTTGCAGCCTCAATGTCGTTTGCGTTGAGGTCAGGCATCTTGATCTCAGCAATCTTGGTGAGCTGCTCCTGGGAGAGCTGGCCAACCTTATCGCGCTGAGGAACACCGGAACCACCCTTGAGGTGAAGCTCCTTCTTGATGAGCTGAGCTGCTGGAGGAGTCTTGGTTACGAAGTCAAAGGAACGATCCTCGTAAACAGAAATCTCGACTGGAATGATGTCGCCAGCCTTGTCCTGAGTTGCAGCGTTGAATGCCTGGCAGAACTGCATAATGTTGACCTGTGCAGCACCCAGAGCTGGTCCTACTGGAGGAGCTGGGTTTGCCTGGCCTGCAGGAATCTGCAGCTTAATAAAGTTAACAACCTTCTTTGCGGGCATGTTAAGCCTCCTGTTTGAATACGTTTGAGTCTATTCTCGCGCACTCCCGAGAAGCAATCCACAAGGGACGAGAAGTGCGGGATAAGCCGTTAGTTACTAGTCTATCAGGGAAATCTGATCCATGGTGAGCTCAACCGGAGTCTCGCGACCAAAGATGGTGAGCATAACCTTGATCTTGCCGGACTCTGCGTTGACCTCAGAAACAGTTCCGTCGAAGTCAGCGAGAGGACCAGAAAGAACGTGAATTGCCTGACCGACCTCAATATTGGTTGCTGTACGCTTAGGTACAGGGCTACCCGTCTTCATACCGCCGCGACGCATGATCTTATCGAACTCATCACGACGCAGAGGAACTGGCTTGCCGTCAATGCCAACAAAACCAGTTACGCCTGGGGTGTTGCGAACAACAGCCCAAGTATTGTCATCCAGCTCCATGCGAACAAGAACGTAACCTGGGAAAACCTTGGACTCTTTGGTCTCGCGCTTACCGCCGTCCTTGACCTCAGTAACTTCCTCAGTAGGAATCTGAATATCAACAACAGCACGCTCAAGGCCATAGGTCTCAATACGGTGCTCAAGGTCTGTCTTTACCTTGTTCTCATAACCTGAATAGGTGTGAACTACATACCAGCGCTTAGCCATTGATTATCCCCTCAGTCCAGTAAAGGCGACGAGACCAGCAACAATGCCAGTATCAACCAGCCAAGTTACCAAGCCAAAGAAAATGATTGTTGCAATTACGGCTACAGAGAAACCAGCAAGCTCAGAGCTTGAAGGCCACACAACGCGGTGCATTTCTGTACGAACGCCTGCAAAATAAGCACCCAGGCGACCAAAGAAGCCAGGGTTAGCGTTACGCTGAAGGGACTTCTCCTGCTTCTTTGCCTCAGCCTTAGTGGCCTTAGCAGAAGCTTCAGGAGTAGCTTCAGCCTGAAGGGCCTCACGCTGGGCGCGCTCTTCTGCGCGAGCCTTACGTGCGCTCCTCTTATTGCGCTCCTTATTTGCCATCCTACGCTCCCTTGGATGTTATACCTACATACAAACCGGCCAACCCTTATGGGAAGGCCGGTGAAGTTATCTGGCAGGCCAGGAAGGACTCGAACCCTCAACAAACGGTTTTGGAGACCGCCGCTCTACCATTGGAGCTACTGGCCTAGAACGAACCCACCTAGCCTAGCGGGTCTCGCGATGTACCGTGTGCTTGTGGCACCATGGGCAGTACTTCTTCAACTCCATACGATCTGGGTTGTTGGACTTGTTCTTGTCCGTAGTGTAATTACGACGCTTGCACTCAGTGCAGGCGAGAGTAACGAGTGTACGCATTGATCCTCCTGAACACGGTCACGAGATGTATTCTCGAAATGTGACGCGGTTGCTTAGGTTAGCACCCACTACCCAGAGATGTCAATACTTTTCTCTAATTACTCTAGGCGTTCACATATTTTTTCTCGACAAAAAACCCGGCGCGCAAAAAGCACGCCGGGCAAGTTAGCAACTTTAAAAGAAGTTACTCGATGACGGTGGAAACACGGCCATCGCCGACGGTGTGGCCACCCTCGCGGATAGCGAACTTCAGACCCTGCTCAAGAGCGATTGGGTGAATGAGCTCGCAGCCAACGGTGATGTGGTCACCAGGCATAGCCATCTCTACCTTGCCACCGTTTGCATCGGTGAGCTCGTAGATGTCGCCGGTTACGTCAGTTGTACGGAAGTAGAACTGTGGACGGTAACCAGAGAAGAATGGGGTGTGACGGCCGCCCTCTTCCTTAGTAAGAACGTAAACCTCACCGGTGAACTTCTTGTGTGGGGTAACGGTACCAGGCTTGCAGAGAACCTGACCACGCTCGATGTCCTCGCGCTTAACACCACGAAGAAGGATACCAACGTTGTCGCCAGCCTCGCAGAAGTCCATGGTCTTACGGAACATCTCAATGCCGGTAGCAACAGAGCTCTGAGTTGGCTTAATACCAACAATCTCGACTGGATCGTTGAGCTTGAGCTCACCACGCTCAACACGGCCGGTAGCAACGGTACCACGACCAGAAATGGTCATGACGTCCTCAATTGCCATCAGGAATGGCTTCTCGTTGTCACGAGCTGGTGTTGGGATGTAGGAGTCAACGGTGTGCATGAGCTCACGGATGGACTCAACCCACTTCTCCTCGCCGTTAAGAGCGCCGAGAGCGGAACCACGGATGATTGGAAGGTCATCGCCTGGGAAGTCGTACTCGGAGAGAAGGTCACGGGTCTCCATCTCAACGAGGTCGATGAGCTCGTCATCGTCGACCATGTCGCACTTGTTCAGGAAGACGACGATGTAAGGAACGCCGACCTGACGTGCAAGAAGGATGTGCTCACGAGTCTGAGCCATAGGACCATCGGTTGCAGCAATAACGAGGATTGCGCCGTCCATCTGAGCTGCACCAGAAATCATGTTCTTGATGTAGTCTGCGTGGCCAGGGCAGTCGACGTGAGCGTAATGGCGCTCCCAAGTCTCGTACTCAACGTGAGCAACGGAAATGGTAATACCACGCTGACGCTCCTCTGGAGCCTTATCGATGTTCTCGAAGGCGGTATAGTCTGCCTTGCAGCCCTCGGTCTCAGAGAGAACCTTGGTGATTGCTGCGGTAAGGGTAGTCTTACCGTGGTCGACGTGACCAATGGTACCGATGTTTACGTGTGGCTTTGTGCGGTCAAACTTTTCCTTGGCCATTGCCAATCCTCCTTCTGGAACTAACCCTCGGGCTAGACCGTGGTGAAAAAACGTCTGTTTATACTCAACGGCGCAAATGTCTAGGACATGTACGCCGTAAAGAGTCTGGTACCGGCGACTGGATTCGAACCAGTGACGTCACGGGTATGAGCCGTGTGCTCTAACCAGCTGAGCTACGCCGGCATAAATGCCGCTTGAAACATGGAGCCCGCGACCGGATTTGAACCGGTGACCTCTTCGTTACCAACGAAGTGCTCTACCTACTGAGCTACACGGGCGTGGTGGGGATACTTGGACTCGAACCAAGGAACCCAGAGGGAGCGGATTTACAGTCCGCCGCAGTTGCCGCTGTGCCATATCCCCAAATGCCGTTTTCAAGCACTCTTGAAGTAATTAATACGCTGTACCTTGTGGTTTAACGTACGCAGAATGTCTAGTTGAACTTCTGTATTACCTCGTAAGCGGGAAAATATTACGATTGAATAAAAATCTTGTCAACGTAATCCACCCAACCGGGCGTATCTTATCAAATTTTTTCCACAATTCCAAGCGATTTTCTCGCCACGATTCCATGCGGTTTTCTAACCACAACTCCAAGCGGTTTTCTGGCCACAACTTCAAGTGAGTTTCTTGCCACAACTCCAAACGTGTTTCTGGCCAGACGCATACGGGCTTTTACGGTTATCTATAAAAGCCATACGCGATACGTCGCGAATGCCCTAAAATTCGCACGAAAAAAGCCAGGCAATGCCTGGCTGAAAATTCAAGTGGTGCCGCCACCAGGCTTCGAACCCGGGACCTACTGATTACAAGTCAGTTGCTCTACCAGCTGAGCTATAGCGGCATCAAGTGCAGAGGATATTCTATAGACTTTTCTGGCTTTGGTCTAGTCTCAATTTTCGAGAAATTTTTCTCCACAAACTGGTCAATGTGGCTCGTAGGAGCGCTGCCCTTCTGTAGGAGCTAGCTTGGTGCAAATGCACTGTCCATCAAGTCTGGCCAGCCTGAAAAGTACATCATGTCTGAGTAAAACAGCTCAGACATGGCGAGAAAAACCGGCAAATAGCTCAGACATGGTGTGCTTTTCCGGCAAATCATTCAGATATGGCGAGAAAATCGGGCTCCATGAAAGCACTCATGAAAACCACCCGCCACCACCCTGGATTCAAGGTCACGTCCCGAAAGGTCTGCCTGAAAAGTGCAAAGAATCTGTATTTGAGCCACCGATTCTTTGATGAAATCAGGCAAATCCACCGATTCTTTGCTGTTATCAGGCAAATTTTACAGATTCTTTGCAGAAATCAGGCACGTCAGTCAAATTGGCGCGTCGGGCGCATTAGCGCGTAAGGCGCGTGAGACGCTGATCTGGTCACCTATCTGCCTAGCAGCTTCCAGAGTTTCTCGCGCTGTTCTGGAGAAATGCGGTCTTCAAGCGTCATGCGCGTACTGACCTGATCGCGACGCATCTCTTCGACAACGTCATCTGCTTGGGAAATCTCGTGGACCAGTGATGCGCTTGCAATGCGCGTGACCTCGCCAGGGCCAAAGCCGGCTGTGACACGAATGTCCCTGTCCGACGTGACTAGAAATACCTTGCGACCAGCCTCTCGAGCGTCCGTGACCAGGCGCTCGATGACGCTATCCGCGGACTCCCCAGTCTCGGAAAAAACCAGCTGCACGCCAGCGAGAGTGCGCTCTGGACGCTCGTCGTTTACGTTTCCCTTGCCGTCGAACACAATAACGGCCTCGTAGGTGCCCTGCGCAAACGTGGCAACGTCAGAGATGAGCGCCAAACGGGCGCGATAAAACGGATCGGTATTGAGGTGATAAGCCCTCTCAGCAGCGGTTTCTTGCGCAGAAGAGCCACAATCATCCAGCAGCGCCTCATAACGAGGAGTTGCCAACATGACGTTATAGCCATCGACTACAAGCAGCGATTTTTTCTGAGCCATACCTTACGCTTCCTGGGCTTACGCTTCCTGGGCTTACGCGTCCTGAGCTTACACTACCTGGGCTTACGCTTCCTGGGTCCTGCGGAGCCACTCGTAACACATAACCGTTGTTGCCTGAGCAACGTTCAGGGACTCTACCTGGCCAAACTGAGGAAGCTTGCACGTAAAATCGCACTTCTCGAGCATAAGGCGAGAAATTCCTGAACCTTCAGAGCCCATAACAAGTGCAAGGCGGCCTCCCATAGGAGCCTCCCACACGGATTGGGTGGCGTGCTCGGTAGAGCCACATGTCCAAAAACCTGCGGCTTTGAGCTCTTCAAGAGCGCGCGGCAGATTAGAAACCTGAGCGATTGGCAGGTGAAGCACGGCTCCGGCGGAAGTCTTGTAAGCTCCAACGCCAACTCGGGCGGCGCGAGCGTTTGCAATAACAACGCCGGCTGCGCCAACTACCTCGGCACTTCTTACGATTGCGCCAAAGTTTCCCTCGTCGGTGACGTGATCCAAGACCACAACCAGCGCGTTTTCAGAACCCGCACGCTGAACGATTTCAGAGAGGTCAGCATAGGCAAACGGCTGTGTACGGACAATAACTCCCTGGTGAGCGCCGTGGCTTGAAAGCGAGTCAAGTACGGGCTTTGCAACACGCTCGACAGGAATACCCTCCTGCTCAAGCTGGCGTGCAAGTGCCTCAATCTCCTGGTCCTTCTGTCCGCTTGCGGCTTGTACCAGCGCATTCTTCAAAGGAATGCCCACAGTCAGCGCCTCTGCTACTGCGCGACGACCCTCGATAAGATCGGTTGCAGGCTTTTTGTTGCCGGGACGTCCAGCGCCAGCGCCTCGCTGTCCACCAGCACCTTGCTGTCCGCGAGTACCCTGAGCTGCGCGTGAGCCTTGTGCGGAGCGGCTACCCTTTGAGCCCTGGCCATTCTTGGCGCCGAAATAACCGCCCCAGTCGGCAGCCTTCTTGGAGCCGCGACCCGCGCCGCTGCGACCTGCAGCTCCACCGCGACCTGCTCCACCGCGACCCACAGCTCCGCCGCGTCCGGCTGCTCCACGGCCAGCAGGACCCTCGGAGCGCGTGTTTTTAGAGGTAGAGCGCTGATTTCTTGCCATAGTTAGTCTGCCTTACGCTTAAGTCGAGCGCCAGCGGCGGTATCTTCAATCAAAAGTCCAAGCTCGGCAATGCCGTCTCTAATTTGATCAGCAACTGCCCAGTACTTCTGGGAGCGAGCCTCTTGACGAGCAGCGAGCAAAGCCTCTGCAGCCTCGTCAGCTGAAGAGCCCTCATAACCTGCCACCTGAGCTGCAAGCGCCACAAGCTCCTCTGGTAAATCAGAGGTAGACGCTGCCTGAGTCAAATCAATTCCCAAAGCTCCCGTGAGCTCGCACAACATATCTGCTGCACGGAGAACAGGACTTGCGCCAACGTTCTGACCAACCTCTGCAAGATAGGTATTTGCAGCAGTTACCAGAGCAAAGATAGCAGCGAGTGCTCCTGCGGTGTTGAAATCATCATCCATCTGAGCGTCAAACTCGCTCTGAGCTGTATTGATTGCCTCAGCAAGCGTGCTATCAGCGTCGGAAAGTTCGTGCTGAGCAGAAGACTGCTTGAAAGCCCAGCGGAGATTTGCAACGCAGGTCTTCATGCGCTCAAGCGTACCAACGGTGCCCTCAAGGCGCTCAAACGAGAAATCAAGTGGTGCACGATAGTGCGTCTGAAGCATCAAAAGTCTTACTGCATCTGCAGGGTACTTGTCCAAAACTTCCTTGAGTGTGTAGAAGTTGCCCAAAGACTTGGACATCTTCTCGCCATCAACGCGAAGCATTCCGGTGTGCATCCAATAATTGGCGAGAGGAGCGTGCCAGGCGCAAGATGCCTGAGCAGTCTCGTTCTCATGATGAGGGAATACCAGGTCAGAGCCACCGCCGTGAATGTCAATTGGAGTGCCCAGGTAGCGATGAATCATTGCGCAGCACTCACTGTGCCAACCTGGACGACCTTCTCCCCAAGGGCTTGGCCAGCTAGGCTCACCAGGCTTAGCAGCCTTCCAGAGTGCAAAGTCAAATGGATCGCGTTTCTCGTCATTAACCTCAACGCGCTCACCTGCGCGAAGCTGATCAAGATCGCGACCAGAAAGCACACCATAGCCGTGGTCAGAACGAACCGAGAAGTACACGTCGCCCGAAGGCACCGCGTAAGCGTGACCCTGCTCAATCAAAGATTGAATCATCTGGAGCATGGCTTCAATCTCGTGCGTTGCGCGAGGACGAATATCTGGATCCAGAATATTGAACCGATGCATCTGCTCAATGAACGCCTGAGAAAACTCTTCAGAAACCTCTTGAGCAGTCCTTCCCTGCTCAATGGCGCGCTGAATAATCTTGTCATCAACGTCAGTCAGGTTCTGAGCGAAGGTGACCTCGTAACCCTTGTGCATCAGATAACGGCGAATAACGTCAAACGAGAGGAAGGTACGGGCGTTTCCGATGTGAATCTGATCGTAAACCGTAGGACCGCACACGTACATGCGGATTTTGCCCTCGTCGATTGACTTGAACTCTTCTTTTTTATGCGTCTGAGTGTTATAGACAAGCATGCATACTCCTCGCAACCATTGTGTATTGGTGTAAGTATAAACGGTTTGTGGAAAACCTTTGAGTTCCATACCGTACTAATCAAGTTTCATTTTTGTTACCGTTCACGGATTAGTACTGGATTGTTTTTTGTTTTATTAAACTTGATGAACAAAAATTTAAGAAATTTATATTTGAATCAAAACTGCGAAGAACTAGAAGACAAGAAATCTTACTCTTAACAACTTCAGAAGGTGATTTGAATGAGTAAGTTTTTTAACATTATCCACTACTGTATATCTACCATTCTGGATAAAGGCAGTCTTGCGATTTTTCTCTTTCTGTCATTCTTTGTCACAGCGCTTATGGTGATCCAACCGCTTCTTGTTGGATTTGTAATTAATCTTTTTATTTCAGGAACAACTTGGAGCGAGATACTTTTCTATTGCGCCGTAGTTGCCGCACTAGGAATCCTCATTGCCGGCTGCTCCTATCTTGCTAAAACACGGTATTGTCAGTTACAGGTTGATTCTGCGTTTACTATTGAGCGACAGCTGATTGACAAGATTCAACATGCAGATTCATCGTTTTTCTCGTCATATGATTCTGGACATTACCGCCAGACAGTAAATAACGATTCTAATGACGTTTCAATTTTTATACTTACACAATGCGTGAGCTTTGCAACAACTATGGTCTCTGTCATAGGCACGCTTGCGATTATTTTATATTTGAACCCATTAACCGCTCTTGTAACAGCTGTTCTGCTATTGGTGAGCTTTATTATCTATAAGCAAATCCAAGCTTCGGCCTATAAAAGATACAAAGAATCTAAAGAACTGCGGTCCCAGTATGGATCGATTGAGCTCTCGCAGTTCACTGATGTAGATTTCATTAGGCGTCATTCCCTCTTTGAGCGTTTCTTTAATCAGCACTATGCCGTCAATCAAAAGCTTCGTAGTGCCATTCATGAGCAGTACAAGCTTGAGTTTGGCGTACAAGAATTAAACAATGCTGTGATTGCCGTATTCCAAGCCATTGTCTTTATTACCTGTGCATATCAAATTTTCCTTGGAGCACTGCAGCCTGGCTATATTGCAACCATTTCAAGCTATTTTGTATCGCTCTTAGGTTCTATTACGCTTCTCATGGAATTTGGTATGGCTTATCAGAGCATTACGGTAAGCCTTAATCGAATTGAGCAGATTCTAGATTTACCTCAAGAATCCGTTGGAACTATCGTTCCATCAGACGATGTCAATCAAATTACCTGCACAAATGTGTCTTTCTCTTATCCACATACCAATAAAGTACTGATGAACAACTTGTCTTGTAGTTTTGCAAAAGGAAATATATATGCCATTACCGGTGGAAACGGTACAGGCAAATCAACATTTCTGAAGCTCATTAACGGAGAGTGGTCTTCTCACCTATCAGGCACTATTGCTATTAATGAGGATTTGTTAACTCAAATTAATCAGTATGAACTTCGAAAAAATACGCTTGGATTTACCGAGCAAGAGCCAAGCATTGTTGACGATACGGTAAGAAATAATCTGACACTGCTGTGCAAAAACCAACCAACAGATGAAGAGATAATCAGCTATATCAAGCTATTCAACCTGGAAAAATTGCTGCTTGGTGACGATCAAAATCTTGATGTTCGCCTGGCTGAACGAAGCTCTGCTATCTCTGGTGGAGAAAAGCAAAAGATTGCAATTATCCGCATGATGCTTATGAATCCAAGTGTCATGTTGCTTGACGAGCCAACTTCTGCGTTAGATCAAAACAGTGTTGATGTCCTTCTTACTCTTCTCAAGAAGGTCAAGCAGGACCACATAATACTTCTCATATCTCATGACCCTAAAGTGGTGGAGGCAGCCGACCATATCGTAGAGCTGTAATTTATTGCGCGGTGCGTCCCAGCAGTACAACTGCCCAGGCAGCAATGCCTTCTTGAGTGCCTACAAAGCCAAGGCCTTCGGTAGTGGTTGCTTTTACGCCAACTTTATCTGGCGAAACACCCATGACCTCAGCCATGCGGTTTCTCATAGCATCGCGGTGAGGGAGCAACTTAGGCGCCTGAGCTGCAACGGTGCAATCACAATCCAGAAGCTCAAAGCCCTCATTACGAACAAGCTGCATAACATGGGACAGAAGCACCATAGAATCAGCGCCCTCATAAGCAGGGTCTGTATCTGGGAAAAGCTGGCCAATGTCGCCAGCGCGCATGGCTCCTAGCAGGGCGTCCATAAGTGCGTGAGCCAAAACGTCAGCATCGGAGTGGCCGAGAAGACCTTTGGTGTGCTCAATTTTGACGCCACCTAAGATAAGATCCCTGCCATCTACCAGGCGATGAACATCGTATCCGTGGCCAATCTTAAGCTCTGGCATACTCACTCTACAGCCCCACTTCCGGTTGCACCCTCTACCAGGCGTCGGCTGAGCGTAGCCTCAACAATTGCAAGGTCAGACGGGTACGTGACCTTCACGTTTTCTCGTTGCGACTCAACGCACAGCACCGTAAGACCAAGTCGCTCAACTAACGACGAGTCATCGGTTCCCTGGTAGCCTTCCTGGCGAGCTACCTCGTGGGCTTCAAGAAGTGTGCGTGTCTTGAACACCTGAGGGGTCTGAGCAGCCCAGAACGTTGAGCGGTCAGGCGTATCTACAATGGTTGCACCATCTACGCGCTTCAGCGTATCAGTTGCGCGGTGAGCCAAAATTGCTCCTGCAATCTTAGGTGACTTGCGAACCGTGCCAATGACCTGCTCAATGGTCTCTACCTCAATGAGCGGACGAACCGCATCATGAACGGAAACAAAATCATATCCG
>CALIZK010000033.1:0-15636 GCA_938028635.1 uncultured Atopobium sp.
CTCATACTGACATCCAGGACAAAGACAAGGTTGCGCTGAACCTGCAGGCGCTCCTCAGGAGTTCCATCCAGAAGGCGACCCTTGCAGAGCTCAATGTACCAGTCGCAGACATCATTCCAGAAGAAAGACTGAATGTTGCGGGCATACTCGCCAAAGCCATAGGTCTCAAGCTGCTCAGTTGTCTCTGCCACAACCTTAGCAAGGCGCGAGAACATCCATGCGTCTTCTGGCGTTTCTGCCTTTGGCATGCCGGCGGTGTAGCCGTCAAGATTCATCTGAACAAAGCGGCTTGCATTCCAAATCTTAGTAACAAATGAACGTGCCTGATCAGTTCTTGGAGACTCAATAAGCTCGCGAGTCTTCTTATCTAGAACAGCATCAAACTTGACGTCCTGGTTGTTGGTAATAAGCGTAAGCAGGTTATAACGCATTGCGTCTGCGCCATACTTAGCAATCAGGTCCATAGGGTCTACGCCGTTACCCTTTGACTTGGACATGCGGCTGCCGTCCTTAGCCAAAATGGTTGCGTAGATGTAGACATCATGGAATGGAATCTCTTTGGTGAAGTAGAGCGAGCTCATAATCATGCGAGCAACCCAAAGAGCAATGATGTCTCGAGCGGTTACCAGGACCTGCGTTGGATGGTGACCCTCAAGCTGCTCAGGATGATCTGGCCAGCCCTGTGTAGCAAAAGTCCACAGCTGAGAAGAGAACCAGGTGTCCAGAACGTCCTCATCCTGGTGAACGTGATGACCGCCACACTTTGGACAGACATCAGTGTCCTCCATAAGCGCATCCTGCCAGCCACAATCATCGCAGTAGAACACAGGAATGCGATGTCCCCACCAAAGCTGTCTGGAGATGTTCCAGTCGCGAAGATTTTCCATCCAAGTGAGGTAGGTCTGAGTCCAACGCTCTGGATGGAAGGTAACCTGACCGTCTTTGACTACCTGTGCTGCGGGCTCTTTGAGCCTATCGACAGCAACAAACCACTGCTCAGAGAGCCATGGCTCAAGAGTTGTGCCGCAGCGGTAGCAATGCATAACGGAGTGATCAAGGTCTTCAACGTGGTCAAGCAGACCGTGCTCTTCAAACCAAGCAACAATAGCCTCACGAGCCTGATCTCTGTCAAGACCAGAGAACTCACCATAACCGTCAACAACAACGGCGTGCTCATCAAAGATGTTGATCTGCTCAAGATTATGAGTCTGACCCATAGCAAAGTCGTTAGGGTCATGAGCTGGGGTTACCTTAACAAAACCGGTACCAAAGCCTGCATCAACATGCCAGTCAGAGAAAATTGGAATCTCTCTGTCAACAATTGGCAGGATAACGGTCTTTCCAACAAGATCAGCCTTTTCTGGGTCTTGAGGAGAGACGGCTACGCCCGTATCACCCAGCATAGTCTCTGGACGAGTAGTTGCTACGGTAATGTACTCAACGCCATTAACAGGCTCTTTGAGTGGATAGCGCAGGTACCAAAGATGGCCCTTCTCGTCAGCGTACTCTGCTTCATCGTCAGAGATAGAAGTCTCGCAATGAGGACACCAGTTTACGATGCGCTTACCACGATAAATAAGCTGGTCATGATACCAGTCAACAAAGACCTTACGAACAGCCTGAGTGTACTCGGGAGACATGGTGAACTTCTCGTCATTAAAATCAATGGAGCAGCCCATACGCTTAATCTGAGAAACAATGGTTCCGCCGTACTCGCGCGTCCAATCCCAGCAAGCCTCCAGGAACTTCTCGCGACCAATCTCAAGGCGAGAAATACCCTCTGACTTGAGCTTCTTATCAACCTTAGTCTGGGTTGCAATGCCTGCATGGTCAGTTCCAAGAATCCAACGAGTTGAATAACCGCGCATGCGAGAATAACGAATGTAGGTGTCCTGGATGGTGTCATCCATGGCATGTCCCATGTGAAGGATGCCGGTAACGTTTGGTGGAGGGATAACTACTGTACGGTCTTCAGTTCCCTTACTACGACCATAACAATCTGCCTTAATCCACTTTTCAATGAGCTCAGGCTCAGCTGCCTGAGGATCATAATTCTTGGGCATTTCTTCCACAGTAATCTTGCCTTTCATATGCTTTTAGCAGTATTCCTATTAACCATTTGAACAGTATAATGCATTAAAACAGATGTGGTTTAGGGGAATATAGTAATGTTCTTTTAATATTTCATATAAAAAATTACACTTTGTATAAAAAGTAGTAGTATTGATTTGTCACAACATTCAATTCAAAGTTTTAGCTGAAAGAAGCCATAACAAACATATCAAACACTAAAATTGATTGAAAAAATCAACAACATTTAAATCAAAAGTATAGTCAACAACTTTTTCTACAGGTTAAGAAGGTTTGACATGAAAAGCACTGTTAAAGAAATTCAAAACGACCTTAAACGGAGTCTTTTTTGGAGTAATAAAAAGTTGTTATTCGGCTCCTTTTTCTTTACAACTTCTTTAGAACTAGTTACGGTATGTTCACCCTACATAACTTCAATTCTCATGAATTCCGCTGTGTCAGGATCATTTAATGATTTTCTACAAGGTTGTCTATTTGCCGCCATATTAACAATCTCAGCAATTACAAATAAATTAGTGGTTCGTTATTTTGTTCCTAATTATCTCTATCATGCTGCTAACTCTTATCGCAACACCGCATTTAAATACATGCTCAAAAAAGGTATAAACTCGTTTGAAGCAAGTGGTAGTTCCGTTTATGTATCTGCACTTACTAATGATTTAAATACTATAGAGACAACATATCTTGAACAGATGTTTTCTTTGGTAAGCGATAGTATATCTTTCATTGTGGCCCTCATAATGCTCATGGTTCAAAGCATTCCATTAACTTTTGTAGCTATTGCCGCTTCAATTCTTCCTCTAATCATTGGTGTAAAGTTAGGCGGAACACTCGGTAAAATTCAAAAAGAATCTTCTGCGAAAACTAGCCAATTCATTGCCCAAGTCACTGATCTAGTAAAAGGTTTTCCTTTGATAAAAGCTTACGGTGCAACAAAGGCTGCAGTGAGACTTTTTGAGAAAGACAATACCGCTCTTGAAAGCTCAAAAAGAGAAAGTAGAAAAACTACTCGATTCATTAATACTTTGAGTTGGAGTGCTTTCGGCTTATCTCAATGGGCTGTTTTGATTGCTGGTACATATCTTTGTATTTCAAATCAAGGAGTAACACCTGGTGTAATTCTTATGGCCACGTTACTTATGAACTACATTAGTCTCCCTTTACAAACAATTCCACCGGTACTTGCATCACGCAAGGCCTCAAATGATTTGATTTTAAAATTTTCTGAGACTCTTGCTGACAATGAAGAAGAAGAGGGGCAACAGACATTAGATAAAGTTACAAAAGGAATAGTCATCAACAATCTTTCATTTGCTTACGAACAAAATAAAGCTGTGCTGAAAAATTTATCAATCAAACTTCTACCTAATAAAAGTTATGCAATTGTTGGAATATCAGGATCTGGAAAGTCTACTTTATTTAATCTTCTTATGGGTGGCAATTTAAGTTATCAAGGAGATATATTTTACGATAGCTTAGAGTTAAGAACTATTAATAAAAAGAGTCTCTATCAAAACGTTTCACTTGTACAACAAGAGAATTTCTTATTCAATGCATCAATTGAAGACAACATTACTATGTTCGAAAACCACTCAAAAGATGCTATTTTCCAAGCATGTGAAAAAGCTGGTCTTACAGATTTCATTAAACAAAATAAGCTGAGTTATCAATGTGGTGAAGCAGGTTCAAACCTTTCTGGTGGCGAACGTCAAAGAATTTGTATTGCTAGAAGTTTGTTAAAGGGTTCTAACGTTCTGTTTTTCGATGAAGCTACATCAGCGCTTGACCATTCAACTACTGACCAAATTATAAATTCAATAACAAATCTCAAAGGAACACTACGTCTAGTTATTACACACAACTTAGAGGAAGCTCAGCTGAAAAAATTTGACGAAATTATTGTAATGAAAGAAGGTAGTATTATCGAAATGGGTTCGTTTGAGGAACTTATGCAACAAAATCATTACTTTAAGGCCCTCTATACTCTTGAACAATAAATACTATCTGCAGATACTTTTTATGAGGAGCTCTATGTCTGCCACAATCCCTGAAGCCACTGCTCGACTCGAACTTGTTCTAGGAAAAGACCGCCTTGGACAGATTCAAAATTCCTGCGTCATGGTCTTAGGGCTTGGTGGCGTTGGTTCAAACTGCGTTCAGGCGCTGGCCAGAGGCGGTGTAGGCTCCTTCGTCTTAGTGGATGCTGATGCAGTAGAAGCATCAAACCTTAATAGACAGGCTATTGCCTATGTGAGCACCATTGGAAAAAGAAAAGTTGACGTTACCAAAGAGATGATTCTGGACATTAATCCAGACGCTCACGTGGTCACACTTGACGCGTTTTTGCTTAAAGACAACGTTGACGAGCAGCTCTCTGCTCTTCCAAAACCAGATGTTGTAGTTGATGCCATCGATACCATTTCTGCCAAATTAGCTGTTGTGGCATGGTGTCAGAAAAACGATATCTACCTCATCTCCAGCATGGGCGGCGGCAATAAAATCCACCCAGAACTCCTGGAAATTACTACGCTTTCAAAAACGCATACCGATGCTCTTGCAAGAGTAATGAGAAAAGAGTCCAAGAAGCGTGGACTTGCCGACTTCCGTGTTCTCTACTCCCCCGAGCCAGCGCGACCAGTTTTTGCACCAGAGGGCACAACGGGCAAATCTGCCAAGCTAGGAACTATGTCCTACTACCCTCCTATTATGGGTCAGATGATTGCCTCAGACGTCCTTCTGCATCTTTCGGGGCTTGATCATGAGTAATCTCACGTATTTTGATGCGCACGTTCATGCCAACCTTATGGACTTTCCACTCAATGTAGCGAGAAGTTCTAGTGAGGTTGGATTAGGACTGTTTGCCTGTGGTGTTACTCCTCACGACTACCTTGAACTTGCTCCTCAGCTTGCGCAAGCCAACATCCGCGTGGGACTTGGAGCACATCCCTGGTACATCTCTGATGGTCGCGTTACTCAAAAAGATATAGAGCTCCTGCTAGAGCTTATGGAGCAGACATCTTACATTGGCGAGATTGGACTAGATTTTTCTTCTCGCTATTGTGTTGATGGGTTGCAAGAACTGCAGGTTAGAGCTTTTACGCAGATTTGCAAGCGCGCAGTAGAGCTTTCGCGCAATGACCAGCCTCGGGTGCTCTCGATGCACACCGTGAGAAGCGTTGATGCGGTACTAGATATTCTTGAGCAGACAGGAGCTGCTCAAGCATGCATTCCTATCATCCACTGGTTTAGCGGTAGCTCAGATGAGCTCCAGAGGGCCATTAAGCTTGGCTGTTGGTTCTCTGTTGGCGAGATGAGCCTTAAGACCAAGCGTGGCCGTGAATACGCTAAGATCTACCCAAAAGATAAACTCCTTACCGAGACTGACCTTCCCTCCAGTGATCACACAGATATTGACGCGCTTGACATTGTGGACAGCCTTAAGCGAGCTCTTTACGGGCTCAGTGAGGCTCGTGGATACTCTGTGCAAACTGAAGTAATGGCAAACGCAGCAGGCGTTTTTGGTGCCTAAGTGTTAAAGTCTTACGTATGAGAAGATTACGTAAAATACCCACACAACGCCTTGTTGGAACAGGCAGGGCGCAACTTTCTGGAGCAATGCTCGCAAGCTCATCCGATGAGCTGGGACTTGCTCTTAATGACGTTGTGCTTGTATTTGCCTGCAGCGATAACTTTGTGCCGTATTTATCTGTAGCAATTCAATCCATCATTGAGAATGTCAATCCAGAGCGTCGCTACGACATCATTGTTTTGACTCGTGACCTCACTCCTACCAGCATGATTACACTTACTCGTCAAGCTCAGCTTGTCGATAACGTCCATGTTGGGTTCTTAGATGTTGATGCTGCCCTTGGTGATATTGAGCTTCCTCATCATGGTCACTTTAGACCAGAAACTTACTACAGGCTGCTTGCTCCCTCACTGCTTCCTAACGTCAATAAAGCCATCTACCTTGACTCTGACCTGGTAGTTAATACCGATATTGCAAAGCTCTATGATATCGACGTCACAGGATACTTGGTAGGCGCTACACGCGACGCTGATACTATTGGTCAGATTGATGGCTATGACGCCACAGTTGGTCCCTACCTCAAAAATGAGCTGGGCATGGATGATCCTCACGATTACTTCCAGGCAGGCGTCATTTTGATGAACCTGGAAGAGATTAGAAAGCAGATTTCTCCTGAGGAGTTTCTAAAGGTCTCAACCATGCGTGCATGGCGCTGGCTTGATCAAGATGTCCTTAACAGGTTTGTAAATGGCCATTATCTTCGTATTAATATGAAATGGAATTACCTGGTAGACTGGCAATTCCTTCGCCGTGATCACATTGTTGCTCAGGCACCAAAAGACGTGCGAGAAGAATACGAAGAAGCTCGTAAGAATATCTGTATTGCTCATTTTGCAGGACCAGACAACAGGCCTTGGCTCTATCCAAACTCAGATCTTGCAGGTCTTTTCTGGTTCTATGCTCGTCGCTCCCCTTACCTTGAGGAGCTCCGCTCACAGCTTGAAGAGTCAAGACGTACGGTAAGAGGTCTTTCTCACCGCGTGCAGAGCGGCGTGCTTTTCCGCGGCTTGATGCCTTTATTTGATACCGTCTTTCCACCAGGCACCAAGACCCGCACCCAACTTATTACGTCATACAACAAACTTGGCGGCGGCAATCTATAACATAAAAGGAGGTCTTTCGACCTCCTTTTTTATTGCTAAGCGAGTTATTTCTTTTTGCCCCTAATGATTTCTGGAGCATTATCTCCGCCAACACTTTCTGGAGTAACCACAACCTTGATGATATCCAAATCTGATGGCAGATCAAACATGGTCTCTTGTAGCGTAGACTCACAGATTGCACGAAGACCACGAGCACCGGTGCCGCGAGCTAAAGCCTTCTTAGCAATCTCTCTGAGTGAATCCTCAGTAAACTCTAGGTCTACTCCCTCAAGCTCAAACATACGCTTGTACTGCTTGGTAAGAGCATTCTTTGGATCTGTGAGAATGCTCATCAGATCTTCCTCACCAAGCTCACGAGTAGAAGTGATAACAGGAATACGACCCAAAAGCTCTGGAATCATGCCAAACTTATGCAAATCCTGAGGCATTACTTTTGCGATAAGCTCAGACTCACCTTCTTTGACATTCTGAGCAACATCAGAGTTAAAGCCAATTCCCTTTTTACCAATACGATCAGCAACAATCTTATCCAGACCAACAAAAGCGCCACCACAGATGAACAAGATATTGGTGGTATCAATATGAATAAGCTCCTGCTGAGGATGCTTGCGGCCTCCTGTAGGAGGAACACTAGCAACCGTACCTTCAAGAATCTTCAGAAGCGCCTGCTGAACGCCTTCACCAGAGACGTCACGAGTAATAGAGAGATTCTCGGCCTTGCGAGCAATCTTATCAATCTCATCGATGTAGACAATACCTACCTGAGCGCGCTCAACATCACCATCTGCGGCTGTAATGAGCTTAAGCAGGATATTCTCGACATCTTCACCAACGTAACCAGCCTCGGTAAGGGTTGTTGCGTCAGCAATAGCAAACGGAACCTCAAGAAAACGAGCAAGCGTCTGAGCGAGTAATGTTTTACCAGTACCAGTTGGGCCCAAGAGCAAGATGTTGGACTTTGCAATCTCAACATCCTCCTGGCCTTCCTGAGGCTCATCATTGCCCGAAAGAATACGGCGATAGTGGTTATACACCGCAACCGACATAGCACGCTTTGCGTCTTCCTGACCCATTACGTACTGAGACAGCTCATCGTAAATCTCATGCGGAGTTGGCAGGTCTTTGATGACAGGCTCATCAGAGTGAGTCTCAATCTCTGACTCTTCATCAAAGCCAAGGGACTCATCAATCATATCTGAGCAGGTAGAGACACACTCATCGCAAATGCAGACGCCACCTGGGCCCTGAATAAGCTTATTTACCTGCGACCTACTCTTTCCGCAGAAAGAACAGTGCATCTCATCTAATCCGCCAAAAGGCGAGAAGTCCTGGTCTTTAGCCATAACTTAAACCCTCGATACAAGAACAATTATTGGTCGTTACGAGAAGAAATAACGCGGTCTACCAGACCGTAATCACAGGCCTCCTGTGCACGAAGATAATTATCGCGCTCGGTATCTGCATTGACCTTCTCGATAGGCTGTCCAGTATAATCCGAAAGCAACTCGTTGATGCGCTGGCGAATCCACTTTGTCTCATCTGCAACAATCTGGATATCGGTCTGCTGACCCTGAACGCCACTTGATGGCTGGTGAATCATAACCATAGAGTTAGGAAGCGCAAGACGCTTACCCTTTGCACCAGCTGCAAGAAGAACGGCACCCATTGATGCTGCCATACCAACGCAGATGGTAGACACGTCAGGCTTAATGAAGTTCATGGTATCAAGAATGCCCAGACCTGCATAAACGTCTCCACCAGGAGAGTCAATGTAGAGAGAAATATCCTTGTCTGGGTCCTGGCTCTCAAGGTGCAAAAGCTGTGCAATGACCAGGTTTGCAGAATCGCGCGTTACCGGCTCACCCAAGAAAACAATACGATCGTTGAGCAGTCTAGAGTAGATGTCATAGCTACGCTCACCACGAGGAGTCTGCTCAATAACATACGGAATAGTTGGAATGTTTGTTGGATAATGCATAATCCTCCTTCAAAGGTCTTTCCTTAGAAACATACCCCGGGAAGCGTGTCTCTAACCCGGGGTATGAAAAATTCAAAGTAACTGCAACTTTTGGCGCAGTCTTTCTGGCGAGAAACCCAACCAGTTGCGGACTACTCAGCGTCCTTCTCTGCGTCCTCGTCCTTCTTAGCTGCCTTCTTCTTAGCAGGAGCCTTCTTAGCAGGCTTCTTCTCTGCCTTCTGCTCTTCCTTAGCAGCCTCAGCAATCTCGTCGACAACGGTGACGGTTGCGTTGTCGCGCAGCCAATCAAGAGCCTTGGAACGACGGATGGACTCACGGATTGCAGGAAGACGGCCAGCCTTGCGCCACTCCTCAATTGCAGCCTCAACGTTAGGAACACCAGCGCGCTCAAACTCTGCGCGGATGTCTTCCTCAGTTGCCTCAAGCTTGAGCTCAGCTGCCATTGCGTCAAGAGCCAGGGACTGACGTGCACGCTCCTCAGCCTGAACGCGAAGATCGGAGATGAAGTCATCGGTCTTAATGCCGCGTGCAGCCAGGAACATATCAAGGCTCATACCCTGCTGCTGAAGACCGTTCAGGAACTCCTGAGCAATCTCGTTGAAGACCTCGTTCTTGTACTCCTCTGGAACCTCCTCAAGCTGAAGACGCTTGCCTACAGCCTCAACAACGCGGTCCTCTTTAAGAGTTGGAAGAGAATTCTTCTTGTCGGACTCAATCTCAGACTTAACAGCCTCACGGAGTTTCTCGACCGTGTCATAACCAAAGGTGTTCTTTGCAAGCTCGTCAGTCAGCTCTGGAGTGACGGACTTCTTGTGAGCAACAACCTTGACGTTGATATCGTAATCGTGGGAGTGAACCTCATCGCCGTGAGTGTGGCTGTGAGTCCACTTGACCTCTTTCTCCTCACCTGGCTTCATGCCGATGAGTGCCTCCTCAAGCTCCTTTGGAGCCTGGGTGCCATTAAGGGTAAGAACGCGGTCCTCGCCCTCCATGTGAGCAGCGCCCTCAATGTTCTTGATGTCTACACCAATGGTGTCGCCCTCTTTAACAGCGCGCTTCTCCTTGGTGTTCTCAAACTTAGCCTGATAAGAAAGAAGCTGCTTAATCTGATGATCAACCTCAGCCTCAGTTGCCTCATTTGGAGGCATATTGATTGCAGGAGCATCATAAGAATCAAGCTTAGCCTCAGGACGGACGTTGAAGACTACCTCATAGGAGTAATCCTGACCCTCAACAGGAAGGTCTGCGTCCTGGTTGTAATCACCACGGCCAACAGGAACAAGGTCAAGCTCCTCAAGAAGCTGTGGCTCTGCTGCGCCGAGAAGATCATTGGTTGCCTGAGCAAGGACTGCCTCGCGGCCAACAATGCCGTCAATGACAGGACGAGGTGCGCGGCCCTTGCGGAAACCCTGGAAGGAATACTTGTTTGCAATGTCCTTGTAAGCCTGCTTAATGGCAGCGTCTACCTCTGCAGCAGGAACTGTAACCTTGACGGTGAGTTTCTCGTCAACTGGCTTATCTGCGGTAACGGTGATGTTCAACGTTCCTCCAGTGTCTCGTAAAAAATGCTGGCGTACCAGCTCTTAACCAAATTTCTGCATGGTGCGGGCGGAGGGAATCGAACCCCCACGGACTTAGTCCACTAGAACCTAAATCTAGCGCGTCTGCCAGTTCCGCCACGCCCGCATATTTATGCAGCCTTGCAATAATAACAAACTTTTGCGCTCTTCACTAGGAGAACTTCGCATTCTAAACACTTCCCTCACGAAAAAAAGACCGGCCTTTTTCAAGACCGGTCTTGTTCAATTGAAAAGCTCATTCTCCAAGCACGTTTTAAAGATCTTGTAGTGCAAAGGTCTCTGGCTCACTCTTTCTTGCCGCGGCTAGTGCCTGAATAAGAGCGGTAGCAGCAGACATTGCGGTAACGCAGGTAATGCCCTGGCTGACAGCTTCTGCGCGCATCTTGGTGCCGTCGCTATGAGCCTCGTGACCATGAGGCGTATTGATGATGAAGCTGACGGTCTTATCGCGCATAAGGTCAACAACATTTGGATGACCATCGGAAATGCGGTTGACGGTGGTGCAGTCAATTCCAGCCGCACGCAGCGTCTTTGCGGTACCTCCCGTGGTGTAGATGCCATAGCCAAGGTTCTCCAGAGCCATAGCAACAGGAGCAATGGCGCGCTTATCGCGGTCGCACACACTGATGAAGACGGAGCCCTGCTCAGGAAGCTTGTTCTCAACTGCCTCACGAGTCTTTGCGTACGCTGCTGGGAAGGTGCGGGCAATGCCCATGACCTCACCGGTAGACTTCATCTCTGGGCCAAGGATTGAGTCAGCACCAGGGAATCTAGACCAAGGCATGACCGCCTCTTTGACCGCGTAGTAATCGACGGTGCGATTTTCGTCTGGAAGCAGGCCTTGTGCTCTGAGCTCACTGATCTTCTCGCCAGCCATGATGCGAGATGCGTATTTGGCCAGGGAAACGCCAGTTGCCTTTGACGAGAAAGGCACGGTTCTAGAAGCGCGAGGGTTGAGCTCGATGACAAAGACGTGCTCGTCGCGGACGGCATACTGGATGTTTAGCAGGCCTCGAATGCCGCAGGCAAGTGCTAGCTTTTTGGTGATGGCCCTAATCTGGTCAACAATCTTTTCAGAAAGCGAGAAGGGCGGCCAGCAGCAAGCGGAGTCGCCAGAGTGAATACCGCACTCTTCGATGTGCTCCAGGACGGAACCTACGTAGCACTCCTCGGTGTCGCAGAGAGCGTCAACGTCCAGCTCAATGGCGTCCTCGAGGAAGGCATCCAGGTAGACAGGACGGTCTGGCGTGACGTGCGTCGCGGACTCCATGTAGGTAACCAGGTCGGAGTCGTCGTAGACAATGGCCATACCGCGACCACCAAGAACGTAGCTTGGGCGGACAATCAGTGGGTAGCCAATGCGACGTGCAGCGTCGCGAGCCTCGTCCATGGTAGAAGCAACTGCCGATGGTGGGCAGGCAATGTTCAGGCGATCCAGAAGGGCTGCGAAGCGGTCGCGGTCCTCTGCCAGGTCAATTGCCTCTGGCTGAGTACCCATGATAGGAACGCCAGCGTCCTTCAAGGCGCGTGCCAGCTTGATTGGCGTCTGGCCACCAAGGGTAACAATGACGCCTTCTGGCTTCTCAACCTCAATGACATCCATGACGTCTTCAAAGGTCAGAGGCTGGAAATAGAGGCGATCAGAGGTGTCGTAGTCTGTAGAAACCGTCTCGGGGTTGCAGTTGACCATGACCGTCTCATAGCCCTGCTCGCGAAGAGCATAGGCAGCATGAACGCAGCAGTAGTCAAACTCAATGCCCTGACCAATACGGTTAGGACCAGCGGAGAGAATCATGACACGTGGCTTTTTTGCATCAACGTACTCTGTAGCGTTGCCCTTCTCATAGGTAACGTAGTGGTACTGCGTGGTTGCACCAAACTCGCCAGCACAGGTATCCACCGTCTTAACCTGCGGGCGAACACCCAGCACTTCCCTCACGGCGCGGACAACGTCTGTCTTGGTACCAGTAAGGTGTGCAAGCTGCTCATCCGAGAAACCCAGCTGCTTGGCAGCAAGCATGTTTTCTGTGGTGAGACCAGAAAGCCCCAGCTCCTTGATGCGTTTCTCAGCATTGATGATGCCTGCCATTCGGTGCAGATACCATGGATCAATACCGGTCATATCGTGGATGCGCTCAACACTCCAGTTTCTGCGCAAAGCCTCAGCAACGTAGAAAATACGCTCTGGTGTTGGCTTGCTGACGAGCTCATCGAAGTTCTTCTCGTCAAAGACATCGTGGCCGTCAGCGCCCAGACCAGCACGATCTTGCTCCAGGGAACGAAGCGCCTTCTGCAAGGCCTCCTCAAAGGTTCTGCCCATGGCCATAGCCTCGCCAACCGACTTCATGCGGGTGGTCAGAATGCGGCTGGTGCCCTTGAACTTGACAAAGGCAAAGCGAGGAACCTTGACCACGCAGTAGTCGATGGAAGGCTCAAAGGCAGCAGGAGTTGCCTTGGTGATGTCATTGGTAATCTCATCCAGCGTGTAGCCAACAGAGAGCAGTGCTGCCATCTTTGCAATGGGGAAGCCAGTTGCCTTGGAAGCCAACGCGGAAGAGCGGCTGACGCGAGGGTTCATCTCAATGACAATGACGCGGCCGTTAGTTGGGTTGACCGCAAACTGAACGTTAGAACCACCGCAGGCAACGCCTACACGCTCGAGAATAGCAATGGAGTAGTCGCGGAGGTTCTGGAGCTCTTCATCGGTAAGCGTCTGAGCTGGAGCAACGGTAATGGAGTCTCCGGTGTGAACACCCATTGGATCGAGGTTCTCGATGGAGCAGACAACAATACCGTTACCTGCGGTATCGCGCATGACCTCCATCTCAATCTCTTTCCAGCCCTCAATGGACTCCTCTACCAGCACCTCATGCTCTGGAGAAAGCAAGAGTCCCTGCTCCACAATCTCTACAAGCTCTTCTGGAGTATGAGCAATGCCGCCGCCTGCGCCACCAAGGGTAAAGCTTGGGCGAATGACCACAGGGTATCCCAGATCAGCAACAATGCGCTGAGCGTCTTCCATGGAGTGAGCGATATCTGCGCGAGCAACCTCCAGGCCAATGTCTTGGACTGCCTCGCTGAAGAGCTCTCGGTCCTCACCAGTGCGGATGGACTCCAGGTTGCAGCCGATGACCTCGATGTTGTACTTGTCAAGAACGCCAGCCTCACCAAGGCCGATGGTGCAGTTCAGAGCGGTCTGGCCTCCCATGTTTGGCAGGAGCGCGTCAGGACGCTCGCGCTCAATGACGCGGGACACCGACTCAACGGTGATTGGCTCAACGTAGGTTCTATCTGCAGTTTCTGGATCGGTCATGATGGTTGCTGGATTTGAGTTAACCAGAACAACCTCAAAACCCTCTTTACGAAGGGCGCGGCATGCTTGAGTGCCGGAATAGTCAAACTCGCAGGCCTGACCAATAACAATTGGGCCAGAACCGATGACCAGGATCTTCTTAATATCAGTACGCTTTGGCATTAGAAGCGCCTCCCCTCACGAACGTCGATGGCAAGATAGTCAGACTGTCCCTCCATCAAACGAGCAAATGCCTTGAACAAGTAGGATGAATCGTGAGGTCCTGGGCTTGCCTCAGGGTGATACTGAACGGAAAACGCTGGAATATCCAGGAACTGAATGCCCTCTGGAGTGCCGTCGTTAAGGTTGACGTGGGTGAGCCTGACGCGGCCAAACTCCTTTGTCTGGACAACAGGAGCAATACGCCTTGCGGACCACTCGCAGAGGTTGTCAAAGTGCTCGGAGATTCCACCAGACTCCTCTGCAATAAGCTTGCCCAAGCTTGGAAAAACCAGACCGTAATTGTGGTTCTGAGCAGTAATCTCAACCTTGCCGGTCAGAAGATTCATGACTGGTTCGTTGCCGCCATGGTGGCCAAATTTGAGTTTCTCGATATCTGCACCTGCGACAATGGAGAGCATCTGGTTGCCCAGGCAGATACCAAAGACGGGAACCTTGCCCAGAACGCCGCGAGCGGCCTCCTGCGTAGCGTCAACCTGCTCTGGGTCACCAGGGCCGTTGGAGAAGAAGATGCCGTCTGGGTTGTAGGCCAAGGCGTCCTCAGCAGGCGTGTTCCACGGTACAACCGTGACCTCGCAGCCGTTTGCCGCAAGACCCTGGAGAATGCCGTTTTTCTCGCCACAGTCGTACGCGACAACGTTGAAGCGCTTCTTGGACGTAGCGGGAACCACGTGAGACGCGTCAACGGAGACGTCGGGAACAAAGTTGTGCTCGGAGATGCTGGGCGACGCCTGGACGCGCGCGAGTAGGTGGGCGGGATCCAGGTCCTCGGTGGAGATGGCCGCCTTCTGTGCGCCAAAGTCGCGCAGGTGCATGGTCAGCGCGCGGGTATCGATGCCCTCGATGGCAACGACGCCGTTTTCCTGCAGAAACTCTGGCAGGCTCTGCTTGGATGTCCAGTTGCTTGGCTCGTAGCACATGTCGTGGACGACAAAACCACGCAGGTGCAAGACATCTCGCTGCATGACCGCAGGATCGATGCCGTAGTTGCCTACCTGCGGATAAGTCAGCGTGACAATCTGGCCGGCGTAACTTGGATCGGAGATAATCTCCTGGTAGCCGGTCATAGACGTGTTAAAAACAATCTCGCCGAAGGTCTCTCCGCTAGCACCACAGCACCTCCCCTCGAAGGTTGTTCCGTCTTCGAGAACAAGCAGCGCGCGAGGCTGCGAGGTGGCACTTGCCAGTGGATTCATATACTCTCCGATCTGCGTAGGAGCATGCCGAGTCATAAAAAAAGAGCACTCCTTGTGGAGGCTCAACAGCGAACATGCGCACTCAACGCTATGGGCCTTGCCGGTGTCTCGCACCGTCCTTAAAGGTTGGTAGTATTGTAGCGCATAACCAATAAAGGAGATGGCATGTTTCCAGATTTTCTAGAGAATCCCTCAGATGTGGCCGCGCCGCTGCTGCTGGGATGCACTCTGACAAGGACAATTACGCTTAATGGCGAGAAACACAAACTAGTTGCAAGAATTGTGGAGACCGAGGCTTACGACCAAGACGATCCCGCAAGTCATGCGTTTGGCGGTCCTAGCGAGCGCAATACAGCCATGTTTGGACCTGCGGGTCACCTCTACGTGTATGTTTCGTACGGAATGCATCACTGCTGCAATGTAGTGTGTGGTCCTAAGGGCTTTGGCAGCGGATGCTTAGTGCGCGCAGTTGAGCCTCTTGAGGGTGTAGAGGTGATGCGCGAGCTCCGTGAGGCTGGACGCGCGGGTAAGGGACTACAGGCAGCAAGCGTAGGCATCAGCTGCGAG
>CALIZK010000034.1:0-15693 GCA_938028635.1 uncultured Atopobium sp.
TTCCTTGCACGTCATCTAGCCTGGCCAAACCACTCACTTGCCTGCAATAGGCTGCATCGTCGTATGCACGCAGGCCATATTGTTGACGCATTTTTATCCATTCGTGATGGTGTTTCTCGCCTGCCACAGAGCGACATGCCAGCTGGGCGTGCGTTTACGCTTGGCCTCTTAGCGCACTACGCGCTAGATAGGATTGTCCATCCGTTTGTGTATTCCCAGCAAGATGCGCTGATTGAGGCGGAACCATCTCTCAAAAATGCCTACAGAGAGCTTCATCCTATTATTGAAACGGATTTGGATTCATATCTTCTTTGGCACATGCGCCACACTACCGTTGAGACGTTTCCACCAGCTGAGGTGCTTGAAGCCATTGAATCCACCAAACACGTTGGTGGCGCGCTTTTCTCGCAAGTAGCGCTTCAGGTATTTGGCCTTAATGTTGGTGTTGGTGAGTACGAGAAAGCCCTCCAGGACTACGCTCGCATTTACCACACGGTAGAGCGTACTGATCCTAAATACACTACCAAGCTTCCTGACGTTTTATACAAGACCGAGAAGTTCATGCGCCCTTCAAACAATTCGTACGTTGCCGCAATGGCTCACCGTATTGTTATGACTGAGGACTTCCCTACCGCTAATCTCAAGCGCCTTCCTTGGAAAGAGCCTTACACAGGAGAAATTAAGACTGAAAGTATTCTTGATCTTATGGATGAAGCTCGTGAGTTCTACAAAGAGCTTGTTCAGGCAACTATCTTAGGACAAAGAATCACCCTGGAAGAGCTGGTCGACGGTATCAATTACATGGGCAAACCTGTTGTAGAAATGGTTGATGACGAGGACTAACTCGCAGCAAAATACAAATGCGTTGAGCATTCAAACACGTAAGAAAAGGCGACTACTTGAGTAGCCGCCTTTTTTACTAACGCTTATCTACAATCTAACACACGCTATAAAGATGCATGCTGAAGAAGCTAACTTTACAGAAGTGCTTCTTCCCACGCAGGCTCTTTAAATCCAAGAAGTATGGTATTGCCTGCAACAACCAATGGGCGCTTGACCAGCATACCCGTGGTAGCAAGCAAATTATAGGCGTCACTATCGCTCATACCTGCATCAAGCTGCTCCTTGATGTTATTGTCGCGATACACCATACCTGAAGTATTGAAAAACTTTCTGATAGAAAGACCGCTCAGTTTGTGCCACTCAGCAAGCTCTTCTGCAGTTGGATTCTCCTCTTTAATATCGCGTAGCGTATAAGAAACACCATGTTCATCAAGCCACTTGAGAGCTCTCTTACACGTAGTGCAGCGAGAATAGCAAAGAACTAGGATGTTTTTATCTGCCATAACTGTTTCCTTTTGGATAGGTTATCGATTACATAAACGCAAACTATTTTGAGTAGAAAGCAACCCTAAAATCAATATTCCTAAGGATATGCCATAGAGCATACCAACAAATAGATCATTCACGTTTGATGCCACACTCAGGATGATTGCTAAAATCAAAAACATCATTCCAAGAGAAACATACTTGTTTTTTATAAGTTTCATTTGGTCGCCTCCTTTTTACTGATAGTAACAGGGTAGTATACATCACCACTTTGTTACTGAACATGTACATTTATGCAGGTGCCTGTCCTGTTTCAAGAATTTGCTGAAGCGCAGCCTCATCAAGCACAGGAACACCCAAGCTTTCAGCCTTTGCGAGCTTAGATCCCGCAGCCTCTCCTGCTACTACGAAGCTTGTCTTCTTAGATACAGAACCAGAGACCTTTGCTCCCATGGCCTTAAGCTTAGTGCCAGCCTCATCACGTGTAAAGTGCTCAAGAGTTCCCGTTAAAACAAAAGTAAGCCCAGCAAGCGTCTGAGGAAGCTCATTTTCTGTTTTCTCTTCCTCAAGCACTACACCCGCCTGACGAAGACGCTCAATAACGGCAACGTTTTCTGGTATCGAGAAGAACTCGTGTACAGACTCTGCAATCTTAGGACCAATACCTGGGATTTCAGCGATCTTCTCGACAGGGGCTGTAGCAAGCGCCTGAATGGAGCCAAACTCCTGAGCAAGCAGCTCCGCGACGTTAGCACCAACATGCCTCATGCCAATACCAAAGAGCACGCGGCCAAGACCTCTTGTCTTTGATTCCTCAACCTTTGCCATAACTTTCTTAGCAATAGTATGACCCACGGGAATGCTATCACCAGAAAGGTGATCTGCAGTATCAGTATCGTACACACGGCCCGTAGGCATGCTGGACAGCGTTTCTTCAGTAAGCTTATCGTAGAAGTCGGCTACATCAGAGAGAACGCCCTCTTCAACCATGCGATTAATCAACTCGTCACCAAGGCCGTCAATGTCCATGGCCTTACGGCTACCCCAGTGAATCAGACGCTCAACTGCCTGAGCAGGACAATCAATAGAGACGCAGCGGAAGGCCACCTCTCCCTCTTCTTGAATAACAGGGCTACCACAGCTTGGACAGGTAGCTGGCATCTGGAACTCAACAGCATCTGCAGGTCGAAGACTCAAAACTGGTCCTACAACCTCTGGAATAACGTCTCCTGCCTTGTGGACAATGATGGTATCGCCCTCGCGCACGTTTTTACGACGAATCTCGTCAAGGTTGTGGAGAGTTGCACGCGCAATGGTAGAACCTGCAACAGTAACGGGATCAAACTCAGCAACAGGTGTGAGTACTCCCGTACGACCAACCTGAATACGAATTTCTCGCAAAACGGTCTGCTTTTCCTCTGGTGGGAACTTAAATGCAATAGCCCAACGAGGAGCGCGAGAAGTAAATCCTAGAGCCTCTTGGCTCGCAAATGAGTCAACCTTTACTACCACGCCATCAATGTCGTAGTTAAGATCTCCTCGCTGCTCAAGAGCTTGCGCACAGAAATCGTGGACTTCCTGAGCGCTCAGGCAACGACGGGCATGTGGATTAACATTAAAGCCGCAGCTACGAAGCCAGTTTAAAAACTCCCACTGACTGTGAACATCAAGAGGGCCTTCGTCGGCTACTGCGTAGATAAAGGTCTCAAGATCTCGGTGTGCGGTAATCTTTGGATCCTTCTGGCGCAAAGATCCAGCAGCTGCATTTCTTGGGTTAGCAAAAGGCTGTTTACCAGCAGCATCTGCATCCTCATTCAAACGAATGAAGGAGTGCTTTGGCATATAAACTTCACCACGGACCTCAATACTCTGGTTGAGGCCTCTATTCTCTACTTGCTCCAGACCAGCAAGCGCAAGCTCTCGTGGGACGTCAGAGATAGTTAAAACGTTTGCTGTGACGTTTTCTCCCGTGCTACCGTCGCCTCGTGTAGCAGCACGTACAAACTGACCGTCACGATATGTGAGTGCAACACCTAAGCCGTCAATCTTAAGCTCACAGGTATACGCCACAGGATTTGTAGGCGATGCGCCAAGAGCTTCATCAGTTCTGGAAAGCCATGCATCCAGCTCTTCCAGGTTCATGGCATCGTCCATAGAATACATGCGAGCAGCATGCTGAACAGGCTCAAACTGTTCAGAGACATAGCCGCCGACGCGCTGCGTATAGCTATCCTCAGTTACAAGCTCTGGATATGCTGCCTCAAGCTGCTGAAGCTCAATAAGCAGACGATCAAACTCAGCGTCAGTGAGCTCTGGATTGTCAAGAGCATAGTAGGCATAAGCCGCATGGTTCAAGATTCTATTAAGCTCCGCTGCACGAGCGGCATCTTTTGGCGAAAGTGCTGCCATAACTACTCCAAACATAAAAACGTAGGTGCAAGAAATCTTGCACCTACCAGGTATTTATTTGCGTCCTCTTAAGGTTCTACCAAGGGCCTTAAGGGCTTCTCGCCTTGCGCTACCATATGGTGCAAGAGGGTCAATAATCTTGCGCAGAGGGCTTGCATCAGAAAGCGCACGCTCGTGGAACTCCGTGACATCTGCGTCATTTCTGGCGCCTGGCACCATGTCCTGAATAATGACCTCGTAGAACGGAGTGTTGCGCGCGTACTTCCAGAAATAAGAAGCCATGTCGCAGCTAGCGTTCTGCCAAGGCTTAATAGCGCCAGCAAAGTGAACAATCTTTGGTGAGCGGCGGGCTGCTTGATAATCATCAAAAACGCTGTTTGGTGCCATTGGATAGAGTTTCTCGGCACGACCAAAAATGTTGTGCGTAACGTTCCAGTCAGCTGGTAGATAGACAACACGACCCTGGCACTCGCTGTTCAGAATATCTTGATCGTTGTAGATAAAGATTGGATTGGATGCAATACGCAACCACTCTGGAACAGTGTGATAACGGCGCAGCTCAGCGGTATTGAAGACCATAACTCCCGCCTGGAAGTAGGCGTAAGGATTCTTAAGATTAAGCACGTCAAGGCTGTACTTCATGCGGTCTCCGCCACGAATGTTAAGGTTTGCCAGATAGTCAATATCAAGCGTTGCCGCAATAAGATTGTTGCCCATTCTTACATCATACAGTTCAGCAACATTACCGTTGACCACAAGGTCAGAGTCAAGATAGACAACCTTGTCGTAAGCAGAAAGAATATCTTGAGCCAAGAAACGGAAGTATGTCTCAACACTAATGTGAGCGTTATTAGTATCTAGCTTGTAGTCTTTGACCATACGCCACACGTTATAGAACGTAATACGAGCATTCTTATAACGCGAGAAGTACTTCTTAACCAGCTCCTGCTTTGATCCGCCAATATTGGTGTTGAGAACGACCACATCGTAGAAACGGTTAGGATCGGCGTTTTCAAGCATTGAACCCATAGCGCAGGTAAGAATTGGAACATAGTTGTTGTCTGCTGCAAAAACAACAGGAACAACGTTCTGACTTGCAATCTCAGGCTTTTCTTCAAAGAGAGGAATAAACTTCTGACGAGGCTCTGGATTAGTAAAGTGAATGCACTGAAGCTCTTTTACCTTCCAGTTTTTGCCCTCTGTACGCAGCATATGCATACGCCAGATATTAAAGAGACGCTCAGTCAGATGACCTGGGGTTCTTAGGGCCTCTTTGCTATAGGTGGACATATCAGTACGGGCAGTCCACTCGTCTACAAGGGGGAACACCCATGCTGCATAGCGATCAAAGAGCTCTTTACGCATGATATACATGTTGCAGAAGCACTGCTGATGACCGTTGAGAAAAGCGTTTACGTCCTCTGCATACTCTGGATGACGCTCAACGATAAGCGCAGCCATGGTATCCATATCCTTTGGATGGAGTAGCGGAGCGGAATGGTACTGCTCAAGAGGTGTATTAGCGCTTCCAGGGAATTTGCTAATATCCTTTACCCCAGTGGTAATGAGGTCATAGCCCTCAATGCACTGAGCAATGGTCTGATCATCAAGACCATATTTCTTGATGGCATCCTCATCAATGAAGTCATCCATAACCTCACCAAACGGATTTTCTGGATAAACCGTATCGGTAAAGTTGAAGTAGCGACGATAATGACCAAAGCCAACATAGCGCGCATTGGTGATGTTCTTCCATGCCCAATACTGTGTAGTCATCTCACAGTACATGGGGTTTTTCTCGGTAATGGTATCGCCCTCATCGTCATGGAGCATATACGTAAAACGATTGGTCTTCTGGCCTGGTCCTACCTGGATAGGCTGAAGGTAATTACTTGCGGGAACATCAACATCTTTATGAGAAGTAATCAGAATGCGAATAGGCTGCTGCTCAAACATCTTTACCATGTGCTTTCTCTCTAGATACTCCATGTGCTCATCGGCAATCTGTTTCATGCGAACTGCCCTATCAAACGACAGTCCCTCATCCTGATGCATGAGAGCGGCATATTTCTTTGCATATGTCCTATAGCGATATGCATCGCTGTTTTCTGGAAGCTCAGTACCAGTAGCAATAGCCTCGTATGCCTCATCTCTTACAAAGCGATAGAGCTCTCGAGCAGCTACTGATGGTCCAAAGAGAATGGCAAACGGTTCAAGGGCTGCCTCTTGATCTTCAGGGTCAAGGCGGAATTTCCACTCAGCGCTCAAGAGCTCCAACAATCTATGCTTCATACCTCTAAACGAATTGAGATGAGCAATAGTATCTGTCTTGCCAATATAAAGTTCCACTTGATCAATGTTGTCTAAGAACTGATAGCAGAACTCTCCAAATTTATCTAAAGAAATACGAGAAGCGCCAGTTACTCCGATGCCATAGTGGTACAAAAAGCCCCTGCAAGACTCAAAGCCATCAGCGGTCTGAGCCTTATCTGCCAGGATAAATACCTCGTAGGCATCTTCTGCTCTTACCAGGCGCTCCGAAGTCATCTCTGCAAAGGCAGAGCGGAAAAGTTCTCCGCGATACAAGCGTTGTGTAGCACGCCAATCAAGCTTCTGTCCATAGCCCTCATCGTAAATAATGCGCAGGATATCATCACCCTGAGTAAAATCTGATTGTTGGTTAATGTAGCTCTCAAAAGACCTTGCATCAGTTGGGTCAACGCCATTTTCTGGAATAACAGTAATGCCAAGATGAAGAATATCAACAGGGTTCTGATCAATACGAGCAACCACCTGCTCAAGAAAATCAGAAGTAACCTCATCATCACCGTCTAGGCAAAAAACCCACTCGCCTTTTGTATGAGTTGCAGCAGTTTTACGTGCAAGATGAAGACCCTGGTTAGTTGGGTGAGTAATAACCTTGAACCTTGAGTCATCACCTACTGCCGTAACAATTTTCTCTGGAGTGGAATCTGTCGAGGCGTCATCAACAATAATTGCTTCAAAATCACCAAACGTCTGATTCTTTACACTTTGAATACAACGCCCAATGTATGATTCGATGTTGTATGCAGGAATTACAAAAGAAACCTTAGGCATACCAACTCCTTATAAATAAGCAATCTCAACTATCTTCTATCTTATCTAAAATATGCCTCTCTTGGGCGGGCAAAAGATGTCTACTCGACGCTCTTCAAGCTCTCAACCATATCAATATTTTTGAGCTTAGGTCGCATGGCAACATATACCAACAGCGAGAAGACAAGCGTAAGTCCAAAGGCAAACCAATAACTTGGTGCATGGATAGCTCGACCAAACATAACAAGGTCAATCTCGGCAGTTTGAACTACAAATCCCTCAAGGTATGTTCCTAGAACAAGTCCAAAGAGCGCTCCAAACACGGCGAGAAGCGCAATCTCTCTGAAGACATAGGCATCAACCTCATGGCGCGTAAATCCAAGTACTTTGAGGCTGGCAATCTCACGAATGCGCTCTTCAATATTGATATTGGTGAGGTTATACAAGACGATAAATGCCAGCAGAGCTGCAGCCACAATAAGAATAGCTACAACACGGTTAACTACGGCAAGTGATTCTTTGTAGGTATGAATAGCCTCATTGACATCATCTACTGTTGCAACTCCTGCCTGGTTAATAAGCTTTTCTCCAAATGCATCTCTCGTTGCCTGATCTTCGGGAAGCGTTGCATACCAGCCGTCCGCTGATTGATCTTGAATACCTAGAGAATGCCATGCTGAAGGTCCCAGATACAGATACGACCCAACGTAATTCTCGGTAACTCCTGTAACAGTAAGCGTACTTGGCTCGCCAGAAGCGTTTCCAATTCTGTCTTGAGCATAGACCTGAATGGTATCTCCCACGCCTACCCCAAGTCGTTTTGCAAGCTTTTCTGTAATTACAACCGAATCTTCTCCAAGCTCTATTGCTTGACCAGAAAGACGATTGCGCAGGGTAGCTAAGCCCGTGAGGTCTTGAAGAGAATTGCTGGTCATAATAGTTGTTCTTGTCAGTGAGCCTGCCTTTTGTGTAGAAGACTCAAGAAGAACGTTTTCTCTGGTTATGCGATGAATATTTGTAGCACCCACCTGATTAAGCTCTGCATTAATCTGATCTGCTTCTTCCTCAGAAACATCAGAAGTCATTCCCACTATGTAGTCATAATGCGAAATAGCTGGCCATTGGTTATCAATGATGTCACTAATAGAATCTCTAAGACCAAAAGCCACCAATAAAAGCGCAGTACATCCGGCAATTCCTACCAGCGTCATAATCAAGCGTCGCTTATAGCGGACAAGATTTCTGATTGTAACTTTCCACGAGAAAGACAATCTGGACCATAGAGGCTCAACGCGCTCCAGCAAAATCTTTGAGCCCGCTTTTGGAGCTTTTGGAAGCATGAGGCTAGATGGCTCTTCTTTCAATGAGGATAAAACGGCAGCCATGGTTGAAAGAAGCGTGATGCCTATATCGGAAAGTCCAGAGAGTAGTGCACTGTCAAGCTGAATAGAATAAGGAGCTCCCCCATTTGGGATGGTATAAATTGACCCGTACGCAGAGATAATAACGCCTGGCAACACTTGACTTAAACATGCTATGCCAATAACAGCACCCAAAAGTGAGGCGAGCAAGGCATATAACAGGTACTTTGTCGCAATCTGAGCAGTTGAATAGCCAAGCGCCTTATGAACACCAATAAGCGTACGTTCTTCAGAAACCATACGCGTCATACTGGTAAGTGAAACCAGAGCTGCAACCAAAAAGAACATCAGCGGAAATACATTAGCAATATCATTGATACGCTCAGAGTCTGCTTGATAAGCTGCAACACCAATCTCTTTTGTGCGATCAAGTACATACACATCAGGTTCTTTAAGCTCGTCAATCTTCTTCTGAGCTTCATCAAGCTCTTTCTGACCGTCAGCAAGTTGTTTCTCGACCTCAGTGCGTTGATCCTCAAGACTCTGTCTTCCCTCGTTAGTCTGAGCTTCTGCACTTTGGAGGGCTGTTTGTCCTGCGCTCAGACGACTAAGCGACGCAGCAAGTTTTTCTTGAGCCGCAGCTAACTGATTTGCAGTAGCACTTCTCGCCTCACTCAAATCCTGACGCGCCTGAGCCACTTGTGACTCTGCCTCATGTAGTTGAGCTGTGCGCTGATCAAGCTCTTCCCTCGCAGCCGCAAGAGTCTGCTGCTGGGTAGCCAATTCTGTCTCTGCAGCCGTAATCTGCGCTTGTGTGGCGAGAAGGGCGTCTACTTGCGTAGTTGCCAGACCTAAAGCGCTGAGCCGTTGCTGCGCTTCTTCAAGACTTGAAACGGTGATGCCTTGCGCAGCAAGCCCCGCAAGATACGCATCTCTACCCGCTTCAAACGCACTCTTTTGCTGTGTAAACGTTGCTTGTCCTGCATTATAGGCAGCAAGACCAGCCTGATACTGGGCCTCTCCTGCACTGAGCTCAGCTGTACCCTGAGCTATCTGAGCCTCTGAGGTAGTAATCTGAGCTTCCGCTTGTGCAAATTGCCGCTCAGCACTGTAGCGAGAAGCTGTAAGCTGCTGACGTCCTGCATCATATTGACGCTGGCCATCGGCCAGTTTTTGCTGTTGAGCGGAAATCTGCGCTTCCGCGTCATCAAGCTTCTTTTGAGCATCCCCAAGTTTATCTGCGGCTTCCTGCCTTGATTGCTCCAGCTTTTGACGAGCCTCATCAACTTGAGCTTGAGCATCATCTTTAAGCTCTTGCAAACGAAGTGAAGCAAGCGAGGGATTCATCTGCGAAATGCGTTCTGCAACGCTATCAACGGCACTCTGATAGTCTGATGAGCCGCTTTTATAGCTGGTAGCACCCTGAACCGTTAGATACGCTTCGGTATAGGGGTCATCGTTTGCAAAAGCATCTTCCGTGACATACACAAATTGCTGGACAATGCCGTTACCTAACGATGTGGTACCAAAATTGCTTACATACGGATACGTTGGCGCATTTACAAAACCAACAACCGTGTACGAACCACCCTTTAAATGAACGCCGTTTGAAGTGTCTGGAAGCTCAATCTGTTGACCAAGGCTAATATCTGCACGTTTCTTGGGATCAGCGCTCATCACGCACTCGTAAGGCCCTTGAGGAAGCCTTCCCTCAACAACTGTTGGTTGATTAAGCTCACCAGGTCTAAAAGAACTCACACGAGCAGTAGATTGCGATGACGTCAGTGTAGCCATAACGTCTACCGTGCGAGAAGGCATAACCGCTTCAACGCCCTCGACAGAAGCAAGGGCATGAACGTCCTTCTCGCTTAACCCAAGCGTAGAGATTACACGCAGGTCGTAGAGATGTTGGTTTGCGTAAAACGTATGAGCAGCTTCTTGCATGTCAGGGCTGGCCATTTTGAGGCCTGCAAAGAAGCCGCAGCCTAAAGCAACAATTCCTGCAATTGCAAGAAATCTGGCGAGAGACCCTTTGATGGTCCGAGTAATCTCGGTAAAAAGAGCGTGTGGCATGACTACCACTCGACAGTAAGCGCGTCAGCTGGGTGCTTATTAATTTCTACCGATTGAGCCTGACCTTCTTTAACGTGGATAACCCTATGAGCAATTTGAGTAAACGCAAAGTTATGCGTGACAATAGCCACGGTCTTATGCTGCTCTTTGCACATATCTTGCAGGAGCTTAAGAATTTGCTTTCCTGTTTTATAATCCAGCGCACCTGTTGGCTCATCGCAAAGCAAAAGGCGTGGATTTTTTGCCAAAGCTCGCGCAATAGAGACGCGCTGCTGCTCTCCACCAGAAAGTTGAGCTGGGAAGTTATCCATACGGTGCTCAAGACCAACAGCGCGTAGCGCATCTTCTGGCTGCATGGGGTCAAGACAAATCTGTGACGCAAGCTCAACGTTCTCTTTTGCGGTGAGGTTAGGAACTAGATTGTAAAACTGGAAAACAAAGCCAATATCATGACGGCGATAAAGCGTTCTTTCTTTTTCTGAAAGCCCGCCAATTTCTTTTCCGTCTAAATAAATAGACCCGGAGGTACAGGTATCCATACCTCCGAGCATATTTAAGACAGTTGTTTTACCGGCACCTGATGGGCCAACAATTACGCAAAGCTCGCCCTCTTCTATGGAGAAGTTCATGTCATGGACAGCATTTACTTTGACGGAGCCCATGGTATACGTCTTTGTTACCTCTTTAAATTCAACAAAAGACATACGATTCTCCTATGAGAAAAGATAATCCTCCTGAACAAGAAGAGAGTGCGTAAGGAGCTACTCCTGTGGAGCCTCTGGGGCTGCAGGAGCCTTAGGTGCAGCTGGTGCAACGGTTGCTTCTGGAGCAGGTGCTGCTGTTACCTCTGTAGTTACAGGAACTACAGGAGCAACTTCTGCGCCCTCAGTAGCAAGAGGCATTGGAGCAACAACAACCTCTTCCTCCTCAAGATCAGCCTGACGCTGGTCAAACTCTTTCTTAGCACGAACCCAAATGAGAAGTGCAAGAAGAGCGGTAAAGAGCAGGAAGGTAACAATCATGACGTTAAGAATAAGGGTGGTGAAGTTCACTGCCTGGCTGATAGAAATCATCACAGAGAGCTCTGTAAGTGCGGAAGTTAAACCAACTACAGAAAGAATGGAGAGACCCCACCTAAGACGAGGACGGAAGCCCCTCAAAAGACCTGAAACCGCAGCAAATAGGTAACACAGGAAAACAATATAGGTGACACGTGCAAGTATCAGGGAAATAGGATTTGTCTGACGAGTTGCAAAGTTAAATACCGTGTGGAAATAGTTGAGATACTGAACAGGTGCAACAAAATCAATGACAATAAAAATGAGAGCCGCAATTGCTGGGATGGCAATTTTTGCTTTGGGGTTCATGAAACCTCCTCGATTTCTTTATACGACCTGTCTATTTTATCGTATAAACCTATGACCAGTGCGGTAAGTCATAAAAGTCTTTTATATGGTCTTGAGCTTCTTGTTCTCTTTCTGCTAAAGCTTCTCTTAAACCCTTCAATGCATCAAAGGGCATAAATATCTTTGCCCTATTTGCCCGAGACATGCGAGGATGTCCGTAGTGCATCTGCGATGCAAACACCTCCTCTTTTGCACCATCTTCCGCTGGCGAGAAATCCTGTCTAGGCTTCATTGGTTTCTTCCCCACTACGGTGTCCTCCAATCTGAGCATTTCTCTGCCGAGCAGTTGCTTCGGGAAGCAGGTCCATAGCTTTGAGCAAAGAGTTCTTTCCAAACTTCTTCTTTATGGCGTTGATAGTATCTTGGCGCTGGCGCTCTTTCTCTAAAACACTATTGTCCTGGAAAAGCGACGTCTGAATACCCGATCCCGTTTCTTCTTGAGTGTTTCCAAAGGTAAGGCCAACGCGATGCACGCTTTCTGAAGGTATTACTCGCTCGTCAAAGAAAGACAAAACCACTGCCATAAGCTCATCTCTGGAGTTAGTGGGGTAAGAGAGCTTCTTAGTACCACTACTGGAGGGAATATGTCTTCTCCAGCTTCTATAATCTCCTGTTTGTCTCAGCTCTTCCATCTGGCTCTCTGTTGCCGAGTAGCCAATATAGATACCAATAGAAGAGCAGACCAGCTTTTGCGTTACAAGCTCAAGCGTCAACGCTTCAACCATCTCTTTAAAGATGAGGCGTGCTCCCTCTGTGTCTCTATTGTGGTCAAAGACCTGTGCCGTTGAAACTGAATGGCTTTGAGACTTATAAGCCTTGATATCTGCAATGGTAGTTGGCTCAATGCCCCATGCATGATCAATAAGAATTTCTGCATCAACGCCAAATTCTTTATACAGAGGCTCTGTAGGAGCCATGGCAAGTTGCCCCATGGTGTGAATATTCATTGCCGCAAGACGCTTTTGAATACCTGCACCAATATGCCAAAAATCAGTTAAAGGTTTATGGTTCCAAAGTTTAAGTTTGTACGACTCTTCATCAAGCTCACCAAAGAAGTTGGGGCTGTGCTTTGCCGTAATATCAAGCGCAATTTTTGCCAGATACAAATTTGGACCCAAACCACAAGTAGCAGGGATACCAGTAGTTTTTGCTACATCTGCACGGATCTTCTCGCCCAGCTCTCTTGCTGTGCATCCGTAAAGCGATAAGTACGGTGTTACATCGATAAATGCCTCGTCAATGGAGTAAACGTGGATGTCTTCTGGGGCAATGTATTTGAGATACACCGAATAGACATCTGCAGAGCGCTCCACATACAAAGCCATACGAGGAGGTGCTACCTCGTAAGTAAGATTTTTGGGAATCTCAAAAACGCGACAACGTCCAGGAACACCCAACGCACGAAGCGCCGGTGAAACCGCCAAACAAATTGTCTTTTCTGTCCTGGTAAGATCAGCCACAACAAGCTTAGCCTTCATGGGATCAAGGCCTCGCTCAACACATTCAACCGATGCGTAGAAACTCTTTAAATCAATAACCAGGTACTGTTTTTGAGAAGGTGCCATGGCTTAGATAAGCACAATACCTTGAGAAACTTTTTCTGCCACGTCATTACCTACAAGATAACGGACAATCTCTAGGCCAAACTTAAGAGCGGTTCCTGCTCCTTGGCTGGTAATGAAAGAACCATCAACACAAACCGCATCTTGCGAAAGATTGGCGCCATTCTCTGAGAGAAAATGCTGGAAACCTGGGTTGGAAGTGGCCTTCTTACCCGTAAGCAATCCGCGCTTAGCATAAATTGAAGGAGCAGCACAAATTGCGGCAAGCGCACGACCATCTGCTGCAAACGCATCAACTGCCTGCATAAGTGGCTCACAAGCCTCAAGATTAGTGGTTCCGGGCAGACCACCAGGAAGCACCAACATGCTGTAATCATCAAACGAGACCTGACTGAGCAGCTTGTCTGTTAAAAAAGTAACCTGGTGAGAAGAAGTCACGCTCAAAGAATCAGATATAGACACTTTGTCACAGGGAATACCTGCACGATACAGGACGTCAACAACGCTCAGTCCCTCAATCTCTTCACAACCTTCAGCGAAAAAGACAGCAACGCGCTTGTCAGTACATGGTGTAAACATCTGACTCCCTTCTCGACTAAAACTAGTACAAGTGTACGCCTTTTTATACAAAAAAGGACACTCAAGTTTGTGCTTGAGTGTCCAAAATTTTACCCAGTTAGACTGTTACAGAAAGTACCTGCCAAGCCCTCTATAACCTGGCGAGAAACCCTACTCCTCGTTAATGCCCTCGTTAATAGCCTGAGCGATAGCTTCCTGATCATTAGAGCCACGAAGCAGAGACTTAAACTCATCTCTCATCAGAAGAACAGCGGTCTTAGAAAGAAGCTTGATGTGAGTGGTGCCAGCCTCTCCATCTGGGACAAGCAGTGCAATAGCAACATCAACGGGCTTCTCGTCAAAAGAAGGCCACTCAAGAGGGGTGTTGTTCTTGAAGACAAAGACAGCTGCGTCCTTGATAGCCGCGTCTTTTGCGTGAGGAACTGCAAAGCCGTCAGTCATGCCGGTCTCACCCATCTCCTCGCGAGCTAGGAAAGCGTTGTAAACAGCGTCTGCATTATCAGTTACGCCAGCCTCCTGAGCCTTATTGGCAATAAAACGCAGGACATCATTACGGCTCGCTGCGTTCTGGTTTACAAAAACATTGTCTGCCTTAACAAAACCGCTCATGAATCTTCCTTCCGTATGTTTGAGCTTTGTGGCTCAGTAACTTCGTATGTAGTAATAATACCCGCAATGAAACAAAATTTGCCTTGAAAAACTTTACTTTAGAGCCATCCTCAGAATCTGTTGAACATCTGCTGTTTTAAGTTGCATAAAGTTACCCGCATGGTCTCCACCGCGAGCGTCAATAGTGCCCTCAGCCATCTGAAGAATATCCTCTTCAGAAGGGGCAACTCCAAGCTCGGCCAAGGAGGTTGGCATACCAATTGCATGACACCACTGATTCCACGCCTCAATTCCTGCAAGGCCTGTAGCAACAGGATTATGGAAGTTGTTTTGAACTCCAAAAACATTGACGGCAAACTGTGCAAAGCGCTCTGGATCTTGGACCATAACGTAGCGGGCCCAACTTGCCCAAATAGCCGTGAGTCCAGCACCATGAGCGACGTCATACTTTGCGCTAAGCTCATGCTCAATTGCATGAGAGGCAAAATCGCTTACGCGACCAGTTCCGGTAAGTCCGCAGTGAGAAAGCGATGAGGCCCAGAGCAAATCTGCTCGTGCAGCATAGTTCTCTGGCTCTTTGACAGCAACCAGAACAGCTTCTTTTACGGTACGCAAGAGCCCCTCGGCAAGCTCGTCGGTGAGTGCCACGTCCTTCTCGAGCGTAAAGTAGCGCTCCATAGTGTGCATCATGATATCTGCGCCTGTTGATGCCGTCTGATAAGCGCTTACAGAATAGGTGAGCTCTGGATTCATGATGGCAAAGCAAGGACGACCGCTCTGATGGTGATAAGAACGTTTAAGCACGCGACCATCAGCCAGCGTAATGTTCATGACAGAAGAATCTGAGGTCTCAGAGCCGGTTCCTGCGATAGTAGAAATGACACCAATAGGAGCTGCCTTTGAAACACTGACCTTATGCAAATAGAGGTCTTCAAGAGAGACATCATTGGCTAAGCCATATGCAATAGCCTTAGCGGAATCCATGACAGATCCGCCGCCGATAGCCAAAATGAAGTCAACACCCTCGCGTTTACCCAGCTCTACAGCTTCTTCTGCAAGCTCTAAACGAGGGTTAGGAACAACTCCACCACAGTCAACATAAGCAATTCCAGTATCGCTTAAAAGCTGGTGAATCTGGTCAAGCAAACCGCTTTTTACCACGTGATTGCCGCCAAAATGCACCAGCACCTTGCTGCCTCCGTGAGCAGAGACAAGCTCTGCCGCACGAAGCTGAGTATCTTTTCCAAAAACAACCTGAGTAGGTACAACGTACTCAAAATTAACCAT
>CALIZK010000035.1:0-26937 GCA_938028635.1 uncultured Atopobium sp.
CCTGCGATTTAGACGCATCAGCATTTGATTGAGCGTCTGAACTAGAGCTCCCTTGTGACTGCGCAGTCTGAGAGTCTGTTTGCGTGCCAGAAGCACCTGCTGCCGTCTGACCTTGTGCGGTAGGAGCTTCTTGAGCAGAAGTGCTTGAAGCGGGCGTAAAGAAATACTGGACTAATGTCCATGCAAAGAAAAGCATGAACACAAAAGATACTATTGATGCTGCCAAATAGAGAATCCGTTTGGATTCTCTTGTGAGCTTAACCACTATCTCACCTGGCCTCGGCCATTGGGAACATGGTGAATTGCAGCAGTTTCTTTCTTAAGCAACACTACAAACACTGCAAGAACTGCGCCAGAAGCAAAGAAACCAAAGACACTCAGAAGTGGAATGGTAGGTGCAGAGGACACCTGCTGTGGGGCAGCAGCCTGCTTATTTGAGTATTCAGTAGGTGGAAGCTGCTTCTCGTCAGAGTTGTTATCTGCAGTCTTGTTCTCAGATGGAGCCTTTGTAACCTCCTCACCAGCACTCGCAGCGGTGGTCGAGGAAGTTTCATGCGCAGCTGGAGATGAAGGATCTTGAGCTGGCACGTTTGTAGCTGTGGAATCTGTCCTGCTAAAAATGTCTCCAGATGGCTGGGTATTCTCGCCAGAAGGTTTCTGATTAATAAGCGAGAAAAGCGTGCCGGAGTCGTTGGTGTAGTAAAGATTGCCCTCAAAATCTGCAATGACCGATGAGGTGGTGTAGTTCTGATAATCTTTATCAGGAGTGTAAATCTGAGCTGCTCGGCTGGTGCCCAACTTGTATACCCATACGCCACCAGGTAGACCGTTTACCGTGAAGTAGGCATAGGTACCGTTTTGTTGAACAGAAACAAGAGGGGTGCTCTGAGACTTACCCTTGCCAGCACGAGCCTGGTCAATCACCGTAAAGGTGTCAAGAGAAATCACAGAGATAGTTCCGTAGCCCTCAGCATCGACGCCGTTAACAAAGACGTTAGAACCGCTGATAGTTGGTGTAGAGGTGGATTCTGCTGCAAATTTGACTTGCTTCTCCTCAACAAGAGAAGAACCGTTTCTTCTAATCAGGTGCAGCGTACCGTCATTTCTGGTTACGGCAAGATAGGTTCCATTACCGTTTTGATCAACAGAGACAGGAACAATACCTGCGCGAATTGGTGAGCCAAGGTTAAGCTCAGCCTTAATGGCACCGGTTGTACCGTTGATAAGCCTGACAGAGGAGGACTCGTCGCCAATCATAAAGTCAGAGCCAGAAGCCGCTGCGCCAGACCAGTAATAACCTGAAGGCTGACCAGAGGTTGCTCCAGGAATGTTTGCAGGCTGTGCATTCTGCTTCCAGCGAAGCGCACCAGTTGTAGCGTCAACAGCAACCATGTAGCCACCAGCTGCGTCAAATCCGCTCATCTTAGTAAACTCAGCCAAGATGGTGCCGTTATTAACCGTCAGGCTAGAAACAGATTGCAGCGCATTGGTGGTATCCAGCGGCTCTGTCTTCCAGATGCACTCCATAGTTGTTGCCGAGAATGCAGTAAGACATCCATCATCGGTAGCAACAACAATCATGCCATTAACGTACAGAGGACGTGCAAAGTACGAGACCTTGGAGCCAATCTGTGCCTCGGCAATAAGGTTACCTGTTGCAGCGTCAACTGCTTTGAGAGTAGAACCGCTTACGTAATAGACCGTATCATGAACAATGACCTGATCAGAAACAAATCCAGGTGTATTCTGAGTTCCTTCAGTCACACTCCAACGAAGAGCTGCAGAATTAATGGGGGTACTCTGCGTAGTAGTGGAACCGTTTCCGCTACCAAAACCGCTCCAAGATGCCTCGTAGTTAGGGTGCTCAGCAAATGGATTGATGACCAACTCATTTTGAGGAGTTGGAATGGAGCTATCCTGACCACCATATGTCCAGGTAATAGTAGTGTTTTCGTCCAAGGTAACATTGTTTGCCATCTTGTCCGAAAGCTGACCGTTTACAAAGAACTGCCACCATTTATAGGCGCCATCTACCTGCGCTGTTGCAAGCGTAAGTCCCTGTGAAGGCGACGTAATAGAAGACAAATAACCGCCTGCTGCATCATAGGTTAGGCCATTATTCTTCAGGTAGTCATACGTTACCTTGTCAGCAGTGGTACCCTTACGAACCTCAATAGTCTGAGTAGGAGCCCAGTGCTGAGGCTTACCGTCTTTATCAAGACCTACTACAGAAAGAGTGACGGAAACAAGCTGACTTGGATCTGGGTCTTCCTCTACAGGTCGAGCGCCCTTCTCGCCTGCCACGGTAAAGGTGGCAGAGACCTTCTGATTAGTAAGGGCCTGGAACTGCTCATTATCTGGATACAAGCTTGCATAGCGAGAATAGCGTGCACTTGAAAGAAGTGCCGAAACCGTAACAGACGTGTTGTACTCAGGAGTCTGTGCGAGAACAAGATTCTCGTTCTGAATGATTGTTGGCTGAGAAGAACTGTACGTCCGCGCCTGATCAGCAGGACCCATGGGGTCGTATGTTGGGAACTCCGAAGGCACAATACCACTTGCGGTCTTATCAGTATTGTTAACATCATAAGACCAGGTCAAAGAGCCGTCAGCAGCACGATAGAACTTGTTTGGCGTGGCCAGAGACTCAGAAACGCTATCCTGCTTATTCTGCTGACCAGAAGGAGTGGCAAGCGCATCCCAGAAATGAGCCTTAGACTCATTCATCAAAGCAAGCTCTGCATCAATATCAGCCTGATTAAGCGGGCTTACCGTAACCGTAAGAGTCTTAGAGACTGATACCTCAGGATTTTCTTTATCGGTAACGGTCAGAGTGATGTCTACCTGCTGCGCAGAAGCAGAAGGTAGAGGCTGGTACACCGTTCCTCTATAGCCATTGAACGTAATAGCAGCATTGGAGGAAGTGTACGTAAACTGATAGCGCTTTCCGTCCAAGCCAAAGTTCTTTGGCGTAGGCATCTGCAGGTCGTCTGTAACCGCCTGAGCATTAATGGAGTGATTGGTATACACATCTTTAATGCTTGATGCCGAGAAACGCCTGTTAATGCGTCTCAACAGATTATTCTGTGCATCGGTAATAGCCGAAGAATCACCTGGAACCGTTATGGTAAAAGTTTTCTGATAGCTTGTCTGAGGAGCGTCTGAGCTGCTCAAAGAGACATTTGCAGTCAGCGTGACCTGCTTGTCACGAATGCCGCGGGTAACTGTTGCCTTATAGGGCTCAGTGCCGTATCCATCAACGCGAACTACAGAGGTATCTGAGCTAGTCCAAGTGACCTTAGACCATGAAAGTTGGTTTCCATCTGCAGAAACAAGCTTATGTGGAAGGGTAAAGTTTGAAGTTACTGAAGATTCATTCTGTCCTGCCGCGTATGATGGCGCAAGGTTTTGAGATACGTCAGCAAGTTGCGCCTGAGATTTTGCCTCATCCCAAGGAATTAAAACATTGCAGGTATATTGAACGGTCTTGCCATCTTTGGAAAGTTCAAAGGTAACTTTTGCCTGACGGAGGATAAGAGTGCTTCTCTGGTTAGTAAAACCGGCCGCATCCATCCAGAAGTACTCAATAGAACCATTAGTCGCAAAATCAGTAGAAATGCCTGCGTGAGCATATGAGGCTGTCGAAGACATCTGAACAGATGCCACTCTAACGTTAACCTCTCCAGCACCAATGCGACGCAGCTCTTCTGCAACCATGGTGTTGAGGTTAGTATCTACACCATAGCGAGGTTTTGGCTTATAGAAGGAATTAGTCAGAGTTTCTACTGCCTGGTCCAGCGTTTTGTGTGGATAGTCAGTCTCATTTGTGGTTGCTGCAACACCAGGGCCTGTCTCTTCAGAGGTTGTGGTTGCACCACTTGTAGCTTCTACCGTACCAGAAACAGCTTCTGTACCAGAAGCGTTGTCCTGAGCAGTAAGAGCAGTTTCTGCTGAGGAGGTAGCAGCAGTAGCAGTAGCAGTAGTGGTCAACTCCCCCGCTGCTTCTGCGAATGCAGGAGCTGGTAAGAGCGCAAACACTAAAAGTATGGAGAAAAGGCTATTGAGCGCCTTTTTAAACATGCTTCTAATTCCTTCCAACTTGTGGTGAATTTAGCCTTTTTGCCAAAACAAGCACCACGATTCCAAGTACAACTAAAGGCAGACTGAGCAGCTGTCCCATGGTAATAAAGCTGCCAAAAAGGTAGCCAAGCTGCTCGTCTGGAACACGAACAAATTCCACGACAAACCTAAAAATGCCATAGAGCATCAAAAACGTTCCAATGAACGTTCCTTGTGGACGAGGAGGGTACTTCCTAGAAAGGACGTACAAAATGACAAACATCACAAGGCCCTCGAGAAGTGCTTCGTAGAGCTGAGAAGGATGACGGTAGACCGCTCCTCCTGTCTCAAACATTACTCCCCAAGGCAGATCTGTGGGCTTTCCCCAAAGCTCACCGTTGATAAAGTTTGCGCAGCGTCCAAAGAAAAGACCAAGCGGCGCACCAATAACTCCCAGGTCACAGATAGTAGGGATAGAGAGGTCCGATGCCTTACAGACAATAGAGCCGCCAACAACAGCGCCTACAAGGCCACCGTGGAAGCTCATGCCACCTTGACTTAAGGCAAATGCATCAAGTGGATGAGCCACGTAATAACCAGCGCCGTAGAAAATAACGTAGAACAGACGGGCACCAACAATAACGCCAAACGAGATGCCAACCATCAAATTAAGCACGTCATCAAGGGTAACGTTAAGCTTCCAGCGCTGAGCAGTTCTGTACATAACTACGCCAGCAAGCACAAAGCCCACCAGATATGCCAGACCATACCACCTGATAGACAGTGGACCCAGAGAAAGTGCTACTGGGTTTAATGAATGATAGAAAGCATCAAGCCACACAATACGTCCTACTTACTAAAACTACTTTGAAAGAACATGCGAAGGAGTTGCTCCGCGCTGACCCTGATAATGGCTGCCAAGATCTTTGCAGCCATAAGGACGCTCAACAGGAGAGCTCATACGCTCAAAGGAAAGCTGACCAATCCTCATGCCAGGGTGCAAAATGATTGGAAGGTTAGCAACATTAGAAAGCTCCAGTGTGAGCTCTCCGTCCCAACCTGGATCAACATAGCCTGCAGTTGAGTGAATCATAAGGCCTAAGCGACCCAAGGTAGACTTACCTTCAAGTTTGCCAAGGATATCGTCAGGAATAGCAATGCGCTCAAGCGTAGTACCAAGCGCAAACTGACCAGGATGAAGAACAAAAACTTCTCCCTCAGGAACATCAATTGACTCAGTAAGACCCTCTTGAACTACAAGTGGATCAATTGAGGTGTGCGTAGAATTGCGGAAAATTCTAAAGTTTGAGCCAAGACATACGTCAACCGATGCAGGCTGCACATTTTTCTCGCATAAAGGCTCAATAACGATACGACCAGCAGCAATCTCGGCTTTAATGTCGCAATCAGAAAGAACCACAACGTCCACCTTTCTTACGTCATACAAATGTATGGTCAGAAAAACTAATTATCCGTTTATATAAAATATCACGCCCTACGCAATAATGTGCGGGGCGTGATATATAAATTTTGTAATTACGCAGGTCAATTATGGTTCACCACAACTTCTCTGCATAAAAAACACGTTTATGCGCATGAAGCTCACAACCGATAAGCGCCAAACGTTCATTTTTTGACGCCGAGCGATAACTTACAGCATTGCAGGCTGAACGCGCTTTACACCAGGAACGTGCTCAATCAGGATGCGCTCAATACCCTCAGACATGTCGTATGCAGACATTGGGCAACCAGCGCAAGAACCAGTCATCTCAAGCGTTACGGTGCCGTCATCGCTTACATCAATAAGCTCAACGTCGCCGCCATCGGTCTGAAGGCTCTGACGAATAACATCAAGGGTTGCATTCAAAAGGTCACGATTAATGGCCATGTTTGCTCCTATTCAAACTCTTCAAGCGCGGATGCGCCCATAACTTACAACAAGGGTATCGTACCCAAAATTCCAAACTTATTTCTGTACTATCCAATTGGCGAGAAAAGATGTCCAACTGAAGCATCTTTAAGACGTGCAGGCAATGATGCACCCGACGCTGTCGCCACAATCGCTGCAGCTACGCGAGAGATAGCCTCTCTTGTCTGCTCCGTGCTCAGAAGCGTTGCGTCCACCATAAAACGCTTCACACCAGCAGAAAGCATCTCAGCCATCTCTGGCACGCCGTCAAAGAGCTTGGGGCTCCAAATCTTGGAGCGACCATGTCTGTCAGTCCTTACGGGCATGTAATCGTTATCAATACCTCTAAGCGTATGCTCCTCAAGGCGCAGCTTACAGGCATCGCAATCGTGGATACACTTGCCCGTAGACATCAAAATACAATGCTCAGTGGTCATGGTACGAATACGGCCGCTGACCATATAACCCACAGGAATCGAGGCGTTTCTCGCCATATGACAGATCTCTTGGAGGGTAAGCTCGGAGTTGAGCCAGACACCTTCTGCACCCATGTCGGCAAGCGCCTGCAAAGCGTAGTCGTTGTGGACTGGAATGCACTCGCGCACCTCAGGGATGGCTCCGCGCTCAACGGCCAGCGCCAGCTCGGAGATGTTTCCCACGGCAATCGGCTTACCTGCAGCAACGTAGGGATCCAAGCGATTATGGTCAATCTCGCGACATACCTCATCAAGCCATGGGGTCACCTTGGCGAGAAGATCCTCTGGCCACGAAGTCTCTGCGAGCGCATCGGTAGTTGCATACAGACGATCTGCTCCCGCCTTGAGCGCAACACGTGCCTGCTCGGGAGACTCAACCAGAACACACACCTCTGCCTGCAACGCATTTGCCTTTGCAGCCGCCTCATCCAAGGCAAAAAGCTTCTCTTTGTCTTGGGCTTCTCGCTCCTTTTGATAGGCAAGACGGGAAAGCGGAGCAATCTTCTGCTCGCGGTTCTGGTATTCTTCCAAAAGCGCAGCCTCGAGCTGCTCACATGCCGCGGCGCGGACCTTGTGGACAGCACTAAAGCTCATGCCGCAGGCGTCATCCATCTGGACGTCAAAGCTTACCGCCTCAAATGGAGAGGTTCCCATGCGTCCAACGTGCTCAATGAGCTCGTCAGAGGTTACCGCCTTAGTGCGGGCCTCCTCCACCACAAAGCCCTCAGCAGACGCACGTGCAACGCCATCTGCGGTAGAGAGCGTCACCGTAAAGGGCTGGCCAATGCGGGCAATAATAGCCACGTCAACGGCACGTTTGCGAGGATACTCCAGTGAAGAAATCTGCTCAGCAGCTACGCGCGCAGCTTCAGAGCGAATGATGCGCACCGTAGATCCGGTCTGCATAACGCGAGAAGTGCGAACGGTAACTGTCTGACCAGGCTCAACATCAATAGGACAAAGAGCGGTCAGGAACTTGTCAGGCTCATCGAGCGGCCTAATCTCAAGCAAGTCGTTCTTGCCAATAGGCGCGTGTGCAATAAGATCAACATCTGCCTGCTTGTAGCGGCGCAGCTTAACACGGCCACCATTCAGACCACTCTTGCGCTCAAGAGCATCCTCAAGTGGACGTCCGCCGGTTACCTCACCAACAATCTCACCGCGGTTGTTGGAGCGCTCGTAGCTCATCATCTCGTTACCAGCGGTACCATGCAGGTACGCGTTGGTCAGGCCGCGGTTAAATGAGCGCTTGAGCAAGCGGTGGCGGCGCGCCACATCGGCTTGGTTGTCCACGCCCTTCTCGGCAGCATCAATTGCCTGACGATACGAAGACACCACCGAGTACACGTACTCAGGCGCCTTCATGCGGCCTTCAATCTTAAGCGAGCCAACGCCCGCCTCAATCATATCGGGCACGTCATCAATAGTGCAGTAATCCTTAGGGCAGAGCAGTCTATCAATGCCACCCATCGAGACAACTTCATGCTTAGAGTTGAGCAGCTCATAGGGCAGACGGCACGGCTGCGCGCAAGCTCCGCGGTTAGCAGAGCGATCTCCTCGCATAGATGACATGTGGCAGATGCCCGAATAGCAAAAGCACAGGGCACCGTGACCAAAACATTCCAGCTCAACACCAAGCTTAGAAATGGTAGAAATTTCTTCTTTCGTAAGCTCTCTGGACAAGGTAACGCGGCCCACGCCAAGCTTTTTACAAGCAGCAACACCGCGCGTATCGTGGATGTTTGCCTGCGTTGATACGTGGCATTCAATCTCTGGCCAGGTCTTTCTTACCTGAGCCATAAGACCCCAGTCTTGGATGATAAAGGCGTCTGCACCAAGAGTCCACGCGCGACGAATCAGGCGCAATACACGCTGCATCTCGTCCCACTTAACAACAACGTTAACGGTGACATACACGCGAGCACCAGCTAGATGAGCCTGTCTGCACGCACGCGCAAACGACTCGTCATCAAAGTTGTCCGCACCACGGCGAGCATTGAAGCTGTTGCCTAAGCCGCAGTAAATAGCGTCAGCACCACCAGCAAGAGCTGCGGTAAATGGCGCTGGACCTCCCGCTGGGGCGAGAAGTTCCATCTGGGTTGCACGAGGAAGAGGCTGAGTTGGGAGCTCTTTATCAGAAGCTTCCTCTGTCCACTCTGGCTCGTTCATGCGATTTAGCTCGTAAGCTGTGGATTCTCGCTCACGACGATTACGTTCGTTCATACTACCTAACTTACTTTCAGCGCTTGCTACTTCTTAAGTGAAGAAAGTGCTGGATGAATCTTATCTTTGTCGGAAAGAATAACCTTTGCTGGATCTAAGGTTTTCTCGCCAAGAAATGCTGGCCACTCAACGCCAAGCTCTGGATCGTTCCACATGATGCCACCCTCATCGCATGGATGATAGATGTCATCACACTTGTAGCAAAACTCAGCGGTCTCTGAGAGCACCAAGAAACCGTGGGCAAAGCCGCGAGGAACAAAGAACTGCCTGCGGTTCTCAGCGGACAGGACAACGCCTTCCCACTGACCCCAAGTTGGACTTCCCTCTCGCAGGTCAACAGCAACGTCAAAGACAGTGCCGGAGATTACGCGCACAAGCTTTGCCTGAGGATGCTCAATCTGGAAGTGAAGGCCGCGGAGCACGCCCTGAACGGAATAGGACTGGTTGTCCTGTACAAACGAAGCATCAATGCCGCCGGCAACAAAGTTCTCTTCACGATAAGTCTCCATAAAGCCACCACGCGCATCACCGTACAGCTTTACGTCCACAACCTTTACACCTTCAATCGAGGTGTCATAAAACGTAAAATTGCCCGATTGAATAGGGTTTTTAAGCTCTTTTGGAAACTCCATAGCATGCACCTTTCAATTTCTTTAGGTAATCTACTATATACGAGTCAAGTTTAATTCGGCTTTTGAGCTATGATATTCATGCAGTTAACGTGTAATTTGCAATTCAAAGGATGCTCGTGAGAATTCTTGCAGTCGTTCCCGCTTACAACGAAGAAGCCTGCATTGCTTCAACTATTACAGAGTTGTGCCAGGTAGCCCCTCAAGTTGATTACATCATAATCAACGACGGCTCCGCTGACCGCACGCTGGATATCTGTAAAGAGCGTGGATTTAACTACCTCAATTTGCCCGTTAACGGAGGCCTTTCCGCAGGCTTTAGGGCTGGTATGCGCTACGCCAAAGAACATGGTTATGACGCTGTGGTGCAGTTTGACTCCGATGGTCAGCACAGGCCCGAGTACATTGTTCCTATGGCTCAAGCAATGGTAAACGAGGGAGCAAATATCGTCATTGCTTCTCGCTTTGTCACCAAGGCTCGCGGAAACTCTCCTCGTGAGATTGGCTCCAAGCTGATTTCTTGGCTTATTAAGACAAGCACTGGTCAGACCATCACTGACCCCACCTCAGGCATGCGTATGTATGACCGTGGCCTTATTGAAACGTATGCGCGCTCCTTTGACTTCTCCCCCGAGCCAGACACTATCTCGCTGCTGATGCGCCGCGGTGCAAAGGTTGTCGAGATTGAAACTGAGATGCGTGAGCGTCAGGGCGGCGAGTCCTATTTGAGCTTCTATAACTCAATAATGTATATGGCTCGCACGTGCCTCTCGCTTTTGCTTTTCCAGTGGTTTAGATAAGGTGGCACCATGACTTTAGTTCTCAGAATTCTGCTGCTTATTGGTGCTCTTTTTGCCATGGGCATTGTCATCAATAGCGTCCGTAAATCAAAGATTCGTATCTCCGATTCTGTATATTGGGTTGTTTCTGCAGGAATCCTTGTTTTGTTTGCGCTTATCCCCCAGCTTGCGTATTTCTTTGCTGGGCTTTTTGGCTTTATGAGTCCCGCAAATTTTGTCATGCTACTTGTTATTGTGCTGATGCTTATTAGGCTGTTCCATCAGTCTTGTGCAATCTCCAAGCTCACCTATAAGGTTGAGCAGCTTTCAGCTGAGCTTGCCCTACGCGACAAAGATGCGCGTGACGAGAAAAACCTTGATTTTGTAACTGATCTTAACCAGCGTACGCGCGTGTAAACGACGTGTCGGTCTCTGACAGCATGCTCATCTACCTGTGCTTTATTTAAAAAGTCCGCTTACGCAGCGGACTTTTTCTTTTGGTCTTTAAATCCCAAGAAGCAGAAGATTCCAAATACCAGAGCAAGAATTGCAAGCGAGATATCATAGAGCACACATGCTCCCATAATGCCAAAGTTACCTACAAGCCATCCTCCTGTAAGCGCGGCAAAACCTGCACCTGCAGCGTAGCTCACAAACACCGCAACCTGCTTACGCATGGTTACTACCGCGTAGTACAAGATAACCGTTAAAGCATTAAGCAAGCCACCAAAGAGCAGCATCAAAAGCTCTAACTTATACGGTTCAAAATCAAGGCCGTACAAAAGTCCAAGAACTGGAGCTCCTAGCGGCCATGCGAGGGCCATAGAAAGCGCTGTTGCCAGGGCAACTACGGCAAAGCCTTTAAGAATCAATCCAACAAACTGCTTGTCTTGCTGATTATTCCAATATTCAGCCATCTGAGTAAGCAGCGGCTTAAAGACAAAGTTACTTAAAAGATTGATAACCATAGCGGGCATAGCCAATGCCGTAAAGAACGTAAGAAGTGCTTGATCGCTCAGACCTCCCAGTGCATAGCGAGGAGCACCAACAACGTACGTCAGCAAGAATGAACCAGCAAACAAAGGAGCAGTAGTAACCAGCAGCTTTGCAATTTGCTTACCGTCAAACGTAGGTCTCAGTGATGCCATCTGCTTAGTAGGAGGAATAACAAGTGCAACCATAACCACTAACGAAGCAACAAATGAAACAGCTGCACCAATAAGCAAATTCTTTGTAAGAAGTACACCTACTGCAAAGCCAACAACGGTTGCAAGTACACGGTAAAAGAACGCTCTTCCCGCAATATCTAAGCGACCATGTTGTTGGAACATGCCGTGGAAAACATCTTCTACAACGTCAAACAGACGCAATGATGCAATCAGGGCATACAGCACGCCCTCGTAACTCAACCCCTGAGACTGCAAGGTAAAAATAATAATTCCCGCAATCATCAAAACGGTTGTGATGATTCGTACAGCAAGATACACTCCAAACGAAAATACTTCTTCTGTATCGGTAACCTGGTATGTTCTAATCTCAAAGTGACCAATGACCATAAGCTGCTGAGCAACAGCGTATGCAAGCGAGAAAATACCACCGGCAGCAGCTCCCATGGTACGTGTGACTACCATCAACATAAGTACCGTTGAAGCTGCATTCATTAAGGAACCGAGGGTATTCCAGAAGTAGTTTTTCTTAAGCTGTTCCGCAGAAGAATCAATAGTCATAATTAGTTTTTCTGGCCAAAATCTTCAAATGCCTGACGACTTCCTTTGGTAACGTCTACCTCTTTCCACTTGCCAAAATCAAGTGCACCAGGATGATGATTTTTACGATCCTTCTCTGGAGGAAGCTGCATGTAATCACCATATCCCCTGGTAAGAAGCTTGTCATACTCCTTAGGAAGCGTAGTAGTAATGTCCTCAAAAGGAACGCGCACCATAGGAAAAACATCCTCTTTGTCCATTGACCAATTCTCTGGATCAGGTTCAACAAAACTGGCGTAATGAGTGGTATTCTCGCCATCCGCAGTACGGGCAGCCTGGTCCCACTTATCTAGGATGTATTTTGATGGAACATGTAAAAAACGAAGTATTCCGTGAATTGCAAAACAACCTGCTAAAGCCAAATAACGTCTGACTCCAGAAAGTGGAATTCTTGGTCTTGGAGTAGCCAATAAGAAATTCAAACGTCCCCAAAACCATGTTCGACGCTTTACTGAGGCAAGAACCTTTTGATCAGTCGGAATTTTGTCAAAAGGAAAAATATCAATGGCAATAGCAAGTTTAAACGGACAGGTCATAAATTCATCAGGTACTCGAACAGTGTCTTTTAACGATAGATGTGTTATAACTGCGGGAAAATTATCGTTGTTTCGACCGTTGTGAATAACAAAATCAGGGCGAAGAAGTGCAGGAGCTTTTTCCAAAAAAATCTCATAATCTTCACGAAACATTGAAACATCAACGTCATCATCCCATGGAATAAATCCATTGTGTCTTACTGCACCAATAGCCGTTCCGCCATAGGCTTGATAAGAGATGTTTAATTCCTTACAAACCCTATTGAGTTCTTCTATTAAAATTGTTGAAAGAATTTGAACTCGTCTAAGATCATCTGGATTTTCATAAGAAACATATTTTTCTGAGCTCATTGTAGCCTCCAGCATGTTGTCCGATAACATTCTTATAATACTAGACATCGGAGTTAATCGATTGGATAGACCAATGTATACACCTCAGAATCACACGTTTGCTGTCTGCGCTTATGGCGAGAGTCCCTATCTAGAAGAGTGCATTCTCTCGCTCAAAGAGCAAACACTGTCTACAAATATTCTTTTGGCCACTTCAACACCAAACAAACTGATTCAGTCTCTTTGCGAGAAGTACAACATTCCTATGCACGTAAATCCTGGTCCAGGAGGCATCGCTGGTGACTGGAACTTTGCGGTAAGCGTTTGCACAACTCCTCTGGTTACCATCGCTCATCAAGATGACCTCTATAAACCCAACTATGCAGAGTATATGCTTGAACGCGTGAATAGCTCTTCTCGCCCACTTATTTACTTCACCAATTATGGTGAGCTTCGTGATGGCGAGGAAGTCCTTGAGAATCGTTTGCTTAAGGTAAAGCGTCGCCTCTTGTACTCGCTCTCAAAGCCAGAAAATGCAGGTAAGGCATGGGCTAAACGTCGTGCGCTTGAGCTGGGCTGCGCCATTTGTTGCCCAAGTACCACATTGGTTCTTCCCAATCTTGACGTCCCTGTTTTCAAAGCTGGATTTGGCTCCAATTTAGACTGGGAAGCATGGGAAGCAATTAGTAAGCGTGAGGGTGATTTCTTGTACGACACCCGTGTGCTGATGCTTCACCGCATCCATGAAGACTCTGAAACCAGCCACCTTATTCACGATAACCGTCGTGAACAAGAAGATCTGGAGATGCTCAAGAAGTTTTGGCCAGCTCCTGTGGCCAAGCTCATTAACATGGCCTATAAGAGCGGACAAAAAAGTAACAGCTAGCGATGATAGAATAAAGATAACAATATACAAGCATTATTGGCATCTTGTTGCGAGTTTCTTTTTGATAAAAAGATAAAATAAACTCTGTTAAATCTATTTCACTTATACAAGGGGTTTCATTGACCATGACCACATCGTCAGCCAATAAAATTCTGTTCATCATCCATGGCTCACTCTACACGCTTGCGTTGACGTTGATTTGGTGGGCACTTCTGCCAGCAACAGCCCAGGCTTACGTTGACCCGTCAGTTATGACCTACACCATTCAGGCACTAGCAGCGGTCGTAGTTGCACTCTCTGCAGTGCTTGGCGTTGCGTTTAGGCGTTCTCGCAAAGTACTGTTCCGCATCCTTAAGATTGACGAGAATGCAAACAAGATTGTTGAAGGCAAAGTTCACAAGGTTGACGCCAAAGGTGCAGAAGCTGCAAACGCTCAGATGAAAGAGATCCTCGCAGCAGAAGCCGTTCGACTTAAAGAGCAAAAAGAGGGCACCCTCAAGCCCAAAGGTCGCATTGGTGTCGCATTTCTTGTTTCCTTCTTCACCGTCTTTACTATCTTGATTGTAGCCCCACTTGAGCTGGTGGCAAGCAATGCAAAGGATTTATCGTTTAGTCTTAATGACGTAGCAGGTCCTGTATTTTTATCTGGTCTTTTACTAACGCTTGTTTCTACTACAGCGCTTTCACTCCTGCGTAAGCGTGTGTTTAACGTTGCAGTTGCACTCGTAGGCGCCATCGGCGTGGCATCGTATGTTCAAGCAGTGTTCTTGAACGGTGGCATGCCACTTGCAGATGGTCACGAGGTCATTTGGTCCAACTTCACCAGTCAAATGATTGTCTCTGGCCTCATCTGGCTGGCAATCATTGCAGCTGCAGTGACCTTCTCGCTCCTAAAAGCACGTCAGCTCCGAACTGGCCTTTTGGTAACTGCGACTGCACTTATCATTGTTCAGGCAGTTGGCGTTGCAAGTCTCTGGGGACCAGCTGTATCAGCTTTTACAGATGTAAACACAAGAGAATCTCAGCAAATTTATGCAACAAGAGATGGTCTCTTTAATGTTTCTTCCAAGAAGAATGTCGTGGTGTTTGTCCTAGACACCACCGACACCGCCTTTGTACAGCAACTTTATAACGAATATCCCGAGACATTTACTCATATGACAGGCTTTACCTGGTACAGAAATTCCGCGGGTTCAATGATTCCTACACGCTATGGAATTCCTTCTCTTGTCTTTGAGAATCGTCTACAACCCGGTCAATCATTTGGAGACTTTGTTAATGGTTGGGCAGATAACAGCCATTATCTTGATGACATCAATAAGCTTGGCTATTCCGTTGGCCTGTATACCGATAACTTCAATTCAATTTATACCGACTATATGCACAACCGCACTATCAACTATCACGAGCTTCGCGGTCGTGGTTCAGAGAATCAGCTCAACGTTCTTGGTGCGCTGCGTATTCTTTATAAGACGGCTTTCTGCAGAGATATGCCTTGGGTAATTAAACCTCGCTTCTGGTATTACACCGAGGACCTTAACATGCGTATGATGAGGAAATTTACGTATGACGAGGTTGACATGTCCTCTCAGCGCTATAACGAAGACGATCTTAAGTATTACCAAGAACTCCAGCACTATGGTTTGTCTGTTCATGATGAAAACGATACGGGAAGCTTCCGCTTTATCCATCTTATGGGCTCCCATGGTCCTTTTATTCTTAATAGGAACCTTGAGCGCCCTAAAGATCCAAGCGAAGAAAATGAGATCGAGCAGACACGCGGTGCTTGGAAAATCGTAGATGCTTATATTGCAGAACTTAAGCGCCTTGGTCTCTACGAAAACACCTCTATTATTGTGACTGCTGACCATGGTCGCTGGTATCTGACGCCAAACGACATTACAGAGACTTCTGCTCCAGCAATCTTCTATAAACCTGCTGGTCAAAGCGCGGAAGCCGCAGCTCAGCCTATGCAGGTCTCAGACGCTCCTGTTTGGCACTACGATATCCTGGCTCAAACACTTAAAGATATGGGCGCAGATTCTCAGATGCTCTCTAACTACACCACTCCTCTTGATGAGTCTTATGAGGGAGAGAATCGTCCTCGTTACTACATTGAAACTATTACCGAGAATAACCGCGATGCAGAACTTAGAGAGTTTGTCATCAATGGCGATGCAACCGACTTTACTGCCTGGAGTTTGACAGGAAATAACTGGAGATTAGTCTCCGATAAATAGCTCACAAACACAGAGCTAAAAGCTTTAGATAAACAAAAACGAGTCATTCTTACCACAGAATGACTCGTTTTTTAAGACATCTAGAATTGCAGAAACAAACTAATCTCTCTTGAGCAGCTCACTCCAATCTGGAGTTGCAGAAAGAACCGTTCCTACAATAATGACAATACAGCAAATTACAACCAGTGGAGATGGAATTGCTTCAGGCATAATTGTTGGCAGGATAATACCTGCAAGAGCTGCAAAAATGACCGACCATGCAGAGTAAGAAATGTTCAGTGCCATACCGCGAGAAGCACCGATGGCGTCAATTGCCTTGTAGTAGAAGAGATATGAGGCGGTACCTGCAAGAGCAGCAATAAAGACAACGCCATTAGCAGGAGTTAGTGCAACCTGTGCAGCAAAATCAACGGAACCAGCCAATGGCAAGATGAGAAGACCATAAGCAAACGCAGAGGTGGTTTCCCTAATCTGAAGAGCAGTCTCATTATCAACAGCATCGTCTTGCATACCCCAAGCCAAAATAACCGCCTCAGATCCCCAGCCAAAGACACAAGCAGCAACGCCCAAGATACCCACAAGAACATTTCCGTTACCCTCGCCTGCTGCTGTTGAGAGACCAATAACCATGACGCCAACAAGAGCAACGATAAGGGCAATAATCTGCTTTAAGTTCATCTTTTCTTTGAGCAAAAGCCATGCTAAAAGCGAGCCGACGGCTGGATAAAAAGCTGAAATTGCAGCGGTGTAACCAGGTCCAATGGTGTTAATAGCAGCTAGGTAGCCACTCATACCAATTGGTCCACCCAGAAGTGCGCCAAGCATAACTACACGGCCACTCTTTGTTTTTGCTGCCTCAAGGGTGTCTTTAAGTCTGCCTTTCTGAGCCATCATGACAAGAAGAATAGCAGCGGCAAAGAAATCGTGCATGAATGCGCTGACAAATGACGCCTGAGCTGAATCAACATAAGGACTCATACCAAGAGCAACGCCAAGAATAACGGTATCAACCGCCCAAAGAATACCGCTTAAAAGACCGTAATACATAGTTTCTCCTTTTGCTCTTAGTTCTGAGCGTCTTCGTACCAAGAAAGAACACGATCAATATTGTTTGCAGCATAGCGATAGTAAATGAAGAACCACTCGCCTACGTTCTCGCCCTCTGCTTCCTTAACCAGAGACCAGAGATACCAGCACCAACCGGCAAAGACTACATAGCTCCAGAAGTGTCTGCGTTGCTCAAAAGTTGCCTCTTTTCCAAAGTAGTAATCAATAGCAGCATTAGCCTCATCGTCAGTAAGCTCACAGCAAACTGTGAAGGTACCAAAGTCATTAGCCTCATCTGACATTCCCGCATATTCCCAGTCAATAAGGCTGTAGGTACCGGCCTCATCAATCAAGAAATTCAGATAGAAGAAATCATTGTGTGAAATAACAATTGGATACTGATCTGCGTCTGCAAACTTCTTCAAGCGCAGGACCTTCTCGCGAAGCTCGTAGTAGCCAGGAATCTCAATAGGACCCTCTTCAAGCAGGAGTTTCTCGTAATTAAGACCCTCGTTGACAAAGTCAAAAGAACGATCAAGTGACGCGCCGCTATGATGCAGTTTATAACCCATCTCCATTGCGCGCTTGAGCTGCTCAGGGTTATGAGGATCAAGATTCTGAGCGTTTTTCACAAACTTGGAAATCTTCCAACCTTCTTTTTGGTCCTCGTAAATAAAGGTGTTGTCTAGGCCCAGCTCACGAGCAAGTCGAAGACCAGCCTCTTCAGCTGCACGATCAACGAGTTTCTCGGTACCAACACCTGGATGCCTGTAGACATACTCCTGAGCATCATCACCATATCCCACAATAAAGTGAGCAGATAAATTGGTAAGTCCCTGTTTTAGAGGATAGAAACCGTGGATATCCTTCTTCTGGCAATGAAGAACCGAGACAATGTTGTCAAAAATCTCTGAGTCGATGTTCTCAATAAATGCTGGGTCAAACTGACGAAGCTCATCAAGGGAATCAAACTCGTAAATAACACCGTCAGGATACTTTCTAATGGTCATGGAAAGCTCTTTGATATGACGGACGTAAATCTCTTCCCAGAGCATATCAACGGTTTCTGGCTTGTCGTAGACAGCCTCAAGAATGTCTACAAACTTCTTTGAGAATTGCCTGTCAAAATAGACGTGACCAAGCATAATCCAAGAATTTGAACCGCCAATTTCTACGCCGGTAATACGTCCACCACGTCCCTCTTTAAGGCACCACTCATCAGTCTCTCCTGCAACATACGTTGCTGAGTAATAGGCCTCATAGACATAGTGCTCAAAAGGATTCTGAGTAAAGTAATCATCAGAAGAGCAAATATACGTATTATCAAGCTGATCTTTCACATACCAAAGCGTAGAGTTGTTATTTCTTGTTGCATAATCTGGGTTAACAACAATCTTGACGCCATACTTCTCCTCCAGATAGAAGAAGTACTCCTTCTTATAACCCACAACAACAGTGATGTCAGTAATACCGACTTCAAGCAACTGATGAATCTGACGCTCAATCAGAACTTCTCCACGAACCTTCAGAACACCCTTTGGCTTCTCATAAGAAATAGGTGCAAAGCGAGAAGACAGACCAGCTGCCATAATAATGGCATTCTTAACCTCATAAGGTTTCAGAGCTTCAAGACCCTTTGGTGTGATGAGTCCCTCTTCAATAAGACCCTGGTCCTCAAGCGTTTTTACTGCTGAATTAACTGATCCCAAAGAAAGCTCAGTTTCTTCTGCAAGCTGTCTCTGATTGAGCTTCTCGTCAGAAAGAGCAATAGTTTTTAATACAGAAAACACGTTATTTGTTAGTGCCACGGTTCCTCCAAATGAAGACCTCTGATAACAATAAAAAATATCAATCTAAAACACTCTTGAGATAGTACTCCAATGTTCAAATTTTAACAAGATATATATTATTTTGAACAAAGAATTAAAAACTAGGATGGTTAAGCCCAGTGCAATACAGGCTTAGACTCTTGACTGCTAAAAATAGCGTAGCAGCCATATAAACTGCTACGCTAAAAATCTAACTTTTGGGGGGTCACATCATAAAGTGTCTTTTTTATTATCGACCTTCGTACATCTTCTTGTAATAGTCCTGATAATCACCAGAAACTACATTCTTAACCCACTTGCGGTTCTCCAGATACCAGTTAATAGTGGTAACAATTCCCTCTTCAAATGGAGTCTCTGGATACCAGCCAAGCTCTTCTTTAATCTTATCTGGCGCAATACCGTAACGGCGGTCATGACCCTTACGATCAGTAACGTAAGAAATCAAATCCTCAGTAATCTGAGTGTCGCCAGTGATTCTTGCAACTTCACTGATGATACGCTTAACAATGTAGAGGTTATTGCGCTCGTTATGACCACCAACGTTATAAACCTCGCCCAGCTTGCCACCCTCAAGAACCATAGCAATTGCCTTGCAGTGGTCATCAACGTAGAGCCAGTCACGAACATTCAGTCCGTCACCATAAACAGGAAGCGCCTTGTGCTCCAGGCAATTCTCAATCATCAGAGGAATGAGCTTCTCGGGGAACTGATAGGGGCCATAGTTGTTGGAGCAACGCGTGATTACCGCAGGAAATCCGTACGTATCATGCCAGGCTTTTACAAACATATCAGCAGAAGCCTTGGATGCAGAGTAAGGGCTGTGTGGACTCAAAGGTGTGGTCTCACGGAAAAATGCCTCTGGGTCATCAAGTGGCAGTGAGCCATAGACCTCATCAGTAGAAACCTGCAGATACTTATGGTCTCCGTAAGAACCCTGACCATCATTCCAGAAAGATTCTGCAACGCTCAGGAGCGCAACAGTACCCATGACATTAGTATCAGCGAAGGAACCTGGATCTTCAATGGAGCGATCTACGTGGCTCTCTGCAGCAAAGTTGATAACATAATCGGGATGATGAGTCTCAAACAGCTGCGTAAGAGCCTCTTTATCCCTAATGTCTACGTGAGCAAAGGTGTAACGAGGATCTTGATCATATTCCGAAAGATTCTCAAGGTTACCAGCATAGGTCAGGACGTCCACGTTCAAAATATGAATGTCCTTATTTCTTCTAAGCATGTAGTGGATGAAGTTTGAACCAATAAATCCAGCTCCACCAGTTACTAAATAGGTCTTCACACTAACCTCTTTCTACCTTCGAAAGATATGTCGCAAGAGCCTCTTGCCAAGGCCTCATACAATTTCCAATGGTACTCTCAAGATGCCTATTTACCAAAGATGAATATGCGGGGCGAGAAGCACTTTCTGGGTGCATCTCTTTCCACTGAGCAGAAGTTACCCTGGTAACCTTACAATCGAGATTACTACCAGCCATAATAGCTTCGGCAAAATCAGCCCATGAGCATGTTCCCTCATTGGTTGCGTGATAGATGCCATAGTTCTCAGTAGCAGCAATGCACAAAATTGCGTGAGCCAGATCATTTGCGCTGGTAGGATTTCCTACCTGATCATCAACAACACTAATCTCTGGATACTTTGCACCAAGAGCGCGCATGGTTGCCACAAAGTTCTTGCCAACATAACCATAAAGCCACGCTGTTCTAACCACAAACGTTTGAGCATTTGCGGCCAGCGCAAGTCCCTCTCCCGCTAATTTTGAACGACCGTACGCAGAAACAGGATAAGGAGCATCTTGTTCTGTGCGAGGAGAGCTTTCCTTACCGCTAAAGACATAATCAGTGGATACCTGAACAAGCTTTGTTTGTGTAGAGCTGCAAGCTCGCGCAAGATTCATAGGACCAAGCGCATTTACCGCAAACGCCATCTCAAAATTGCTCTCGCAACCATCTACATTTGTTGCGGCAGCACAGTTAATAACAACGTCATAGTGTTCGTGCTGGTCAAACCATGTATTAACTGCCTCAGTGCTAGTAATGTCAAGCTCGTCTGCGTCGGTATAATCAACATCTGGTTCAACAAAAACCTCTGGAATTGGGCCAATCTCAGAGACACCAGTCTCAAAAAGGCGTTTGAGTTCATTGCCTAACTGACCGTGAGAGCCAGTAATAAGAATTCGCATCTTACTCCCCTTTTTCAGAAGGAAGAATACGTCCCTCTGCAACACTCTTAAGGTGCTCACCATAGGTAGATTTACCGTAACGTTCTGCACATTCGATGAGTTTTGAACTGTCGATCCAGCCGTTCTCAAAAGCAATTTCTTCTGGAACGCTTACGGGAAGACCTTGTGCCGTCTCAACAGTACGGACAAAGGTTGATGCCTCAAACAGAGACTCCATAGTTCCTGTATCCAGCCACGCAAAGCCGCGACCAAGGGTGACCACGTCAAGCGTGCCATCATCAAGATAGAGTCGATTAAGGTCAGTGATTTCATACTCACCACGTGCGCTTGGCTTAACCTGCTTTACCAGATCGGTAACACGCTGATCATAGAAATAAAGTCCAGTGACCGCGTAGTTAGACTTTGGATGAGCTGGCTTTTCTTCAATTGAAATAGCGTTGTAGTTCTTATCAAACTCAACAACACCAAAGCGCTCCGGATCATCAACGTGATAGCCAAAAACTGTGGCACGACCAGACGTTTGTGCTTGCTGGGCAGCTTTTCTCACAAGTCCTGAAAGACCGTTTCCATAGAAGATATTATCTCCAAGAATCAGAGCAGCAGCGTCATCACCAATAAACTCTTTACCAATAACAAATGCCTGAGCCAATCCATCTGGAGAAGGTTGTTCGGCATAGCTGATAGAGATGCCAAAATCAGAACCGTCACCCAAAAGCTTTTCAAAATTTGGAAGGTCACGAGGAGTAGAGATAACAAGAATGTCTCTAATCCCCGCCAGCATAAGCGTAGACAGAGGATAGTAAATCATTGGCTTGTCATAAACAGGCAGGAGCTGTTTAGACGTAACGGTTGTCAGCGGATAAAGCCTGGTACCGCTACCTCCTGCAAGAATAATGCCTTTCAAAATTACTCCCCATCAATCGCTGTGATTCTATAAAGTTTATACGGTCCTTCTTCAAGTACCAACTCAAATCCTGGAGCACCATTGTCAATATTAAGACCAGACCACATTCCTTCTTCTTTAGGCATAGTTGGATACTGATCATCTGGATACATATTCAAACGAATAAAATACTGCGCGCCAACAGAACGAACGGCATCTTGAACCGATTTTTCATAAAACACGCGATTTAGCTTTTCTCTAATCAACCTGCTTTCAGGTGACTCATTATCATTGTATTTAAACTTGTAGTACACGTTTAAGCCATCCACTGCATAAGCCAGCGACGAACCATCAAATGGATTATTGAGCACAACTGAGTCCCCAACAATCTCCTTTACTCTTTGAACAAAGGCCTGTTCAGTGGCCGAGTAAGTCTTCCAATCTTGTGGAATATATGACTCGCTCATCCAATGTAGACTCATCTGAAAACGACTTGGCTCATGTGTCTGAAACTGCAAAGGATCAACTGGGGTCCACAGTGCATATACGACAGGAATAGAAAGTAAAATTGCAAACGCACTCTTAAGAAGAGAAATTCGACTACGCGACAAACGTGGCTTATCGCTTGTAGCGGACTGAGCAGGTCTTACTGCATGTTTTACTTTTTGAAGTACAACTAAAACAGCAGAAACAATATCAATACCACCTTGTAAAACTAATGGCGTAGAGGTGATACACATGATGGCAGCAATACGCTCTGGGTCTGTGTACCAAAAGCCAATAAGAAAACGCTTTACATCTACGTTACCCATAAGTCCCACAACAAAGAAAATAGAAACAAAGAGCAGGCTGCAAGCATACCAACGAGATTTTTTAACGAGAAGAGCGTGGATAAAGCCAACCCAGAAAAGCACCGTACAAACTGCTTCTGGGACATTCATGATGAACGACTGAGTGGCAATATGCATAATTGAGTCAAGTGGGTTTATATCCCAACCCCAAAGAAAATGCACAACAGATTTCATAAAGCTGCTATTCAAAACAATGGTCCACATACCAATACAAAGGACAATACAGAGCGTCTCAAAGGCAACTAAGATAGCAACTTTATTCTTTTTATCTGCGTATTTATTGGTCACCATGCGTGGGATAAATGAAACTAACACGTAAGGGAACACCATAATTGCCCAGAAAAATGCACCATTTGGATGGCAAAAAACAATTCCCAAAAGTACCGAAATGAGCATGAAGATATCTGAAGCCTTCTGGGGTTTCTCGCCATGTTTATGAGAAGACGATTGCGCAATCGAATCAAGGAGTTGCACAAACAAATACACTGCTATAGGAACACAGCAGAAGGAAAGCATATTTGGAAACGGGCCATGGACTGTGAGCATGCGGACAGGAAATGCCATATTGGCAAATGCTGCAAAGGGTGCAAGTACTGCCGCCTGGATTTTCTTTCCAAAAATCTTTGAAACAAGCGCAAAAAGTCCTAATGGGTACACTAAGCCGGTCCACACCACATTAACGGCATTTTCTGCCATTCCAATTGAGCAGTGTGTAACCAGCGCAACTGCTGAAGCAAAGCTGTGAAATGCCAGTGGATAGTACCAAGAACCCGAGAAGGGCTGTGGTGTAGAAAGTGGCAAACCATCAAAAACAGATGCCTTTAAGGTCGAGAAAATACCTGTTTGAATAATTCTATTGATATAAGAAATATGAGTGTAGTTATCGTCATATTGCAAGAAGTTATTTGGATTTCCAAGACCTCGATAAAACACATAACTTGCTGCGAGTGCGCCAAGACAAATAACAATGCAGACTCCCGGCAAAGAAATCGACAAAGAAGAATGAATCTTTTTATGTACAAGTCTCTCTGAGCCAAATCGAGATGCCGCAATTAAAGCCAAGAAGCACAGGGCAAAAGCAAAAAGCGGGATAAGCCCCTTGAGACCAAGAGGATACATTGCAATGCCCGCAACAATATAAAAACCAACGCTCAAGGGACCAGCCACGGCAAGTGAAAGTGCTCGTTTACCGCCTGATAAACGAGCACCCAGATATCCTGGAACAAAAACAATTGCTGTTGTAACTATAAGAACAAGAACAAATTGTTTCCACATGCGTATGCGCCCTTAATTAGTGCTTCTGTTTTAGATGAGCTGAGCCCAGCGCTTTTTACCTGCCTGGAGAAGAGCTTTCTCAAGAACCGATGGCTCAACCTTATAGGTCTTTGCTGGAAGAGGCTGCTGGTTAATCTTGATACCACCGCCGTCAATAAGACGACGAGCCTCACCATTACTTGAAGCAATTTCTACCTCAACCAAAATCTTTGGCAGGTAAATGAGACCATCTTCATCCGCTTCAAGAGAAATTGCAAACTCTTTGACATCTTCAGGAACCTCATTGTTCTTAAACTGAGCATCAAAGGCCGCCTGTGCTTTAAGGCCTTCTCCCTCACCGTGATAAAGATCAACGATATTTCTACCAAGAGCACGCTTGAGCTGGTAAGGATCAGCGGTGCCGTCCTCAAAGCTCCTGTCAATAGCATCAAGCTCATCAATAGAGAGCGTTGAGCAAAGACGGTAATACATTGGAATAATCTCGTCAGTAATAGACATGACCTTGCCAAACATATCGTTTGGCTCATCAGTAAGTCCAATGTAGTTGCCATAAGACTTACTCATCTTCTTAGTACCATCAGTACCTACAAGAAGAGGCATGGTAAGCGCAATCTGCGGCTCCATGTCCATATCACGCATAAGATCTCGGCCAGCAAGCAAGTTGAAGATCTGATCGTTTCCGCCCATCTCTACGTCTGCCTTAATAACAACAGAGTCATATGCCTGAAGAACTGGATAAATAAATTCATGTAGAGCAATTGGCTGTTGGTTGTGATAACGATTAGAGAAGTCTTCTCGCTCAAGAATACGAGCAATAGTGAACTTGCTCATAAGGCCAAGCATGGTCTCAAGGTTCATAGGCTTAATCCAGTCACCGTTATGAACAACGGTAGTTCTTTCTGGATCTAAAATCTTCATCGCCTGGTTAACGTAGGTCTCTGCATTGGCACCTACATGCTCTGACGTCAGTGGAGGACGGGTAGAGTCACGCCCAGATGGGTCACCAATCAGCGCAGTGCCACTACCAATAATCAACGTGACATTATGGCCAAGGTCCTGGAACTGGCGCATCTTGCGCAGAGGAACTGCGTGACCCAGATGCAAATCAGGACTTGTTGGATCTACGCCAAGCTTGATGTTAAGAGGAGTGCCCTTCTTGAGTTTCTCTTTTAGACCGTCCAAAGGAACAATCTGCATAGTTCCTGAAGTAATAACACGGAGCTGTTCTTCTACTGAAAGCACTCTGTATCCTCTCAACGCAAGCCTGTTAAACCATATAATTACTGCTACAAATAGTATCAATCAAAAATGTTATCTATCAGAATACAACAGAGTTGTAACTCTTTATTCACTGAAACATAAATATCAGACTATAATAGTGAGAGCTATGACAAGGAGGCTCAATGGGTATTAGAACCCGTCGTGCACGTAAACACGCAAATACACATGCCGTAGGTTTTGGCATTGCTGGATTCTTTGGCTTTATGGCTCTTCTCGCGCTTGCACTTGCTCTTTCTTTGGGTGCAGCTGTTTCTTCATGGCTCGAGGACCTGCCTGATTACAACTCTGCTGATGCCTACCTGGTAGCAGAGCCTACCCGCGTTTATGACTCCAAGGGTAACGACATTGCTGACTTCTATCTGCAGCAGCGCCGTTCCGTTACCTTGGATCAGATTTCTCCTTATGTTATTCAGGGCACCATTGATACTGAGGATAAGCGCTTCTATTCCCACAGTGGTATTGACCCCTGGGGTATTGTCCGTGCATCTGTTGGCTCTCTGTTTGGTGGCGGCGAAGGCGCTTCCACCATTACGCAGCAGCTTGTTCGTAACACTGTTCTTTCCAACGAGCAGTTTGAGCGTTCTTTGAAGCGTAAGGTCCGCGAGGCTTACATCTCTATTCAGATGGAGAAGAAGTTTACTAAGGACCAGATTCTTAATATGTACCTCAACACCATTTACTACGGTAATGGTGCTTACGGTATTGAAGCAGCAAGTATTATCTACTTCAACAAGCATGCAAGTGACTTAACTCTTGCTGAGGCTGCAACACTTGCTGGTCTTCCAAACGCACCTTCTGCCTATGACCCAACCGTCAATCCAGAGGCTGCAAGAGAAAGACGCAACACTGTTCTTGAGCGTATGCTTCGCGCAGGTGATATTACGCAGGAGCAATACGATGAGGCTGTTGCTGAGGACTTAGTGCTTAATCCTGGTACTTTGACCGACAACATTGGCCAGTTCCCTTACTGGACTGACTATATTCGTAGTCTGCTTCAGGAAGACTTTGATAGCGATACCATTCTTCAGGGTGGATTGCGCGTTTACACCACGCTTGATCCTGACCTCCAGAAAGACGCTGATGAGGCTGCTACAAGGCGTATCGCTGAGCTTGGCAATCCTCGCCTGGGTGCTGCTTTGGTTTCTATTGATCCTCAAACTGGCTACATTAAGGCAATGGTTGGCGGACAGGATTACTCTAAGAGCCAGTACAACATCGCAACCAGTAGTAACCGTCAGATGGGCTCCAGCTTTAAGATGTATACGCTGGTAGCGGCCCTTTCTGAGGGCATGAATCCAGAGATTGTTCTTAATGGCAACTCCCCTATGCAGATTACTCCTACCTGGCTGGTTAGAAATGCAGGTAACTACAGCTATGGTGCAATTACCTTACGTCAGGGTACGGTTTACTCTTCCAACACGGTATATGCACAAGTTGCAGAAGCTATTGGTATCGACAAGATCCTTCAGACGTGCTATGCCATGGGCATTCGTACACAGCTACAGCCTTACCTGTCCACAACTTTGGGCTCTCAGGGTGTTACTCCAATTGAGCAGTGCACGGCGTTTGCAACGCTTGCCGCAGGTGGTGTACGCCGTGATGCTGTAGCAATTACACGCATCGAAGACCGTAACGGTAACGTTATCTACGAACACAAGGACAATCCAGTTCAGGCAATTAGTCCAGCTGTTGCCGCAGCTGCTACAAACGTTCTGAGCGGCGTTCTTACCTCTGGTACTG
>CALIZK010000036.1:0-9799 GCA_938028635.1 uncultured Atopobium sp.
CTCAATCCAACAGAGGTCCTTGGATATCCAGTGCACAAACTCACTCCAGTTGAATACAAGTGTGTAGAGGTTGGTAAGCGTTTTGGTATTCCTGAAGATCTCTCAGATACGCCTCACAATTCTCTTGTGAGTCTGGTGTGGAATAACCTCCTGGTAGGCATTTGGTGTAGACAGGGTTCTTCGCTCGTCTGCCAAACAAATTTTTCTCAAGGCATTTTGTGTAAGTAGGGACGTACGTTGTATAAGGTTGAACGCATAGCACAATCGGTGATGTATGGAAGCCTTCTTCCTGCTCCTTTAGAGCTTGGTGACGCTGACTTCTATACATTGCGTTCTAACTGTTACAAGCAACCTTGCGTGTGCGTGCTTGGTGTCTTTGATGGTCTTCATGAGGGCCACCAAGGGCTTCTCGCCAGCGCAAAAAAGGACGCCGAAGCTCGCAATGTACCACTTGTGGCTGTGACGTTTCTGCCAGACCCTGTTGAGGTGCTGTTTGATGGATCTCCTCGTCGGTTGCTCTCGGGAGAAGATAGACTTCGTGCACTTGCTGCATGGGGAGTGGATGGCATCTTGGTGCACCACTTTACCCGCGAGTTTGCGGCATTGAGCGCTACGCAATACGTCGAGGACAAGCTGCTTCCAAGTGTTTCGGCTGTGTCCGTTCATGTGGGTTCTGACTTTGGCCTGGGCGCACAAGGAGCTGAAGGAAGCGCGTTGCTAACTTCGCTTGGGTATAAGCATGGCTTTGAAGTTCACGCCCATGAGCTCTTTTGCTCAGGTGGACAGAAAATCTCTGCAACTCGCATTAGGGACTTGCTTGAGCAGGGTAAAGTTGAGGAAGCAGCAAGCCTGTTGGGCCGCTGGCACTTTGTGAGTGGCGTGGTCAAGCACGGCCGAGGCCAGGGTACTGGTTTTGGCTTTCCAACTGCGAATGTTTCGCTCGACCTGCGTGATTGCATTCCTCAAGATGGCGTGTATGCGTGCTATGTGGTTCACGGCGCAACAGCATGGCCCGCTGCGGTTAATGTGGGAAAAGCTCCGTCATTTGAGTCTCAAACAGGACCTTTACTTGAAGCTAACCTCCTAGGTTTTAGCGGCAACTTATATGGCTCGCAGGTTCAAACGGTATTTGTGAAGAGACTGAGGGAATCTAAAAAATTTGATTCGCTTGAAGAGCTCAAGTGTGCCGTTCGTGGAAATATAGATTGGGTAGCTCAGAATCTGGGTACGACTTCATATAATTTAGGAAGCGGGGAGGTGGAAGATGATAACTGACGAAGATAAAGAGCGTGTAAGACAGGCAACGGACTTTGTCACGCTTGTGTCAGAGACAGTTGAGCTTAAACCTCGAGGTCAGGACTATTGGGGATGCTGTCCCTTCCACCAAGAAAAAAGCCCCTCATTCAAGATAAATCCCTCCACGGGTCTTTGGCACTGCTTTGGCGCTTGCTCCGAAGGCGGAGACGTCTTCAGCTATGTCATGAAGCGAGAAAACCTGGATTTTCCCGATGCCATTAGATATCTTGCTGATAAAGCAGGCATTACGCTTTCAGAAGAGGCCCATGTTTCTAAAGGACCTCGCAAGAATCGTTTGATTGAGTGCCTTACAGAAGCCGAGAATTACTTCCACTCCATGCTTATGCGCGGAAGGGGAGAAGGTCCTGAGGCGGCGCGTGCATATCTCTCTGGTCGCGGTTTTGGAGCGGCTGTCTGCAAGCGCTGGAAGCTGGGATATGCACCTGGCAGAGGCGCGCTTGTAGCGCACCTGCGTAAATGTGGCTATACCACGCAAGAGATGATCGCTGCAAACCTTGCTGTCGAGCGTAACGGTCGCATCAGCGACTGGTTCTATGATCGAGTGATGTTTCCTATTCATGATGAGCAGGGAAGAACTATTGCTTTTGGCGGTCGAATTACTAAAAAGGTAGAAAACGCTCCTAAGTACCTTAATACCAGAGACACTTCTGTCTTTAATAAAGGTAAGCACCTCTTTGCCTACGATGTTGCAAAAGAGACTATTGCTGCCCAGTCCGAAGCCATTATTTGCGAGGGCTACACTGATGTTATTGCCATGCATGAGGCTGGTTTTACCAACACTGTGGCGGCTTTAGGCACTGCATTTACGTCTGAGCACGTCAAACTTATCGATCGCCAGCGTGCTCGCAAAATTATTTGCATGTTTGACGGTGATGCCGCAGGTCAACATGCTGCTGCTCGTGCTATTAAATTTATCGATAAAACAACCGCTGCGTTTCTCTGTGTTGTTTTGCCAAATAATCAGGACCCCATGGAGTTTCTCGCCGAATCAGGTGCAGATAAGCTACGTCCTATCTTAGATGCAGCTCGCCCGCTTATGGACTTTGTCTTTGATGCCACAACAGCTCAGTTTGACTTATCTGTACCCGGTGGTCGAGTCAAAGCGCTTGAGGCTTTAGCGTCTCTGTTGGCCCCGCTCAAGACATCGGTGCTGCTGAGCGAGTATGCACTTCGTGTGTCCGATTTGCTTCATATTGATGTCGAGGAAGCAAAGCGCGCAATTAAGGCCGCGACTATTCAAGATGACGCTACAGATTCACGCACTTCAAAGATGGCGCGCAAACAGCCTCAGAAGAGTGCCCACACAACTCCAGCTTATGCCAAGGGTCCTTCATACGATGATGTCCCACCGTATGACGAGGCGCCACCATATGATGATTCTTCATCGTATAGCGTTTCTGCTGATACGTATGAGCCACGAGGCTCACAGGGTCTCTCCGCAGAAGATCGTAGGCAGGTTAACTCAGAGCTTGAGCTCTTAAGTGCTATGGCAACAAACTTGTCTTTAGTGCGAGAGTATCAAGACCGTATTGCAGACTTTGTCTGGGCCGACGCTCGTCATCAAACCATGGCGTGGGCCATGCTTGCTACTCCAGAGGGCGCTACGCCAGCGCAGGTTGTTGCCGCAGCTGCGGCTGTTGAGCCAAATGCGGCAGCTATTCTTTCTTCTGGTCGCGTGATATCTGAGGGCAACTCCGATACACGTCGCTCGCTTGAGTTTATTGTGGACACTGTTGACTACTACTCGGTACAGCGTAAATTGCGAGAAATTCGATCAAATCTGCGCTCCAGTTCTTATGCAGGGGAGTCTTCAAGCGGAACACTTGCTGAAGAGCAACTTGCTGCTGCACAGGAGCTTCAGACACGAGCGCTTGAGTTAGGCAAGAGGCTAACTTCAGGGCAGTAGAAAATACTCATTTTATGGGGATGCTACTCATCTGACTTTTTATAAATTAAAATGAGTAGTTTGATTAGGTAGAGAAACTTTTGGGTATAAAAATTTGCGCTAATCTATCGAAAGGATATTTGTGGCTGCAAAAAAGGCAAATGACGAGGTTAAACTCTCAGATGAGCTTACTAAAATTGTTGATGATCTGGTAAGTTCTTCAAAGTCTAACGGTAGTATCAGCGAAGACGATATTCAGGTTGCCATTCGTGACGTTGACGTTAACGATGATGAGCTTTCTGATCTGTACGATTCGCTGCGCGTTAAAGGTGTAGAGATTACTACCGCATCTGAAGCAACCGTTTCTTTCGCCATTGAAGATGACGCCGTAGAGGATGATTTTTCATCCGATGATGACTTGGATGATTCATCTGATTTTGAAGATGAAGATGATGAAGATTTTGATGCCGTAAATGAGGCACGTGAGGTCAAAGAGGCTCTCCGCTCTGTTTCTAAGGCAAAAGTCTCTAAGCCAAAACGTTCTTCTCGCGCTCGTGCTCGTCGCTCAGATACCACCACGGTTATGCTTACCGGCGATCCTGTCCGCATGTATCTTAAAGAGATTGGTAAGGTAGACCTGCTTACTGCATCAGAAGAGGTTCACCTTGCTATGAAGATTGAGGCAGGTACTGCAGCTTCCCAGAAGCTGGAGGACTTTGAGGATGGCCTCATCGAGCTCAACCGTGCAGAGCAGCGCCGCCTCATGCGTATTGAGTCCGTAGGACTTGACGCTAAGCAGCAGCTTATCTCTGCAAACCTTCGTCTTGTTGTCTCTATTGCTAAGCGCTATGTTGGCCGTGGCATGCTATTCCTCGATCTTATCCAGGAAGGTAACTTAGGCCTTATTCGTGCTGTCGAGAAGTTCGACTACACCAAGGGCTTTAAGTTCTCAACATATGCTACATGGTGGATTCGTCAGGCAATTACCCGCGCTATTGCAGACCAGGCTCGTACCATTCGTATTCCTGTCCACATGGTTGAGACTATCAACAAGCTCATCCGTGTTCAGCGTCAGCTTCTGCAAGATCTTGGTAGAGATCCTTCTCCAGAAGAGATTGGCGCAGAAATGGGCATGTCTCCTGATCGCGTCCGCGAGATTCAGAAGATTAGCCAGGAGCCCGTCTCTCTTGAGACGCCTATTGGTGAAGAAGAAGATTCCCAGCTTGGAGACTTTATTGAGGACTCTTCAGCTGTTGCTCCACCAGATGCAGCTTCTGATTCAATGCTTCGTGAGCAGCTTGAGCAGGTTCTTGACGGCCTTGCTGATCGTGAGCGTAAGGTTATTAAGTTCCGCTTTGGTCTTGAGGACGGTCATCCTCGTACCCTTGAAGAGGTAGGCAAGGAGTTTGGCGTTACGCGTGAGCGTATTCGTCAGATTGAGTCCAAGACCTTGGCAAAGCTTCGTCATCCTTCTAGGTCCGGTCGTCTTAAGGACTACATGGAGGAGTAGCTTCTTGGTTTAGGTGTGAGAAATTTTGCAAGAGGAATTTGAATAAATTTTTTCTAAATAATGCTTGCATGGTTTGGAATGTCTCTCTATACTTAAACACCGCTGAGAAGCACACATATTCCCCGATGGCGCAGCGGTAGCGCAGCTGACTGTTAATCAGCGTGTCGCAGGTTCAAATCCTGCTCGGGGAGCCAGAATTTTCAAGACCAGGCATTGCCTGGTCTTTTTTGTTTAAAGAACCGTTCTGCTTTTCTCGCATTACTAGCAGATTTTTATTCACAGAATTGAAGAGGACGACTTTCTCGGCAAATTGGTCATTTGACCAATTTTTCTTTATTTATCCTCAAAAACTTCAAAATTGACACCGTAAAAGGTACAAAACATAACGCTTACGGTATTTCTGCAACCGTTGAGCGACATCTCACAAAGAGCTGTGATGAGATTTGTTAACGTACTCATTAAGGTCAGTGTTATGCAAAAGGCATAACAAATGAGAAAGGTCACTACTATGGATGTGTCTCGTCGCAGTTTTTTAAAGTTCTGTGGTCTAGGCGTTCTTAGCGTTGGTGGATCTAGCGTTCTTGCAGCTTGCGCACCTAGCGAGAAAAAAGAGGAAGGCGCTAAAGATGCAAAGGTAGAGAACAAGGATAAGCCTGTTGTCTTCTTCAACCGTCAACCTTCTAACAGCTCAACCGGTGAGCTTGATACAAACACTCTTAACTTCAACAAAGACACCTATTACGTTGGCTTTGATGCAGTTCAGGGTGCAGAGCTCCAGGGCCAGATGGTTCTTGATTACATCAAGGCTCACGCAGCTGAGCTTGATCGCAACAAGGATGGCATCATTGGTTACGTTCTTGCAATTGGTGACATTGGTCACAACGACTCTATCGCTCGTACTCGTGGTGTCCGTAAGGCACTTGGTACTGGCATCGAGAAGGACGGCAAGATTATTTCCGATCCAGTAGGCACCAACACCGATGGCTCCGCTTCTGTTGTTCAGGACGGCAAGCTTGAGGTCGGCGGCAAGTCCTACACCATCCGTGAGCTTGCTTCACAGGAGATGAAGAATACCGCTGGTGCAACATGGGATGCTGCAACCGCTGGTAACGCAATTGCTGCTTGGTCTTCTTCCTTCGGCGATCAGATTGATGTTGTTGTTTCCAACAACGACGGTATGGGCATGTCCATCTTCAACGCATGGTCAAAGGCTCAGAAGGTCCCAACCTTTGGTTACGACGCTAACTCTGACGCTGTTGCAGCTATTGCTGACGGCTATGCAGGCACCATTTCCCAGCACCCAGATGTTCAGGCTTACCTGACTCTCCGTCTGCTTCGTAACGCTCTCGACGGTGTTGACATCAACACTGGTATTGAATCCGCTGACGATGCTGGCAACAAGATTGACTCCAAGGACTACAAGTATGTTGCAGAGCAGCGTTCTTACTACGCTCTCAACCTCGCAGTTACCGCTGATAACTACAAGGATAACCTTGACGCAACCACTACTTACAAGGATGCTTCCGCTCAGCTGAGCGCAGACAAGCACCCAGAGAAGAAGGTTTGGCTCAACACCTACAACTCTGGCGACAACTTCCTTGGTTCAACCTATGTACCACTGCTCAAGAAGTACGCTCCACTGCTCAACCTCAACGTTGAGTTCATCGCAGGCGACGGCCAGACTGAGTCCAACATTACCAACCGTCTTGGCAACCCTGACGAGTACGATGCATTTGCATTCAACATGGTTAAGACCGACAACGGTTCTTCCTATACCCAGCTGCTTAAGTAATTAAGTAGTCGATAGCACGAAACAATACCGGAGGGGAGACACCTGCTCTCCTCCGGTGTTCTCGCGAATAAGCGTAATAACTTAGCGAGATAAGGGGTGATTACATGGCAGATACAGAAAACGATATCGTTCTAACAATTGATGGAATGAGCAAGTCCTTTGGACGTAACCGCGTTCTGGATCACATTTCAATGAACGTACGCCGTGGAACCGTTATGGGTCTTATGGGAGAGAACGGCGCAGGCAAATCTACCATGATGAAGTGCCTGTTTGGTACGTATCAAAAAGATGAAGGCAAGATATTTCTTGACGGCAAAGAGGTTAATTTCTCTGGACCAAAAGACGCACTTGAGAATGGCGTCGCTATGGTTCACCAGGAGCTTAACCAGTGCCTCGATAGAAATGTTGTAGATAACTTGTTTCTTGGTCGCTATCCCGTCAATGCAATGGGTGTTGTCGACGAGGGACGTATGAAAAAAGAAGCTAATGAGCTCTTCAGGCGTCTTGGTATGACTGTAGACCTGACACAGCCTATGAAGAACATGTCAGTATCTCAGCGTCAGATGTGCGAGATTGCCAAGGCAATTTCTTACAACGCTAAGATTATTGTTCTTGATGAGCCTACTTCTTCACTTATGACCCAAGAGGTCGAGAAACTCTTTGAGATGATTCATATGCTCAAAGAGCAAGGAATTTCATTGGTTTACATTTCTCACAAGATGGATGAGATTTTTGAGATTTGTGACGATATTTCAGTTCTTCGTGACGGCAAACTTGTTATGACCAAGCGCTCCGATGAGACCAACATGAATGAGCTCATCTCTGCAATGGTTGGCCGTTCACTTGAGAACCGCTTCCCAGAAGTTACTAATACACCTGGTAAGACGTATCTTTCTATTCAGCACCTTTCAACTAAATATGAGCCATACCTTCAGGATGTCACCTTTGACGTCAAGAAGGGCGAGATCTTTGGTCTGTATGGTCTTGTCGGCGCTGGTAGAACAGAGCTTCTTGAGACAATCTTTGGTGTAAGAACCAGAGCTGCAGGTCGTGTCTATGTCAACGGGCATCTTATGAACTTCTCGACAGCCGCAGAGGCAATGGATCACGGCTTTGCCATGATTACCGAGGAGCGTAAAGCAAACGGCCTATTCCTTAAGGGCGACCTGACGTTTAACACAACCATTGCAAACTTGAACCAGTACAAGTCTGGTCCAATCCTTTCTGATCCTAAGATGACTAAGGCTACCGTCAACGAGCTCAAGGTTATGAATACCAAGGCTCAAGGTCCATCAGACTTGATTTCAAGTCTTTCTGGTGGCAATCAGCAGAAGGTCATTTTTGGTAAGTGGCTCGAGCGCTATCCTCAGGTTTTCCTGATGGACGAGCCTACTCGTGGTATTGATGTTGGTGCTAAATATGAGATCTACCAGCTCATTATTGATATGGCTAAGAGCGGTACCACTATTATCGTAGTCTCTTCGGAGATGCCAGAGATTTTGGGAATTACCAACCGTATTGGCGTTATGTCCAACGGCAGACTCTCGGGCATCGTAAATACCAACGAGACAAATCAAGAAGAACTCCTGCGCCTCAGCGCAAAGTACCTGTAGGAGAGGATGATACAAATGCCAAAAACAGGTGGATCTGTTCTGACGGCCGAGCAGGAAAAAGAGCTGCTAAAGCCTATTGATCAGAAGATTAGTTCCATTCAGGCTCAGATTGATGAGCTTCGCGCAAATGGTACCAACAAGGTAATTTCAACACTGAGCGCTATTGAATCAACAAAGCGCGATAAATCTATCTCTGCTGAAGAGCGCAACACGCTTATTGAGGGCTACAAGGCTGAGCTGGAGCTTGCAAAGAAGGTTGAGTCCGAGAACAGTGCTCAGGTCTCCAAGCTTATTGCAGAGGCCGAGGCTTATCTCAAGGAGCACTACAAGAGCGAGTATCTTGAGCCAGTTAAGGCAAGCTGTGCCGTAGAGAAGGAGCAGGCTAAGCAGAATTACGCTGCTGCTCTTGAGCGCCTCAAGAAGGAGCACGAAGAGGCTGTCAGCAAGACTTCTGATGCTCAGGAAATCAAGGACGAGAAGTACGTCTATAAGAACCGTCAGTTTGATGCTAAGGTCAACTATCAGAAGGATCTTCAGCGCATCAAAGACCGCGCTCATAATGCGTTCAGTCATGAGTATCACCTCATCGACCTTCTCAGGATGTCTAAGTTTACTCCACTGGAGTCTCAGGCTCAGAAGTGGGAGAACTACAAGTACACCTTCAACACCCGTTCATTCTTGCTTCAAAACGGTCTGTACATTGTTATTCTCCTGGTATTTATTGCCCTTTGTATCATTACCCCAGCAGTCAAGGGCACTCAGCTTCTGACATACTCCAACGTCATCAACATCCTTCAGCAGGCATCGCCTCGAATGTTCCTGGCTCTTGGTGTAGCTGGATTGATTCTGCTTACTGGTACTGACCTGTCTATTGGTCGTATGGTTGGTATGGGCATGACTGCTTCAACCATCATCATGCACCAGGGCATTAATACCGGCCAGGTCTTTGGTATCACGTTTGATCTTACTGGCGTTCCAATTCCTGTCAGAATCATCATGGCTCTGGTTACCTGTATTGTCCTGTGCACCTGCTTTACCAGTATCGCTGGCTTCTTTACTGCTAAGTTTAAGATGCACCCATTCATCTCGACCATGGCTAACATGCTGATTATCTTTGGTATTGTTACCTATGCAACAAAGGGTGTTTCTTTTGGTGCTATCGAGCCATCTATTCCAGATATGGTCATTCCACGAATTGGCAAGTTCCCATCTATCATTCTGTGGGCAATCGCAGCTATCGCTATTGTTTGGTTCATCTGGAACAAGACCACCTTTGGTAAGAACCTCTATGCAGTAGGTGGAAACCCTGAGGCAGCAGCTGTTTCTGGTATCTCTGTCTTTAGAGTTATGGTTGGCGCTTTTGTTATGGCTGGTATCCTCTACGGATTTGGTTCATGGCTCGAGTGCATGCGTATGGTCGGCTCTGGTTCCGCAGCTTACGGCCAGGGTTGGGACATGGATGCAATCGCAGCCTGCGTTGTTGGTGGCGTCTCGTTCACCGGTGGTATTGGTAAGATCTCCGGTGTTACCGTGGGTGTTCTTATCTTTACTGCACTGACTTACGCACTGACCATTCTTGGTATCGATACCAACCTGCAGTTTGTCTTCTCGGGCGTTATTATTCTGACCGCAGTCACCCTTGACTGCTTGAAGTACGTCCAGAAGAAGTAGCCGGCGCTCCC
>CALIZK010000037.1:0-10767 GCA_938028635.1 uncultured Atopobium sp.
CGCCATCACTGACGCCGGCCATGGGTGCCATAAGCACAGGATTTGCGGACAGGCGCTCCTTGAGTGAAGCTCCTGACGCAAAAGGGACACTATGTGAAGAAAGACCTGCTTGAGGTGCGCAGGTTGAAATGATTGTTTGAAGCGACTCCACAAATACCTTCTACTCGTCGTCAACCTTGAGAACAGCCAAGAACGCCTCTTGAGGTACTTCGACTGAGCCAATCTGCTTCATGCGCTTCTTACCCTCTTTTTGCTTTTCAAGCAGCTTGCGCTTTCTGGAAATATCGCCGCCGTAGCATTTAGCCAAGACGTCCTTTCTACGTGCGCGAACGGTAGAGCGAGAAATGATTTTATTGCCAATAGCACCTTGAATAGGAACCTCAAAGAGCTGCTGAGGAATGATGCCTTTTAGTCTGTCGCAAAGACCACGAGCAAGATCATATGCTTTGTCTTTGTGAACAATAAACGAAAGCGCATCAACGACGTCTCCCGCAAGCAAGATATCAAGCTTAACCAGGTCAGAAGTGCGATACGAATCAAACTCATAGTCAAGTGAGGCATAACCTTTAGTTCTACTCTTAAGCTGGTCAAAGAAGTCCAGGATAAGCTCGGCCAAAGGAATACTAAAGATCATCTCGACGGACCTATCAGACAGATACACCATGTCTTCAGATACACCACGATGATCAACAACAAGCTGCATAACCGTACCAACAAACTCAGGAGGCACAATAATTTTTGCCTTGAGGTACGGCTCATCAATGCGGTCAATCTTGGTAACCTCTGGAAGATCTTGAGGACTGGTAATCTCAATCATAGTTCCATCGGTCTTATAGACGTGATAGTCAACAGAGGGACTGGTAGCAATCAAGTCCAGGTCAAACTCACGCTCAAGACGTTCTTTGACAACCTCCATGTGGAGAAGGCCCAAAAAGCCTACTCTGAAGCCAAATCCCAAAGCAACAGACGTCTCTGGAGACCACGTAAGTGACGGATCGTTAACGTGCAGCTTATCGAGGGCATCACGAAGATTCTCGTACTGTTTGTTATCAACCGGGAAAAGACCGGTAAATACCATTGGTTTTGCCTCACGGTAACCTGGTAGTGGTTCTGAACAAGGATTTTGCTTATAGGTAAGCGTATCTCCAACGCGGACAGCTTCAGGGTCTTTGAGGCCAGTGACCACATAACCAACCTCGCCAACAGAAAGCTGGTCAACAGCCATCTCAAGAGGTCTCTTAGCGCCAACTTCTTCAACAAGAAAAGGCATAGATCCCTGCATCATAAGAAGCTGATCGCCGGCCTTGATTGAACCATCAAAAACACGCACTGTTGCAACGACGCCTCTGAACTGGTCAAAATACGAGTCAAGAATAAGCGCCTTAAGTGGAGCTGTAGGATCTCCCTTTGGAGGAGAAACCAAATACACCAAAGCCTCAAGAAGCTCGTGAATACCCTCACCTGTTTTGCCAGAGACACATACAGCATCATCAGCCGGGATAGCAAGAACATCTTCAATTTCTGCACGTACCTCTTCAGGTCGAGCAGATGGAAGGTCAATCTTATTGATTGCAGGAACAATATCCAGGTTAGCGTTCATGGCCAGCATGGCGTTTGAGACAGTCTGTGCCTCAACGCCTTGCGTTGCATCAACAACCAGCACTGCACCCTCACAAGCAGCCAAAGACCTTGAGACCTCATAGGTAAAGTCAACGTGGCCTGGGGTGTCAATCAGGTTGAACTGATAGCGCTCTCCGTCATCTGCGTCATACATGACGCGGACTGCGTTTGATTTAATGGTAATTCCACGCTCACGTTCAATGTCCATAGTGTCCAAGAGCTGTGACTCCATATCGCGTTCTTCAACGGTATGAGTAAGCTCCAAAATGCGGTCACTGATGGTAGATTTACCGTGATCGATGTGCGCAACAATAGAGAAGTTGCGAATATGTGAAGTATCCTGTGTATTCATAAGGAAAATAATAGCGTAAACTACCCCCTTCGTGCTATACTTCAACAGCTGCCTCAAACGTGTCTCAGCGAAGAGGCCTCACATAGTAAACACCGAAAGGAACCGCACGTGGCTAACATCAAGTCTCAGAAGAAGCGTATTCTCACCGCTGAGAAGGCACGCCAGCGCAACAAGGCTGTCCGTTCCGAGCTTAAGACTGCTATTAAGGCAGTTCGCACTGCTGTTGAGGCAGGCCAGCTTGAGGACGCACAGGTTGCAGCTAACAAGGCATCCCGCCTTCTTGACAAGGCTGCTTCTAAGGGCATCGTACACAAGAATCAGGCTGCTCAGCGTAAGAGCGGCGTTCAGAAGCTTGTTAACACCCTTAAGTAGTTCTTATCTACTTTTAAACTTTTTAAAACGGACTCCTTGGAGTCCGTTTTTTCTTACCTGAATTCTTTGAATCTACACATTTGCGACGCCGCACAGAGCAAAGATAAGCTTGGTCATTGTGGTTGTTTTATCTTCTCCACTCTTAAGACCACGTTCTGCATCTGCACAGAGGCCCAGAATACGTTCAAGCTCGCCATCTGCAAATTGACGCGCCCATCGTGCATAATTTCTTACTTGCCAGTCCTGCTTGCCCAAAACTGGAGCAATTTCCCGTTCTGTACCTCGCTTAACCATAGACCTGGCGCAAATAAGCTCTCTTACGCGTCCAGTCATAAGTGACAGATTTCCAATAGCCCCCGATTCATCCATCTGACTATAAAGCTCCAGAGCCTTTTGAGCATTTCTCGCTGATAAGCTGTCGAGAAAATCCCACGGCTTGACCTCAACCACTCGTGCAACATGAGTCTCTACAAACTGAACGTCAATTGCACCAGGACGACCCAACAGAGCTGCTAGAGATTTAATCTGAGAATCGAGCATGGTGGTATTATCGCCAACACGACTTACAAGCTCGTTGGCCACATTTGCTGGAATTTGTAGCCCATACTTTCTTCCAAGATCTCCAATATAATTAGGCAATTCACTTCTGGTCATTGCACCGCAATTAATAACTGCGAGCTTACCTAAAGCGTCAACTGCTTTGTAGAGCCTTGTTGTTTTGGCAAGTTTACTTGCAGAAAGCATTAGCGTAGTAGTTGGATTGGGGTTCTTTAGATACTCAACAAGAGCCTCTGACACAGACTTAGGCAATTTACCTGCATCATCAATGACAACAATTCGTCTAGAATCACCCATAGGAAGTGTTTGAGCGGATGACAGAACAGATTCTGGAGTCAGCTCAGCACTTACAGAAATCTCATCAAGATTAAACGTAATAAAACTCTGGTTAAGACGGCTTTTAAGCTTGTCTATAGCCCTCGCACGCTTCATCTCGTCAGGGCCAACAGCCAAATATGCAGCTAGTAGCTTAGCCTGCTCCGCCATCTTTTTCCTCCTCTAAATCTGTATCTACTTTAGCATGTTGCACACTTACCCTAGGTCCATGTTCTCCGGGAAATACGGTGACGTCTCCATAATCTTTTGTGCAATAAAACCTTGCGCCAACACCCTCTAAGATATCCACCGCTTCCTGTTTAGGATGACCATAACGATTATTCTTTCCAGCACTTGCAATTGCTACCTCGGGTTTTAGCGCACGAGCAGTTTCTGGATAAAGCGACTTTGCTGCACCATGATGTCCAACTTTTAAGAAATCTATATCGCCTACATCGCCTGAATCTACCGTCTCTTTTGTCTGATCTCTTTCAGCATCTCCCGTTAAAAGCGTAGTTAAAGTATTTTGCCCATCGTTATACGTCACATACAGCTCAACCGACGCATTATTAGCTTCTTTAGCTTTGTATCCCCTATGTGGCCACACAACGCGGATATGAAAGCGACCAACATCAAATTCATCACCATATAAAACTTCATAGGAGCTGCTGCCGGAAATCCTCTGAATAGCTCTCTGAAGCTCAGGTTTTTCTTGTTTTGTTATTCCTTCTCCAACTAATACCCGACCCGCCTTCACCGAACCAACCATATACCTCACGCCACCAGCATGATCCTCATCAAGGTGTGTGAGCAAAATAGCATCAAGATATGAGATGTGTTGTCGCTCTAGAGCGTCATTAACCACATCTCCCACACTCGTGTCTACGAGCAGAGAATGCGCGCCGTCACTGAGCAATATGGCATCACCTTGGCCAATATCCATCACACAAATTCTTGTTGGCGAGAAAAACTTCCAGTAGATACTTAAACCCAAAATAAGCATAAACACCATCAAACAAATGCCAGATAAAACTACTCTTTTCCCTTTTGGCCAAAACACGTAAAGAGCCACCATTGCTGCAAACACAAGCAATGAAACTATCCAGCTCATGTCAGTTAACGACACGCTTGCAAAAGATCTTTCGGATAAAAAAGAAGTAAGAGTCTCTATAAACTGACCAAGAAAATCCACAAGGCAGAAAGCAACATCTTGAGCCGGTTTAAACCAACATAAAGCTATTGCCCCAATTCCAAATAAGCTCAGAAGAGAAAATAAACTTGTAATCAGTGCACTTGAAAGAGGAGCAAGTAAAGAAAAATGACCAAAGTACATGCAAGAAATTGGAAGGCACGAAAGCTGAGCAACGGTTGTGGCACACATAGTGTTTCGTACGTCAGAAAACGGTTTTCTAAGAATTTTCTGTATTGTTCCATATCCAGATATGTGCAAAGCAATTTTTGCATAGTACTGAGCAAGACCGCCGTAGATATTCATGCCAAAAATACATGCTAGTGACAAGGTAAAAGCAATGTTTACGCTCAGCTGTGGATCAACACAGAGCATGAATAGAGCCAGAGTAGAAACAGCAGATAGCGTGTGTTGTTTCCTGCCAACACATTGCATAACGTATTTTTGTTCGACTAGAAGTATTGCCCTCATTGCGGATGCAGGTAATCCACAGAAAAGCGCGTAGCTACTGAGTAGAAATAAATTCACTACCCCTCTTAAAAGAGGTTTTATCGTTAGCTTTTTAAGAAAAGCGTCAATAAAAGCAGAGAGAATTACCATGTGACAACTAGAAATTGCAATGAGATGCATTAGACCACAGCGCATAAATATTCTAGGAATGTTAAAGCTATACAAGCTAGGTCTATAGGCACAAAGACCGCATGCAACTAACGCTCGGCCAAAGCTCTGTTCTGGTTGGAGTTGAGAAATACAGTTTTCTCTAAATTGAGCAACTTCTCCAATAATTCCCTCTCCATAGGTTTTTGAATTCACCTTGGTTATCTGAATTGAACCAAGTACTCCTCTCTTAAATTGTTCTTCTGAAAACTCCTTATCTTTATAGTGTGTAAACCTACCTTCACAACAAAGATGCGTTTCTCGCAAGAATGGTTCCTTGGCATGTAGCCCCACAGATCCAATGCATCTACCCTGGTACATGACATTTGCCTGGCCAGTCCATGTATGATTTTTATAAACTAAATCTCTTGATACGACTAATTCAAAATTATGTATAGCGGTTGACTCTAAAAGATCTACCGATGCCATTTGACTGGCATAAATAAAAGAAGACCTGATAAAGATAATTACAAGTAAAAGTAAAACCGTTCCAACAGTCATAAAGCTGGTATGCGCATGCTTTACATACCAAAATCCCAAAGCAGCCACCACACAGATTCCTAGAATATGAATCAGAACAGTATCGAGCGTTGCACCTTTTGCAATAAAAACTTGAAGCCATAAGCAGACAAAAAGCAAGACGCAAAGGCTATACGGAATAAAAGGCCTAGAGGGTTGTTCTATCACCTTAGACACGAATATTGTCCTTAAGCTGATCAAACTTTTTCTGACCAATACCAGAAACGCGCATCAAATCTTCAGTAGTCTTAAAGGGTCCATTCTTTTGTCTATCTGCAACAATTCGCTTAGCCAATCCTTCTCCAACGCCATGAAGCTTGGTAAATTCTTCTACGGTTGCTCGATTAATATCTACAACTGTCTTTTTGTCACTTTTCTTATCTGTCTGCTTGTTGCTCGTAGCTTTATTTTGCTCTGGCTGCAAAATCTCTGGCGGTGCCTCTTCTCCCTTTCGAGGAATATAAATTTTTTGACCATCTTCTACAGGAGACGCAAGATTAATGCCTTGACTGTTGGCATCTTCAGTCAAGCCACCTGCTATTTGAATTGCGTCGTTTACACGTGGATTTACCATCTGAAGTGCATACAGACCGGGTGATTTAACGGCTCCATCAACATGAACCATCATTTGAGGAGATGCTTCTTTAATCTTATGGTCATCTCCTGGCTGCTCTGTAGACTTATCCTCTTGCGAGTGCTGTGGATTTTCCGCAACAATCGCTCCCTGTGTCGAGTTTGCTTGATTATGCGATCTGTCAAAAGACTCTGATGTTCCAGTGCTAATCATTCCAATAAATACAACTACTGAAACAATACCTAGAACAACCACAGCAATAACCACTAAAAGTTGCTGCTGAGAGAGGTTAAACCTTCTCATCAATTTATTAATTACTTGAGTGCGGTTATTTGAAATCTGAGCCATACAATCACCTCAGATTTATATTCAACTATTAGGTTAATGAGAAGCACTACTTTTAAAGATTCATCTAATAGCTTTGTCCTAAAACTGCTGGTAATCTGACACAGTTATCAACAATTGCCAGATATATTGCACAAACTAACAAGAACAGAATTGCACTAAATAAGACTATCAAACCACTTGCATAAAAAATCCGCCCTTTTACGGGGCGGATTCTAAAAATGCATCTGAGCAAAGCGATCAAAAGTTTTGAACTGCAGAAATACTTCAGACTTAAAAATATCCTAGTCAGTAATAAACTCTGCTGGAGCAAGTTCTCTATGACGAGCAGCAAGCTTTTTAGGCGGCTTATATGAAGGACATTGGCTAAAGTCAATATACTCAATATGCTGCATAAGGTCATCAATCATGGCATCATGATCAAAGGAATTCCATGCTTCAAGAACTTCTCGCATTCTTGCGTGAGTCTCAGGACGGCGAGGCATAAACAATGTGCAGCAATCAGGAGCCGTCTGCGTTGAGATATCAAATGTGTTGATATTTTGGGCGCGACGAATGATTTCTTGCTTGTCAGAGCCAATCAGAGGCCTCAAAACAGGTATGGTGACAGCCTCGTTGACAGCAGCAATGTTATCAAGCGTCTGAGAAGCAACTTGACCAAGAGACTCGCCAGTTACCAGGGCTTTAGCTCCCTCAAGCTCTGCAATCTTCTGTGCAATGATATACATCACGCGACGATACATAATGACACGAAGAGCCTGTGGAACAGCAAGGGAAATCTCACGCTGGTGCTCGCCAAAGGGCACAACATACATTCTGCCAATAAGACCAGCAGGTTCAAGCGCCTCAATAATATCCTGACACAAATATTCGCTGGTATCGGAAGTCATAGGACGTCCAGAGAAGTGAACTGGAATTACTGTAGCGCCCCTACGACCAACCATCCATGTGGCAACGGGCGAATCTATACCGCTAGAAAGAAGAGACACAACCTTGCCCGCAGTACCAACAGGAAGACCGCCGACACCGTGAATAGATGCAGCGTAAACGTATGCGTTACCCTGAACAACGTGTACATAGACCGTCATATCCGGATTATGCATCTGAACTTTTTTATCAGGGAAATTCTCGCAAAGGACTGCGCCTACAAGCTGGTTAATCTCAATGGAATGCTTTGGATAGACCGTTGAGGAACGACGAGCATGCACTTTAAACGTAGTAAAGTCACCGGACTCCCCCAGCGCCTTCACGGCGGCGTTACAAAACTCCTGCTCATCTAAGCCACAACGATACGCCAAAGAAGCACGTGCAACGCCAGGAACCTGCGCCACAGCATGTTGTAGCTCTTCAGTTGCTTGTTTATCAGTGGTTTCTACAAGAAGGTAGCCAGAAATGCGAGAAACCCCCGCCACTGGAAAGTGTCGGAGGGCTCGTCGCAAATTTGTTACCAACTGATTTTCAAAAGTGGATCGGTTCTTACCCTTTAAACCAATTTCGTGGTAGTGAACCAGACATACTCTTTCAGTCATAACTCTTAGTAAACGATGGTGTTCTCGCCCTTAATTGCCTCGTCAAAAGAATCTTTAACAAAGCCAAGGGTACCGTCGTTAATCTCTTTCATAGCAATAGAGACAGAATCTTTACCACTTGCAACAGTAGTAATGTCATCAAAATCCTGAACAGCGGTTACACGCAGGTGCTGACCGTGAAGCATATTGTTAATATCGCAAGCACGCTTAGAAGCAAGTGAGCAAAGCAAGAATGGATTCTGCTCAGTCTTCTGAAGCAGGCTGTCAATCTCAGGCTTAATAACAGACATTAAAGCTGACCTCCGTCTGATTCATAGTCATCAAAAACTTCCTCGAGCTTGCTCAGAGCAGTCTCAAGGTTGTCGTTCACAATGCAAACAGTATAGTCGTTTGCATGCTCCATTTCACGCGAAGCATTAGAAAGTCTCGTAGAAATGGTCTTCTCGTCTTCTGTACCGCGACCTCTAAGACGCTGTTCAAGCTCTTCAAATGAAGGTGGCTTGATAAAGACGAGAATGGCGTTGGGATATTGTTTGTGGACCATAAGTCCACCCTGAACGTCAATCTCTAGAACAACAGACTGACCTGCAGAAATCAGGCGATCAACCTCGGATTTGAGCGTGCCATAGCAATGGCCATGAACATGAGCCCACTCAAGGAATTCACCAGCATCAACGCGCTTTTTAAATTCTTCATCGGAGAGAAAATAATACGCAACTCCATCGACTTCTCCTGGTCGTGGAGAGCGCGTAGTAGCCGAAACCGTCAGGCCTAGGTTTGGGCGCTTGTCCCTCAACAGAGAGACAAGCGTTCCTTTTCCTACACCTGACGGTCCAGATACTACAAAAAGTTTGGCTGAACGAGCCACTACTTGGTCAGTGCCTCGAGGAGCTGCTCACGCTGACGAGCGCCAAGGCCCTTAACGCGGCGAGTTGCGGAAATTCCGAGCTCGTCCATAATCTTTGCTGCCTTTGCCTTGCCATAGCCAGGAAGGGACTCGATAAGAGCGGAAACCTTCATACGCTCAGCAATAGGATCGGTAGAATCAAGGACCTCTTTAAGGGAGACCTTACCAGTCTTAACCTTCTCGCGAAGCTCTGCGCGAGCGTGACGAGCCTGAGCTGCCTTCTCAAGTGCTGCCTTGCGCTGCTCATCGGTAAGTGTAGGTAGAGCCATTGTTCCTCCAAACATCGTTTTCGTACGTCATATACGAAACTCAATTTAATGTGCCTTTTGCACTTCAGCAAAATAGTTTGCCACATAACACGTTATTTACAAGGGGTTTTTTAATATTTCCGCATCAAAAACCACCTGTTCACCATAATTCCAAAAACTTTTGTTAATTTTTAAGCTCAGAAATGATGGCTTCAAATGCTTCGACTGGATCGTTTGCGCAGGTAATTGGCCTACCAACTACCAATTTGCTTGCTCCGGCCTTAATTGCTGCAGAAGGTGTGGAGATTCTGACTTGATCGCCCTTCTCGGCACCCTCTGGACGTACTCCTGGGGTCACAATGAGTGCATTTGGTCCTAAAAGCTCTCTCATTTCCTGTGCTTCCTGAGGCGAGCAGACAATTCCGTCAGCGCCAGCGTTATAAGAAAGAGAAGCCAAACGAGCAACCTCGTCCTTAATGGAACCATCAACACCAATGGAATGGAGCGCATCCTCATCCATGCTGGTAAGAACAGAAATAGCTACTAGCTTGGTACGGCCGGACTCATCAACGCCACGCTCTACGGCAGCCTCTTCTGAACCCTCACGACCAGCAGAAATCATCTGAGCGGTTCCCAGGCCGTGAATAGAAAGAATGTCTGCGCCAGAAAGCGATGCAGAGTGGACAGCACCTTTGACCTGGAATGGAATGTCATGCACCTTGAGGTCCAAGAACACCTTGAAGCCGCGAGCATGCATCTCGTCTACCATCGAGGGTCCGTAGCGATAAAAGAGCGTCATGCCAACTTTGACCCAACGTGCGTGGCCGGCGAGAAGATCGGTGAGTTCCAAAGCTCTTTCTCTTGTGCAATCAAGCGCAACAATAACGGCATCGCGTGCCTGCTCGTCCGTTAGCATTCAACAGCTCCAATCAGCTCGTGGATGTCAGATACTCCCTGGGACTTTGCCCAGTCAGTAAGCTCGTTTAGGATACGTGGAGCGCACATAGGGTCGTAAAGATTTGCTGAACCAACAGAAACAGCCGTAGCTCCTGCCAGGATAAACTCCGCCGCGTCCTCGCCTGTTTCTACGCCACCAACACCGCAGATAGGAATAGAGACCGCTTGCGCGCACTCCCAGACCATACGGACAGCAGCATTGTGGCAGAGAGGACCACTGAGACCTCCTGTTGGCTTAGAAAGCCTGCTCTTTCTTGTGTGAACATTAATTGACATGCCTGGAATAGAGTTGATGAGCGTAAGACCATCAGCGCCTGCGGCCTCAAAAGCTTTACCAATCTCGGCAACGTTGACGGGGGCCATCTTAACCAGAATGGGCAGCTTTGTCAGAGGACGAACTGCCTTCATAATCTCTGTGGCCTGCTCTGGAGTACCGCCGAGGGGCTTACCGCCCTTCTCGAGATTTGGACAACTCACGTTAAGCTCAATGCCCGAAATATGTGGATGCAGCTCTTCAACACGCTCTACGACATCAATCATCTCTTGCACAGAGTGTGCAGCCATCTGCATGATAACGCGTGTGCCACGACCCTCAAGATCTTTCATGTAGTCATCAGTGTGGGCG
>CALIZK010000038.1:0-1041 GCA_938028635.1 uncultured Atopobium sp.
ACCCGCGTAAACATTTTTGTGACCACACCAGAAGGCGAGCTTAAGTTCCCTAATGCAGGTGCTCCCGTTATTCGCTCCAAGCAAGACGAGATGCTTGAGCTGCTGCGCACTGCGCCCGACCTGGACGTGCTGGTGGTCTCTGGCTCGCTTTCCCCTGAGATGGATCCAACCTTCTACGACGAGCTCTTTGATCTTTGTCATGAGCGCGGCGCTGAGCTGGTCCTGGACATCTCTCATAAACACCTCGCAGAACTTGTCGAGAAAAAACCGCTGCTCATCAAGCCAAACGACGAAGAAGTGGCAGAGATTTTTGGCGTCGATGTCCATAACGAGGCCGACGTTCTTCTCGCCCTCCACAAGATTCACGAGCGTGGTGCAAAGAACATCCTGCTCACGCTGGGCGGCGAGGGTGCGTACTTCTTCAACGGTGAACATGTCTGGCACGCAAATGCTGCGCAGGTAGAGGTGCTTTCGACGGCATGCGCGGGCGATTCGACGCTGGCAAGCTTCATGTCGGTTTGGCTTGAGGATCCGTCGGCTGTCGAGAAGGCTTTGACGCGCGCGATGGCTACCGGCGGAAACGTTGCGATGAGCGCTGGCTTGGGCGACTTTGCGCTGGTCGAGAAGATCGCGGAGTCCATTCACGTTGAGTTGGTGGAGTAGGAGCGGACGTGTTGCGCGTGGAGGTGTGCGATGGTGCGCGGACTTGCGTGGAGGTGCGCAGGCTTACGAGCTCACGGGTTTCTCGGCGTATGGCGTGCGTAAGTCTCCATATCTGCAAAATAAGTCTTTTCTCGCTTCTTGATTTCGTGTAACGTATAAGGGCTAATGTGATAATTAGGTTTTCAAACCTCTAAAGAAGGAGAGTGCAATGTCCGGACACTCTAAGTGGGCCACAACCAAGCACAAGAAAGCAGCTATCGACGCTAAGCGTTCCTCGCTGTTCTCTAAGCTTTCCCGCAACATTACTGTTGCTGCAAAGATGGGTGGCGACCCAAATCCGGACAACAACGCTAGCTTGTCTGCCGCTGTTGCCCGTGC
>CALIZK010000039.1:0-3016 GCA_938028635.1 uncultured Atopobium sp.
TCTGCATGATTGGGGTATTTTCAGCGTAATGTATACGTCTTTTTAACAGATTATCCGACTTAGGTGTGTTTTTGAACTGCCCCCTATTTCTCGTGTCCAAGAAATGGGAGGTAGTTCACATCTTAGCGACAAGGCGTTTTTTTGTGTATGTAACGATTCTTAGGCGAGAAGAACGTGGTGTAAATCTTCTACAGTATCTACAATTGCAACTGCACCTGCATCAATAAGTTCCTGTTTGTTGGTGGTTTTTCCATACAAAACACCAATACATGGAATCTGATTTGGGAATGCTGCTTCCATATCAAAACGGCGGTCCCCTATCATAACGCTTTCAGAAGCATTAAAGCCAAGCTGGAGCATAACGTGAGCGATAGCAGTGATTTTATCAGTTGCTGCCTCATCTATTCTTCCAGCATAGGTATCAAGAACACCAATAAGGTTGTTATCCCTAAGGCCCATTTCAAGCATAGGCTGATTCTTTGAGCTTGCCACCGCAACCTTTTTACCTGCGGCATGAAGGTCATCGATGAGGTCTCTCATACCCTCAAAGAGTGGCCATTTTCCTGTAGTTACATAAAGCTCACGGTAACGTTTAGTAACCGTAACAGCATCCTCATGGCTTAAGCCAAAGACCAGCTCAAACGCATAAGGAAACGGCGGTCCTACAAGCTTTTTAAGGTCTGATTCTATAAAGTCTGTATGGCCGCAGTCTGTCATTGCCATCTTTGCGGTAGAAACAATGGTGGGCAACGTGTCTGCCATAGTCCCATCAAAATCAAAAATAATAAGCGAGCGATTCTGCAGATCTGAAATTACATCAGAAGCTATCAGTGACTTATTTGTATCAGTTACGTTTTGCATTATTGCCATGTCAATCCAATCATCTACGTATGTGAGTATACCGTTCATGACGCAAAACTAACCAGTCAATGGCATTTTCTTCTCGCCTGCCGAATTAACTATTGACAGCTGAAATGTCGCACACCAGCTAAGGTATATAGTTAACTATAGATGAATCACTATGCCTAACTTGGGAGGTGTATGATGACTCGTCAGGAAAATAATCCAGAAGCTAAGCAACCTGGAAGAAACAGGCTTGGAAAACTCTATCCGTCTCTCGTCAATACAGACGTTCTGCCTGATGAGTCTCTAGACGCTGCACAAAATGATCAACATGTTGGTTCTATTGATCAGACTGGTTGGCATACAAAGCTCAATATTGAAGCACTTTCTCTTACGCTTACAGAGTCCACCACCCCTCTTGAAGTGCTCAAACATTTTGTAACTACAGCATTTTTGCGTGAAAAAGATTCTCACCGAAAAGGTGGTTCTGTTGCCATCCCGCCAAGTGATTTTGAGCTGCATCTAGCCCAGCGACTAAAAGATGCCGGTGTTCTCGATGCGCAAGACATTACTATCCCCTGCCGTGTGGTGCGCCTGCGTACCAATGGCCTGTTTTATCTGCGTGCTAATCAAAAAGCTCTTTCCTATGAGCAGAAGATTCAGCTTCTTACTATTGAAAGCGCGCTAAACACCGCCCTCTTTGCAGAGCGATACTTTCTTGATGCAAATATGGCATCTGAGCTTGACCTACTTGCTTTTGAACAAAAGATTGTTTCTACCATGATGAAGCAATCACGCCCCCGTTGCGCCACCACTCAAAGCACCCAAGAAGATGGCGAATGGGTTGTCCGCAAAGCCATCTCTCTACACATTGAAAGCCTGCGTCTATCTCAGCGTCTTGTCACTGAGTTTAGGACCAACGTACACAAGGGAATTGCCGCCTTTAGGGTACACCTGGCCCTTCCAGAGCAGTTTCCAAGAAGCTTTCTTGGCGCAGATGGAAGTATCAAAGAAGCAACCTTTGATGACCTCAGTCGTGCAGCAACCGCTTACAACTTACACCTTGGTATGCTCATCACCGCAAGTGCTTTTAGAAGCTCGAAGAGGATTAACGAGGTATGGCTCTCTGGCATATGCAATACAAACAAGCTGCATGCCTGTCTTTTCTCGTTCCACATTACTCGCAAGCAATTTGAAGATACAAACATTACAGAAGATACTAATCCGCTTTCTGTCTATCAGCTCTGGAACGCGCAAATTGACGAGGCAGATGGCATTCTTCATGCGGTTCATCCGCTCTTTACCCTAGACAACGAGATTTTCTGCCCGCCCAGTAGATACGATTTTGTTGAGTCTTCACAAAAACGCCTTGATAGCGTCGCAGCTCATGCACTAGGCACCGATGAAGTGTCGGGGCTTTCTATTGACGAAGGTCAGGCGCGAGAAGAAATTATCACCAAAATTTTGCGCAACCTCTCTTCTTCTACAGAAGAAAACGTTCGTACTATCTTGTCGTATACCGCAAACTCCACCGACCCTACGGTGCGAGCAGCGGGAGAACGCGTGGTTTCTCGCTTTATTAAGGGTACGCTTGCAGAAGATGACTTTGAGGCTATTTCAGAAGAGTTTGTTGACGGAGGCGTTCTTTCCTTGGCGGTTACCAAGGCCCAGCGTCTTATTAGCGAGAAAAACTATCAAGACGCAGAACTGCTCCTACGCGAAGCGCTGGACTCCGTTGATGGCAATAACACCTACACGGACTCAAGCACTACCCAGTGGCGTGTATTTATGAACTACGTTGATCGCGTACTTTACAACAGAATTCTCTCTAATCCCGAGAAAAACACTCGTCTAGCTCCTATGTCTTACTTTGAGGCACACCTTCTGATATCTATTGCCCAGACGCTTCAGGGACAGACTCAAAGTGCTCTTCAGCACGCGAGAAGGGCTGTTGAGATTGCTCCTCTTAGCATGAGTGCAAGGCTACACCTCTCCCACTGTCTTGAGGAGTCGCTAGATATTACAGCTGCTGCAGATGAACTCAAGAAGCTCCTGCTGCTTGCCCATGACCCCGAGAGTATTGGGTTTGGCTATTATCGCATGGCATTCTTCCAGTGGCGTTTGAGACATCTTAAAGCTGCTCAAGCTTGCTATCAGTTTGCTCTTAAGTTTT
>CALIZK010000040.1:0-3675 GCA_938028635.1 uncultured Atopobium sp.
TTCAGAAAAGGGACATATATCGGCTTTGTAGCTTGCTGGGACAATTTGTCCCAGTGGCGCAGGCACGCCCCTCTGGACGACGATACCTGACGGCGTCAGCATCAATGTTGAAATGCGAGTTGCGTCCGGCATTAAGTGTTCCCGACGTGCATCGCATCACCACCTGTGCTATGTTTATGCTGCGTTAGGTGAAGGCAGGCTTGACCGATAGGCTCGCACAATACTGAAGAGCTTAAAAAATCGTATTACCTTGAATCGATTTGCGTTGTCCGTACTAACGGATATGGCTAGTTCATTACTCCAGTTAGAATACAGATAGCAAAAAATGTTTAGGTTCATAATTGATAGCTAGAGAGAACAAAATGGCGTTGGAAATCAACGAATACGATCTGCCTCTAATGGCAATGGGAGAGGAAGCTTCAGAGGCTTTCATCAAGTAGATGAATACAGGCTTTGGGTCTAGGTGTCCTAAGTGCGGAAGCGAGAACATCGCAAGCATCATCTGGGACGGCCCCGTTTACTACGACGGCCTCATCCAGGACATCGATGAGGGTCACGTGCATATCGGAGGCTGCTGCATTACGGTCGACGATCCTGAATGGTGCTGCAACGATTGCGAAGAGGGGTTTAGCTACTGGGACAATTTGTCCCAGTGCTTTTTCAGGCACCTGAAATAGAAAGAAAAACGCCCTTGCAGTGGGATAATGGAATCACGATGCATCCGAATGTATGGTGAGCAGAATGAGACGATATGCAAAACACAATCGAAATTAGGTCCCGTTATACGGTTAGCGTTCTCGAAACGACCACGGAAAGAAATGGCTTTTCATTTGGTGGTTGCGATATCTATGACCTGGTTGCCGCAACCACATGTGGCGCCATTGGCGGGCTGATAGACATCTTCATGGTTGGCGCACCTGGCGAAGGCAAACCTCTGGAGAAATGGGCCGACAACCAAGTTGACGAAGCTGTGAAGAAATTCGCGAAGCTGACAGGATGGTCTCCTCGCAAAGGCAAGGAAGATTCTCTCTCCAGCGCAATTGGCTATCTCGAGAAAACCTTTACGGTCAACTACGATCAAAGGCACAGCGGCGACATCAACAACCGGTTCAAAATGTCAACCAAGAACCATCATTTCAAGTCGCTTTCGCATTCGCCTGATCCGGTAGGCCTATTCTTCTCGCTGCTTGATCAGTTCTGTTCGACCTCAACGTTCGTAAGCAATGGAACGATTATCCCAATCACGACGGAGAAGAACGAACTTGGCAGCCTTAAGCTGTGTGGACACACCTTTGAATCAAAGCTGTTCTGCGGTTTCGCTAACTGGCTCGGACACGTTATGTCCGATATTGCCGGGAGTTCCGGCACCAGGGGGCAAGGTGGGCGCGGAGCTGGATTGGCCGCACCGTTTTACGAGCTCTTCCAGTTCTGCAATTTTGGAAAGCTCAACGTTGGCAAGGACAAGCAAACGTTTGCCGATGTCGCGACTCGCGTTTACCAGCAGGGCTACGATACCCGCTTTGCGCTCGCTATGGCTGCGCCGGTCCTGGTCGTCGATTTGATGGTCAAACTAATCTGGGCCCTGAGACAGTATTTTACGCAGGGCATCAAACCGACTGAAAGATGGCCTTCGAACCATGCTCCTTGTCGCCAATGGCACGATGTGCATCCTGGATGGCGCGGATGCGTACGTAAAGTCTGCTGGCGGAACAAATGCAGTGGAGCTTTTTTCAAGAATCAACTACCTTGCCTGGATAAGACTGTCGATGCTAGTGATCCGAGAGCTCAGCATCCGCCTCAGCCTCGAGAGAGACATCGAGGCAATGGTAGCGCTAAACCAGGCCTACAAAGACTACCTCGCAGACCTCGAGGCAGCTCGATTCAAGAAGGAATCCGAGGAATATGAGAGGTTCGCCAACAAGCCCTCTAGGGTTAATACCGAAGAAGAGCTCAATGTCGAACTTAATAGTATTTACGAAGAACTCGGTCTCGCGAAGCCGTGGAACGGTTCTCTCGATGATCACATGACAAATAAGGAAGCGCTTCTTCGCTTCGAGTAAGGAGAGTCAATGCCATTGCCCATTGGAATAGCTGCAGCTGTTGCTGGCATCGCTGGAGTTGGAGTCGGTGCCCATGGTGGAGTGAACATCAAGAAAGCAATTGACAAGGAAGACGAAGCAAAGGCGCTTCATGAGGAATGCTGCAACAAATTCGTCGAGAAAGGCACCCTTGCCGATGAGGCAATGGACAATCTCGGAATTCTGGAACTTGAAACGCTCGGCGGTTTCGAGGACTTCTCGAACGTTGTGGCCAAAATCCAAAATGCACCTGAATTTACCGCGATCGACGCGTCTTGCACGGAGCTGCCTAAGTTCAGCTCTGATGGACTGCGCGCTGTTTCCGTTGTGGCAAAGGCAACGATAGGCGGCCTTGCTGGTGCCGCAGCCGGAACCGCTGGTGGTTTCGCAGCGGCAGGCGCAACCACCTCCGTCGTGGCAGCTTTGGGAACCGCATCCACAGGCACGGCAATCTCGACTTTAAGCGGAGTTGCGGCAACCAACGCCACTCTCGCAGCCCTCGGAGGAGGCTCATTGGCAATGGGCGGCGGCGGAATGGCCGCAGGAGCCGCTGTTCTTGGCGGAGCGGCAGCTGGAGCAGGTATCCTCGTTGGCGGCGTCATCATCAACGTTATCGGTCAAAAGTTGTCCGACAACGCTGAAGAGCTTATGGAGCAGGTTCTTGAAGAGAAGAAATCCGTCGATCAGGCATGCGCACTGTTTGATGATATTCGAGAAAGCGCTGAGCGATACGCAAAGGCTATCGAGGTAACTCGACATGAATACGTAAAACATGTTGACAAGATTTCTTTTGTGGTCAACGATCTTGGCAAAACGGACTGGAATGACTTTACGGACAAGGAAAAGCTCGCATTCGAAAACACGGTTCTTCTAGTTAGTCTCTTGTTCAACATGTGTAAGACTAATATCGTCATCGATGATGACGGCGACGGTATTACTGATCGCGTAAACCATAACGGTATAGATAAGGGAATTGAGGAGTCTGCCGGCTTTATCAAGACCCTTCAGGACAACTAGAAGAGCTGCAAGAATAATAGAGCTCGCACAGTGCTGCGAGACTGTGAAAAAGATATTAAAAACAATTAGATGAATAAGAGCGCGCAAATGAACAATCTGAAAAACGGAAAGACAAAATCCACACAAGCACGGGAAATTATAAAAGGACTGTTTGTTTTAGCTATCGTAGTGTTTATTTTTATGTGTGGAGTTGCAGCTCTAATTAATCTGGCTGGACCAGGTGTCGCCGTCTTCTTCTCATCTCTTTCTACACTTGACTCTGCAATTGTAGTCGCACTGATAACTGCGATGGTATCTATTGTTACATACGTTTCGGGAAACGTTGCGAGTAATGTTATGAGGCGCAACGAGTATTTGCGCAAGCATCGTGAAGAACCGTATATGCAGCTCATTTCTATGTTTTACGATTTTCAAGCCCAAACAATAACCGGCAAGGAATTTACACAAAAAGAGTTGGTTGATTTATTCAACCAATTTACGAAAGAACTGACCCTTTGGGGCTCTTCCAAAGCGATTAAGGCTTGGGGGAATTGGCGGGTTGCTTCATCAAGAGGCATTAATGACCCAAAAGACCTATTGT
>CALIZK010000041.1:0-1092 GCA_938028635.1 uncultured Atopobium sp.
GATGCTGTTGCTGTACCTCTGTGAGAACCGCCTGCTGAACCGCCTCGAAAGTCTCGAAAACCGACCGTTCCAGACTTTGCTGTGCCTGATGCGCGCTCTCTGCGGCGCTGATTGTGGCATCGTCAAGACGACGGCTTGCATCAACGGCACGATGCGCCTGCTCCACATAGCTTTCAAGCTTGCATACCCGGTCGGAAAAACTTATGGTAGCCGCCACCTGACGAAGTTTTTTCTCAAGCTTTGTCAGAGTTTGCCGCTCACTCGCCTGCTGAGTCTGCAGTTGGGTTAAAGATGTACGCGCCTGAGTCTGCTCTTCCAAAATTTTCTGAAGTTCAAGCGTCTCTTTTTCCTGTTGATGCTGCGCTTCACGCTTGTTCTCTAGGCTTTCTTGAGTTTGGTTATAGACGTTTTGTGCCTCTGCAACTTGACGCTGCGCTTCTTGAGAATCAGGCATGTGAGACTCGTTAAGTTGGTCCAAAACGGTCTGGGTTTGCGCCACGGAAGTAGCTGCTGCCGACGCTTTCTGCTGCTCCCGGTGGGCACGCTTCTCGGCGGCATCAATCTCAGATTGTTCCACTAAGGTAATGCCGTTGACACTAGGCTGGGCCGGTTGCGGATGCTCCCGAGAGCCGCACACCATGCAGGGCTGCCCCTCGTCCAACTCCTCTGCAAGAGTGAAAGCAACCTGTTCTAAGCGCCGTTTTTGAAGCCTCGTGTACTCTTCTGAAGCGGTGATAGATACCCGCTGAATTAGCTCATACGCCTGCACGGCCTGGTCGTGAGCAGTTTGCGCCTGCTCTAATTTTTCTGCATGGGCAGCGACTTCTTGCTGGGTCTTTTTCGCAGTTTCTAGGGAAAGTTGGGCCCGAGCGTAGTTCTGTTCAACATCGTGCAGGGAGCTTAGCCGTTTGCTAATATCACTGAGTTTTTGCTGGCTCTGGAGCTCGCGTTTCGCAATTCCTTCCACCGTTCGTTGCGCTTTCTCGGAGTCCCGCTTGAGCGCTGTAAGGGCTGCTTTTGCCTCTTCTAAAGCTTGTTCATCGTGCTGGTATACCCGAAGCTGCGCCATCACGCTTGGAGCTTGATTGAGAA
>CALIZK010000042.1:0-3584 GCA_938028635.1 uncultured Atopobium sp.
GACGTCGCTTTTGATCGCCAATCAGTCCTTGCTTTCGCGCCTATCGCAAAGAAGATTATCACTAATGTGTATGAGTATGTGAACGATGATCGGTCGAAGTTCTTCCCCAACATGAATGACCGATTGAATGGCGCGAACAGTATGGATATTATAGCCAACCAGCAAGAAGGCTTTGACGCCGCCAAGATCAAGCGACAAGTACGAGTAGCTGATACCTTTGAGCAACAGAACGTTGTCATCGATGACGGCACAGGTACAGATGAGGAGAAAATCCTCCGCAAGCTCATCGAGTTTGGTATCGGTGGTAAGATGGGCGAGACATATATAGGGCCGCAGGTAGTCAAATACACGATGCAACCAAACCGTGGCGTGAGCATGAAACGTATTGCAGATAAGGCTAGCGACCTTGCTATCGCCCTCGAAAGCGAGTCTGTACGTATCGAAGCCCCTATTGCAGGTACAAACCTTGTAGGTATCGAAATTCCCAACAAGGAACGTAAGGTAGTCCCTCTCACAGATGAACACCTCAAGCCTGGAACGTTCGAGTTTCCTATCGGTATGGACGCTTTCGGAAAGGTTCACTACTGTGACGTTGTAAAGACTCCTCACCTCCTTATTGCTGGCCAGACTGGTGCAGGTAAATCTGTTATGATCAACGTGATCCTAGACTGCCTCACAAAGCAGCTCACGCCAGAGCAGATGAAGCTTGTACTGATCGACCCTAAAGAGGTTGAGCTTGCGATGTATGAGGGTGATGAGCACCTAGACGGCGACATTATCACCAGCCCAAAAGATGCATCAGAAAAATTCCACTGGCTCGTAGAGGAGATGGGGCGACGGTATAAGGAGCTACGCAAGCAGCGAGTACGAGACATTGCAGACTGCAAAGGCGAAATGCCGCGTATCATCGTAGTGGTAGATGAGTTTGCCGATCTAATGATGACGAGCAAGAAAAACCCACTATCTAATGTGGACTATGAGGGACTCAAGGATGCTATCCTAGACGAGGTAACACTCACAGGCGGCAAGCTCACTAAAGCAGCATTGAAGGCGGCCGTGAAGCGTGTGAACGAGAATAGCCCACCTTCTGCCGAAGAGTCTATAATTAGGCTAGCGCAGAAAGCACGGGCAGTTGGCATACACATTATCCTAGCCACGCAGCGCCCATCAGCAGACGTTGTGACAGGGCTCATTAAGGCAAACATCCCGACCAAGATCGCTTTCAGCGTCACAAACTCTATCAACAGCAAGATCATCTTGGATGACGTAGGAGCTGAGTCTCTTACTGGCAAGGGTGACCTACTCTACAGTGACCCAACAGCAAAGTCATTGCAGCGCCTACAGGGCTTATATATCTAGAAAGGAGAATGACTATGGCACGAACGGTAAATGATATGTTTAAAGCTGAAAAAATTAAATGGTTAGAGGATGCGCGGGCTACGGCTCGCCGCCTCCTCAAGACACAACAATATGTGACAATCGAGGATGTCCTCAAGAAAAAGCCACTACCGAAGTTTTTGCACCATAATACCATTGGCGGGGTGTTCCGTACGCTGGACTTTGAATGTGTTGGGTGGGGGCGTAGCACACGGCTAGAGATGAACGGGCGCTTTATTAGACGGTGGAAGCTACGAGACTAATAGCTACCTCTGTTAAAAGATCTTTAACAATTTAGTAAAAAAGTGTTGACTGTCGCTAGTGTTTGGAGTAAAATAGAATCATAAGCAAAGAGAGGAGAAAGCTCATGGAACAGCAACAAAATACTAACTGGGATGATAAGGACGAGAAACACAGGAGACGCTTTTTAGCTATACTGCTCATTATACCTTGTCTAATATTCGCAAAGCTAATAGCATACGCGATCGGTTTCATTATAGGCACTGTCGCTTACCTACTAGGATATTGATAACAAAATAAGGAAAGAAAATGAAACAACAAATCCTAGAAATTCTAGACAAATCAACCAATAATGGCATGAAAGCCAAGGAGATTATGGGCCTCATCGAGATGGGTATTATCCAGGCGCAATACGATATGTGGGAAGAGCAACACAAGAATCGCGACACCCCATCAACCGCTGCTACAGACTGGGCTGTTGCAATGATAGAAAATAAACTGTTTGGGAGGTTAGACAATGGAGAATAAATGGAGAGGCAGCGCACTGTGCGCGCAGACAGACCCCGAGGTGTTTTTCCCACAAAACAAAGCATATGTAGATGATTACAATGGGTACGACAACTACAAAATCGCACGTAAGATTTGCGCAGAGTGTCCAGTCAAGGGTGAGTGCCTAGCTGATGCGCTGATGACTGGCGACGTAGAGTACGGTATGCGAGGTGGGTTAACACCACGTGAGCGGATGGGCATCTTGGCAACGAAGGTGGCGATGTATGAGCAATAAGATTGGCGCTATTGACGAGATGCGTTTTCAGCTGAGAAATGCTGAATATGCATCTTATGTGTTTTGTTGTGCTCATCGACAGTATGAGAACGAACTTAGAGAATTTGAGGACGATGTGGTAGGTGCGCTATCGCACATGAATCTCGCCGTGAAATACCTAACAAAACTTGTTGATAAACTCGAGAAAGATGAGGACAAATGAGTAAAGATTACATTACAACAAACGAGTTAGTAGAGTTTTTAACTAGGGAGGGGTACCGTGCGATAGAGACTACAGATAGTTACGGCGACTGTATAGAAGTACACGAGGGGACTGTCCCCGTTGGCAGTGTAAGAACCGACGCACTATATACCCTTAAGGTGAGTGCATGCTTACCTGAAGATTACCGAGAACGTCTTTTGGGTATCCTATACGCATACGCCAAGACACCAATCGATGCACGCGAGCCGAGGGCATACAAGCTAAAGATATTAGACACTAGTCTGTATCTTATCCACATTAACGAGCATGAAACAACAGTCACTACAAACAAGAAAGCAGCCAAAGCTTATGACGATGCCGGTGTATATGACGCTAAGGTATTAGCTGAGAAGCAGGGGTTTGCATTAAGGGCGGAGGTAATAAATGTTACTAACTAAATACAAAGTGCAAGAGCTAGTTGAACACGCCAAGATTGACCTAGACGATCTTTCACAGAACGTTGGAGCGTTTCTAGAGGACGGCATTGACGACGATGGCATTACACTCGTATACGCCGCTATCGATATGCTAAAAGAAAAAATTATAGACGAAGTTGGACGGTTATCATGAAACAAAGAGAGTTAAAAGAAGCCGTTGAAATGCTCGACTACAGAATCAACGTTCTGATACCGGGCGAGACACGTATATACTCCAGGACACACGACGGCTCTGTCTTGATCGATGAAGTAAACGGTGGTTATAAAGTGTACGGCGGTGATAAGATGCTCGATATAATCAAAGACACTGTGCTAGAGCTGGTAAAGATATACGACAACACGCCGCTAGATCGCCGAGAGGCGATGAACGGCACAAAAATAGTAGATTATTACAAAAGGAAAGGAGAATAATGAACTACAACACACCAAAATTAGGCCAAGAAACAAACGACAAATGGGCGCAGTTCGACACATTGAGTGATCACTTGCGCGGACATTGTAAACA
>CALIZK010000043.1:0-2487 GCA_938028635.1 uncultured Atopobium sp.
GAGTATCTTTTCCAAAAACAACCTGAGTAGGTACAACGTACTCAAAATTAACCATGACCAAAGACCTTTCTTACCTACTCGAGCAACATCTTACGCGCGAGGTTCTTCTCCCCACCAGAACGTTGCAACAGTTCCAGGGCCAGTATGAACGCCGATAGTTGCACCAATAGTAAAGATGTTGATATCTCCTGTCTGAGGAAGCCTCTCTTGAATAAGCTCTTTAACAGCCTGAGCATCAGAAACGCACTCGGAGTTAGAGATAAACACCTTACGCGCATAAGCATTTCCCTGCTCAGCAGTCTGTGACATAACCTCAACAACGCGAGCTATAGCTTTTTTCTTGCCACGCGCCTTCTCTTTAACCGCCAAAGATCCATCGGCCTCAACATCCATAACTGGACAGATATTGAGCATGCCACCAAGCAGACCAGCTGTCTTAGAGATGCGTCCGCCGCGAACAAAGAATGTTAGATCTGTTGAGAAGAACCATCCATACACACGATGACGCGCTTCTTTAGCCCATGCAACTGCCTCGTCAAAAGACAGGCCTTCATCGCGCTTATCGGCAAGACCATCTACCAAGAGACCATAGCCAGAAGATGCCTGCAGAGAGTCAACAACCTCAATCTTTCTGTCAGGGAACTCCTGCTCAATTTCTACCTTTGCCTGGCAAGCAGACTCGTATGTTCCAGAAACGCCTGAGCTCAACGAAACATGAAGAACGTCTTTGCCCTCCTCCAGGAAAGGACGCCAGAAGGCCATGTACTCACCAATTGATACCTGCGAAGTGCGGCACTCAGCACCTGCAAGCATCTTTTTATAGAGATCAGCTGGTGCATTAGTGCGACCAAAGTCATCCTTGCACTGAACACCATCAAGTTCGTAGTTGAAATATACGTATTTCACATCACGTGACTGAAGGTACTTCTCACTTACATCGGCCGTAGAACAACAGGTCAAAACGTAGTTGGACATACAAGTCTCCTTGAAATATCTTCTTGCATAAAACAATCGCACACTTATTTTTCTTGCAGATGTGAGTATACTTCTAATCTCATTTTTATGCTGCTTGTGGGGCGTTCCAAGTGCAAAATCACGTATACTTGCACGCGTTTGATTTTCTCAAAACACTACCTATACCTTAACTTTTACCTTCGACGGGAATGGATAGCGCGTGGCATTATCAGATCTTTCTACTAGAAACTCTTCCAGACTCACACTAGATACTTCTTCTGCACTTGTATGGAAGTTTGCCCTTCTTGTCTGCGCACTTATCTGGGGCGGGTCATTTGTCGTTATTAAAGATGCAATTAGTTACATCTCGGCAGCTTGGCTTATGGCCTTACGTTTTGTTTTTGCTGTAGGTATTGTTGCCATCATTTTTAGAAAGAACCTTAAAGAGCACCTAGATGCTACACATATCAAATACGGCGTGCTTTTAGGCATCTTAAACGGTCTAGGATATCTGTTCCAAAATGGAGCTCTTGCTTATACCACTGCAGGTAAAGCTGCTTTTATTGCATCGATTTATTGCGCGATGATTCCGTTTGTAAACTGGCTTATTGCAAAGAAAAAACCTCATGGAACCAGTATTTTTGCAGCTTTTTTATGCGTAGCTGGCATTGGTCTTATCTCACTGGGCACTGATTTTTCGTTCTCGTTTGGCTTGGGCGAGCAGATGACATTGCTCTCAGCTATTATTTTTGCCTTTGACTTTGTCCTTATTGCCGAGCTTGCTCACAAATACGACATCATCACACTTACGGTGGTGCAGCTTGGTGTGAGCGCCCTTCCCTGCCTTGCCTACGCACTTTGCTTTGAAACGGTTCCCAATTTTGCGGCACTGCCCACAAATGCCTGGGTTGCCCTCGCCTACATCACTCTTATTGCAACCGCGCTGACCGGTGTTTTGCAGAACCGCGCACAGAAATCAGTTGCTCCTGTTCAAGCTTCACTGATTATCTCCCTGGACAGTATTTTTGCAGCAATATTTGGTGTTATCTTCCTTGCTGAAGTTATTACCCCTACGATTTTCCTGGGCTTTATTGTTATCTTTGTTGCAATCTTTATCAGTGAGCTTGGCGAGAAACCCGCAGAGCCCCAAACTTCTTCAGAAAACTAAAGCTCTCTATACAACACGATCCTAAACAAAAAGCCCGCATACGCGGGCTTTTTGTTTCGCTTTGAAGCTCTTACATCTCACGAGAGCTCATCATAGGTCCATCGGACCAAAGTGTAATCTCTCCTGAAGCAAGCGTTTTAGGAACATCAATAAGTCGCTGGTTGGAAGAGCCTCTAAAACGCAAGGTAATATCGTGGAGACTCTGTACCCATGGACCGTCCACCAGTACATCAATACAAGACAGAATGCGGTCAGTGTACTCTGTGTGCCACTTTCCCTCGGTCAGCTGATCCCAGGTGTGACCCGAATACATCCAGATGCTCTTTTGTGGGTAGGTAGCTCTGACCTTCTCGACAAACTCAACA
>CALIZK010000044.1:0-1026 GCA_938028635.1 uncultured Atopobium sp.
TGTTGGTTTTAACCGTGACGCTGCACAGTTTACCGGCATCAACGTTAAGAAAAACCTTACGCTCTGCATGGCTATTTCTGGTGCACTCTGCGGACTTGCAGGTGCTCTGACCATCACTGGTATTGCTCCTCACAGCATTGCAACACTAGCAGCATTTGAGAACAACGGCTTTAACGGTCTGTCCGTTGCGTTTATCGCCAACTGCAATCCTGTGGCATGTATTCCTGCATCCTTCCTGTTTGCTGGTCTTCTTTATGGTGGTCAGACTGTTCAGCAGACGGTTGGCGCGCCTTCAGAGATTATTAACATTGTTATTGGTACCATCGTCTTCTTCATGGCTCTAGGTGGAGTGATTCCGATGCTTGCGGATTACCTTGATCACAAGCGTGCTCAGAAAGCCAAAGAAGAAGAGGCAAAGCTTGCTGCCCAAGTGAGTGATGCATCCGGCGCACCAAAGGAGGCAGACAATGCTCACTAACCTGATTCTTCTTGTGTCCGTCACCCTTATGTACTCCACACCTCTTATCTTTGGTGCTCTGGGTGGCGTTGTTTCCGAGCGTTCTGGTGTTGTCAACATTGGTATTGAGGGTATGATGGGCGTGGGAGCTTTTGCTGGTGTTGCTGGCAGCTACCTCACCGGAAACCCTTGGATTGGTCTTCTGTGTGCTGGCATTGCTGGTGGTCTGGTGGCTCTTCTCCACGCAGTTGCATCCATTACTTTTAACGCTGATCAGACGGTTTCTGGTGTTGCAATCAACTTGCTGGCACCTGGTATTGCTCTATTTGCCTGCCGTCTGCTCTTTGATGGTGCTGCAATGTCCCCAACAGTCACCAAGCTCCCAAAGCTCTTTGGTGAGGGTGCCTTTAATGACACACCATATTCCAGCTTGAACGTCGACATTACGGTAGTTCTTGCATTTTTTGCGGCACTTCTCGTCTGGTTTGTGCTGTATCGCACCAAGTGGGGCCTGCGTATTCGCTCCGTTGGCGAGCACCCCCACGCAGCCGAGACACTGGGCATTAGCG
>CALIZK010000045.1:0-3107 GCA_938028635.1 uncultured Atopobium sp.
ATCAATATCAAAATTTGTACCTTTTGTTGCTTCAAGTGGCAGCAAACTTACACCAAGACCCGACTCTACCATGGACATAATGGTGAATGAATCCGATGACGCAAACGTCATGCGTGCGTTTTTGAGTTGCTTCTGAAGCAGAGGAGCCGTCTCAATATCAACAATAAAGGGCTCTTCAATAAGACGCTTAACAGGAATTGTCTCAAGGTCCTTCTCGTAATGTCCCTTTTGAGAAACAACAATAACCTCATCATGATCAAATAAAGTTGAAGTAAATCCCTGCTCAGTTGCGCGGGTCATAGTAAAACTAATATCCACTTTACCCTTGCTAATAAGACGCAGGGCTTCTCCGTACGTGCATTCGATAACTTCAACTTTGATGTTTGGATGGTCAGTCATGTACTTCTTCAGATGGCTAGGCAGTGTTCGTGAAAGAAAGCTCGAAGGCGCAGCAATAACAAGGTTGCCCATCTCAATGGCACTGACGCGATTAACTTGATTGCTCAACTTGCTGTATGCCTGGCACACCTCTTCTGCAACAGGCAAAAGCGTCTTTCCCTCAGGAGTCAGACTTACATAGCCACCATGCCTGTTAAACAAGCGGACATCCCACTCTTTTTCTAGACTTGCCACCATGCGACTAATAGACGACTGAGTGCATCCCAGCTCTTCTGCCGCCACCGTAAAGCTACTGTGATATGCCGCGGAAGTAAAAGCCTGGAATTTGTGCAGGTTGGTCTCCATACTTGGCCCCTATTCAAGTACGTGGCCTAACAATTCACCCTTAAAAATATCATTCTACCTGCAAATTGGTAAATACCGTTTAACGCAAAAAGACCCCGTGAACGGTATTCACGAGGTCTTACCTTGCAATCTTTATTCAAAAAACTTTCTTAATTGATACTTCACTTTGACAAATGAAGTACCAGGTTGCTTAGTTACTATGCCTTCAGATAGCGGCCCATAGCAATAGCAGAGCCAAAGAGTCCCAGAAGCAAACCTAAGAGCAACAGAAGGCCACTCATACCCAGCATGACCGTTGTTGGAATAGCAAAGGTCAAGAAGGTCATGCTTTCTGCCATAACCGGGAGAAGCATGTGGGCTCCAACAACCAAAACGACAATGGCGAGAAGAGCACCGATAAGAGCCTCAAGCACGCCTTCCATAAGGAATGGTCCGCGAATAAAGCTGTTAGATGCGCCGACCAGACGCATGATGGCAATCTCACGACGACGAGCATTAATAGCAAGACGAATGGTGTTGTTAATAAAGACAAAGGCAACAAACACCAGAAGTCCAACAAGGCCAATAGCGCCAATGCGAATGTATGCTGTTACGCTAAACAAACGCTCAACGGTCTCGCGACCATACTGAACATCACCGGATGGATTGCTCTTATTATCAGCAATGGCTGCAAAAGATGATGAAGAGGCAATACGCTGGGCAACGTCTTGAACATCCTTAGGATCCTTGAGTTTGATTACAAGAGATGCAGGAATTGGATTCTGGCCATCAAGAGCAGAAACCGCATCAGAAGCATTGCGATAACTCATGGTTGTGCGGTACTCCTCAAGAGCCTGCTCTTTGCTCTTATAAGTTACAGACTCAACGGTATCCCAGCTTTGAACCTCTTGCTGGAAAGCAGTTACTGCGGCCTGATCTGCGTCATCCGAAAGAAATGCCTGGATAGTAACGCGGTTCTCGACACTTCCTACCATGTTCTCGATAAGAGCAGAGCCAAGAATAAACAGGCCGATAATGAACAGTGATAAGAAGATGGTTACGATTGCACCAAGAGCGGTAGACCAGTTCCTCCTAAAGTGGCTTCCGGCCTCATGCAGAGAATATCCAAAATTAGAGAGCCCCATAGTAACCATAGCCTCCCTTCTCCTGGTCGCGGACAATGTGACCAGCCTCAAGTGCAATAACGCGCTTGCGCATAGAGTCAACCATCTCGCGATCGTGTGTTGCCATTACAACCGTAGTGCCCGCACGATTAATGCGGTCAAGAAGCTTCATGATGCCCAGAGAAATTGCTGGGTCCAAGTTACCCGTAGGCTCGTCGCAGATAAGCAGTGGTGGGCGGTTAACCATTGCACGAGCAACAGAAACACGCTGCTGCTCACCACCGGAAAGCTGATCTGGGTAAGCGCTCATCTTTTGACCAAGGCCTACCAGACGCAGAACCTCTGGAACCTGAATATCAATAACAGGACGAGGCTTACCAATGCACTCAAGTGCAAAGGAAACGTTCTCATAGACGGTCTTATCGGGCAGAAGCTTAAAGTCCTGGAAGACGGTACCAATCTGGCGACGCAGATAAGGAACCTTGGAGTTACGCATACGTGTAAGATCCTGACCAGCAACAATAACCTGTCCGTGAGTTGCCTTCTGCTCGCGCGTGATAAGACGCAAGAGAGATGACTTACCGGAACCAGAGTGTCCAACTACAAAGACAAACTCACCTGGGTAGATATCAGCGCTGATGTTATCCAACGCAGGATGATTTGGCTGCGATGGATACACAAGCGAGGCACTCTTAAAAGAGATGGTAGGAGTGCCCGTGCGCTCAACCTGTGGTGCATTCTGTGCAAGGTCTGCAAAGAATTTTGCACGGTCAAGAGGTGCCTGCTCAGGGTTATTTTGCTGCTCAGCAGTTACCACGTGTACAGCTTCTGCTCCAGAAGCAAATGGATCAGATACAGTTGTTACAGGTTCAGCAGCCTGGGCCACTGGCACATCGGCAGAAAAGTCCTGGGTTTCAACTTGATCAACTCCAACATCTTGCTGGTCAAGCTGGTTAAGATCATCCTGAGAAATTACCCCAAAACGGTCATCAAACGAGGACTCCTGTTGCTCATCAGTGCGAAAATGATTAGCCACAGTTGCTCCTTTTCTTACTCCGAAGAGACAGATACAGATTTTATTTTACCAAAAGTGCAGGTATGTTACACGTCATGCAGGTCATCCACAGAAAAACCGCCTCTTCTTTTTGAACTGCCTCCCATTTCTTGGACATAAGAAATGGGGGCAGTTCATATGCGGGGGATTATGATTCTGCAGCGCGTTAGCGCTGGCTTTTAGGCCTGGCGCACAAAATAGCGCAG
>CALIZK010000046.1:0-38784 GCA_938028635.1 uncultured Atopobium sp.
ACACGCTGCAGAATCATAATCACCTGCATATGAACTGCCTCCCATTTCTTGGACACGAGAAATAGGAGGCAGTTCACATTCGTCGGGCGCCTTTTTATGCCGTTTACGGAAGTACGTTTGGAACGCGGCGTGTGTACTGGTAAAATATTAAAAAGTTGATGAAGGAGGTATGTATGTCACTACGTCGTCATCTAATTAAAGGTTTGGGATTGGCCCAAAAAATTGCGCTTGCTGTTAGCGTGTTTGTAATGGCAGTTGCTTTGCCAGTCATTGCAAAAGCTGATGTTATTTTTACGCCAAGAGTTGGTCCAGCTACTTCTCATGTAAGTACTTCTCATGCAAGTTTGATTGCAGTCGTTGTTCTTGTGGCTGTAGTCGGATTTATCATGATTAAAAGGCGTAACAGGTAATAATTTGCCTACAACACAGCAGATTCTTCCCAAAAAAGAAGTCACTACCTTTGCGTATGCACTTTGTCACTTTGTAGTTGACTTTGCATGCGTATCTACCATGCTCTGCGCGGTAAGCCGAGTGTTGGGAGAGTCTGGCCAGGGTTCGATGGAAGTTGTTGCGCTCAGTATTTTACTGTATGACATAGTTGCCTTTACCCTGCAGCTCCCTATAGGCATTGCGCTGGATCAGCTGGATAAGAACTCCTATGCCGCCTTACTTTCGTATGCTTTAGTGGGCGCTGGAGTTATTCTTTCGCTGGTCCCTATAGCCCTTCTCGAGTGGCCTGCGATTCTTTTGCTTGCGTTTGGAAACGCGCTCTTCCATAGTGCAGGTGGACTGAGCGTCCTTAATATCTCGCAAAAACATGCAGGACCTTCGGGAATCTTCATTGCAACTGGTGCAATTGGAGTATTTTTAGGTACACAAAGTGCTCAAATGGGAAGACTTCAGATTGCATTTTCCCTGCTTGTGCTATTGTTCTTATGCGCGCTTATTACGCTTGTAGTACAAAAGGTTAACAAGAAGTACTGGAACGTGCATAACGTTTCGTTTGATATTTCGGAGCTTTCATTCAATACATTGCTTGCGATTGCACTGCTGAGCCTTGTGGTGGCGCTGAGAAGCTATGTCGGCATGGTTATGGCATTTCCTTGGAAGAGTGAGATGCTCTTACTGGTATTAAGTATCCTTGGCGTATTTGCAGGTAAAGCGCTTGGTGGAGTGGTTGCTGATCGTATTGGATTCAGGACTACAGCTATCTTTTCGCTCATTGTTGCAGCCACCTTGTTTGCGCCCTCATGGGAGATACCAGTTATGGGCCTTCTGGGTGTATTTTTCTTCAACTTTACTATGTCCATTACGTTGGCATCTCTGGCAAACATCTTGCCTAACGCAAAAGGTACCGCGTTTGGACTGGCCAGTTTTTCACTAGCTGTAGGTGCGTTGCCTGCGCTCGCAGGATTTCGTATTGAACATCCTGCAATGCTCTCTGGTATCAGTTTGGTCTCGGCACTTGCGTTGGGCGTAGGTCTTACGTTAGTCAAAGGTTCCGTGGCTACAGGGCCATTTGGTCATGAGCGTATGTTCCAGGCAGCACAAGTTGTTGAGGCTGTAGAGGAAGATGTTCTAATCGCAGAGCTATCTGATCAGTTTGATGAGCTTGTGGTTGAAGATGAGTGTGTAGCTGAAGGCAAACAAGCAGAAGGCTAATGGCATGGACGACCAAATATTTTTGTTGCCGTATTTGATAACCGTTATTCCAATATTTGCGTTTTGTCTGATTCTGACTATTACTGTTGAGCTTATTGTCGCAAAATCGCTGGGCGTTAAAGACAATCAAGCGCTGTTGATTGTTGTTGCTGCTCAAGCGTTTACTAATCCAATTGCCGTTTTTATCACAAGCGCCCTTGTTGATGTGGTTGCTAACGACGTTCAGTACTGGGCGTGCGTCATAGCGGTTGAGCTGGTTGTTATTGCTGTTGAAGGTTTAATTTATAAGGTAAAAAGAGTAAGCAACACCCCATGGACTCTTTCAATCTTGTCCAACCTTGCGTCAGTATCCGTAGGTATTCTCGTTCAAACACTTATATAAAAATTTAGCGAGAAACCCTTTGAATAGGAGGGGTTTCTCGCCAAATCTGGGTGATTTATGAGATGAAGCATTAATGGACAATTGCGATAAGAAGAGCTCCGACCATAAGACCAATGGATGTTCTGAGAGCCGCAAAGGCTTGCCTGTGCAAGAGCTTTTGTGCACGAGTTGCGCGAGCGAACTGGGCTTTTGAGGTGTTGAGTGTATGCATTGGTCCTCCTTTCTTAGTCCTTGTCTACTATATGTCCAAAAGTAAACTTAGGTAAACTCTTTAATATAAAAATGATGCAAAAAACCACGCCGAGGGTGAGTCCAATCATTCCTCCAGAAGAGGCGTCTAAGTAATAACTGCCTGTTATTCCAATCAAAACGCTGACCGTGGCAATGAGCGGAGAAATCCAGAGCATATGGCGCATCTGATTGGTAAGAAGCCTTGCGCAGGCGCCTGGAACAATAAGGAGAGAAACGGACAGAATTACGCCAACTGCCTGGAGCGATATGACAATTGCGAGGGCTAGGTCAACAAGCAAGAATGAAGTGAGTGTTTTAGTAGAAAGACCGATTGCTTGAACCTGCGTGGGATCAAATGAAAGCAAGGTCAGGTCCTTATTTTTAAGAATAAGTAAGATTGCAATGGGCAGACCAATACAAAGAACTTGCAGCATATCAGGAGTAGTGACTCCCAAAAGGTTTCCGAAGAGTATGTGTGAGAGGTTAATTTGGCTTGGAACCTTGGATATAAGAACTGTTCCCAGTGCAAAAAATGTTGTAAATACGATACCAATAGCAGTATCAGGGCGCACAATTTGGCTCTTTTTGACTTGTCCGACCAACACCACGGTAATGAGGGCAAACACCAGCGCTCCCACCAGATAGGGAAGTCCTAGCAGGTGAGCAATGACTACGCCCGGAAGAATAGAGTGGGAGATAGCGTCGCCCATAAGCGACCATCCCATGTGCGTGATCCAGCAGCTTAAAAGCCCGCATACTATGGCGGTTGCAATTCCGGTGATGAGGGCTCGCTGCATGAATGCGTATTGGAGAATGTCTACCTCAGGCATGGAGCACCTCCTCAATGTGGGTATCTTCGGAAATACCAAGGTTCTGCAGGAGGGCGTCTCCAGAAAGAATTTCTTTCGAGGGACCCTGCGCGGTTATGGTTTTATTGATGACCAGGCAGAGCGGGAATTTTTGCTGGGCCAAATTGATGTCGTGAATTGAAACGAGCAATGTTTTGCCTTCTTTACTGAGGTTATTGAGCTGTTCGGTGATGATGGTTTCAGAGCGAGCGTCTACTCCCGCAAACGGTTCGTCGAGAAATACCAGTTCAGCGGCTTGCGCTATTCCGCGTGCCACAAAAACACGCTTTCTTTGTCCGCCCGAGAGTTGGGCAAGTGGACGATCTGCAAGGTCGGCCAGGTTAACGCGTTCAAGTGCCTGGGCAACCAGCTCTTTGTCCTGAGTGGAAGGTATGCGCATCCAGCCCTGATGAACATATCTTCCCTGCATAACAACGTCTTTTACGAGCAGCGGAAACGTTGCGTCAATTGCCTCCGTTTGAGGGACGTAAGCGACTTTTCCCTGCTTGCGCGCCTGTGAAAGAGGTTGCTGACCCCAAGTAAGTGACCCCTCCCATGCGATGGTGTCCATCAGCGCTTTGAAGAGCGTAGATTTACCGGCGCCATTGACGCCAACAAGTGCGCAAAGATCTCCTGTTGAAAGCGAGAAATTCACGTCATAAATGATGGGTTTCTCGCGGTCTTTTTTCTCGTACCAGGCGCAAAGTTGCGAAACACAAAGATTCATCGAACAATTACCTTCCCATGAGACCAGATACGATTGCGTCTGCATCGTGTTGCAGCAGGTCAAGATAGGTGGGCACGGGGCCGTCGGCTTCCGAGAGGGAGTCTACGTACAAGATGTTCTTCTCGTCAGTTCTGAGGACAGCACCCGTCTCGTCGGCTACCTGCTGCATTGCCTTGGGGCTTACCGTGGATTCGCAGAACACCGCAGGAATTTGCTGGGCTTTTACGGTTTCGACGACCTTGGCAATCTGCTGCGGAGTGCCTTCATCAGCGGCGTTAACGGCCCAAAGGTAGAGTTCCTTCATGTTGGTATCGCGGCACAGGTACGAGAACGCTCCCTCGCAGGTTACAAGCGTGCGCTGGCTCTCCGGCAGGGCGCTAAGCTCCTCAATCAGGTGAGAGGAGATGTTGTCGAGCTCCTTTTTGTATGCGTCGCCGTTGGCTTCAAAGTCTTTGGCGTGGTTAGGGACAAGGTTGCTGAGCGCGCGGACGATATTCTCGACATAGATCTTGCCGTTTGCGGGCGACATCCACGCATGCGGATTGGCTTGGCCCTGGTAGTCGCCCTCGGCGATGGGGATGGCGGTGATGCCTTCGCTGAGGTCGGCGCGCTGAGCAGGCGAGTCGTCGACGAAGCGCTCAAACCAGCGCTCAAGACCCAGGCCGTTGTTGAGGATGAGCTGGGCTTTCTGTGCGCGCTTGAGGTCGTCGGGTGTTGGCTCGTAGTCGTGGATCTCGGCGCCGGCCTTGGTGATGGACTCTACCTGGCAGAACTCTCCCGCAACGCGAGAAGCCATGTCTTGGATGACGGTAAAAGTGGTCAAAACAAGGGGAGCTGAGGAGTTTGGGTTTTGCGCGGTGCTTGAGCTGGTAGCAGAATCGCGTGGGCCACACGCGGCGAGAGAAGCGATGGCTGCTGCGGAACTTGCGCTGAGCAAGGTCAGCGCTGACCTGCGGGTTAGGAGAGGATTGCGGGTAGCGTGCAGTTGTGGGTTTGCGACTGCTGAGATATGCGTGCAGTGATGTTTCATAGTCACTTCCTTAAAAGATATGAGAGCAAGTAGCTACGGGGCTGAAAGCAAAAAACTGATAGCGTGAAGCCAAGAGTTAGGTGTTTGGAGCTACGAGCTCAACGGGTTTCTCGCCATATTGTATTCCTAAAAGTTAGCTTTGTCTAACTTTTGAAATTTACGAGGAAAGAAAAATGGTTAGATTTGCAGACAAATGTCCAAAAGATTGAACATGAAATTTAATGTGTCATTTATGTCGCATTTTAAGCAAATTATTTTCCTTTGGCTTATTTACCATAGGATTTGTGAAACAAAAATAATTTTTCTATAGCAAATTATGTGAATATGGCTAGAATTTATTTTGTTTCCTAATGGTTTGTGCTCGTTAAAAAAGGAGAGAGCATGGCATTCGATTTTACAGGTAAGCTGGTTCTGGTTACAGGCGGAAGCGCTGGTATTGGCGCTGAGATCTCCAAGGGTATTGTTGCTGGAGGTGGACACGTAATCGTTTGCTCTCGTCACGAGGACACTGGCCGCAAGTTTGTCGAGGAGCTCGGCGAGGGTAACTTCTTCTACACAATGGACATTGCAGATGCCGAGGGCGTCAAGAAGACCGTTGCTCAGATTCTTGAGGAGTGCGGCGACGTCAACGTTCTTATCAACTGCGCTGGTCGCATCAGCTCCGTTCCTTTCACCGAGGTTGACGACAAAGAGTGGAACAACACTATCAACACCAACCTCACCGGTACCTACAACGTAACTCACGCTCTCTGGCAGCACTTCATTGATCGTGGTGGCGCTCGCATTGTCAACGTTTCTTCCGTTGCAGGCAAGATTGGCGGCGGCCTCCTTGGTACTGTTGCTTACGCATCTTCTAAGGCTGGTATGAACGGCTTTACCAAGGCTATCGCTAAAGAGGGCGGCAAGTACGGCATTTCTTGTAACGCTGTTTGCCCATCCTTCACCATTACAGATATGACCACTGCACTCTCCAACGATGAGGAGAAGTACAAGAAGGTCGTAGGCATTATTCCTCTCGGCCGTCCTGCACAGGCATCTGAGCCTGCACAGATGGTACTGTTCTTTGCTTCCGACGCTGCTAGCTTTGTCAACGGTGAGGTTGGCGACTGCGACGGCGGCATCGTAATGGACTAGGTGATTGTTGATGGCTACAAAAGAACCAATTTCTCTTCAGCACCCATTTAAGGCACTGGGTCGCATTCCAGGCGCAAACATCCTGGTACCACTGCTTCTTGGCGTTTTCATGAACACATTTTTCCCAGATGTATTCCCAACGCTTGGTAGCTTTACTGCTGCTATGACCGTTAAGGGTACTGCTGCTCTGGTTGGTGCTTTCATGTTGTGTGTTGGTGCAACTATTTCGTTTAAGAGTGCACCAAAGGCTGCTCTTCGTGGCGCTATCATCATCATCTCTAAGGTTGTGTTCTGCGTTGCTCTTGGTCTTGCAGTTCTATTCTTCCTGAACGACAACCTGCTTGGCCTTTCTTCCATGGTCATCCTTGCTGCTTGCTCTGGTGCAAACAACTCCATGTATGCAGGACTGATGGCTGATTATGGTAACGAGTATGAGCAGGGCGCAGTCGCAATTACTACGCTGGTCGTTGGCCCTCCAGTTACCATGCTTGCTCTTGGCGCAACTGGTCAGTCTCCAATTAACTGGTCTTTGCTTGGTGCAGTTCTCCCAATTATCCTGGGTATTCTGCTTGGCAACTGCTTCCCATCTATGAAGAAGATGCTCACAAGCGCTCTGCCAGCAATTATTGTCATGACCTTCTTTGCTATGGGCACAACCATGAAGTTTGATTCTCTCATTATGGCTGGTCCTGCAGGTATTCTGCTTGGCGTTATCTGCTCTGTTTGCGGTGGCTTTATCAACTACTTTGTTGATAAAGCAACTGGTGGAACCGGAATTGCAGGCGTTGCAATTTCTTCCTGCGCAGGCGCAAACGCACTTACACCTGCTGCTATGGCAGAGGCAAACCCAGCCCTGTATGGCGGCGCTGCTCTTGCAACAGCAAATGCACAGGTAGCAGCTGCAGTTATCGTTACTGCAATCCTGACTCCTTTGATTACTGGTTATGTTGCTGAGCACTTTGCTAAGAAGGACAACACTTCAGAGGAAGTTGTTGAGGCAGCTTAACAAGCTCTACAGTTCAAGCACAAAATCCCAGCACCTAGCGGTGCTGGGATTTTTTGTGCTGCGAAACAGCATTGGCTACGTGCAAAAGTTGCTCGAAGAATGGCAATAGACGGCTGATAAAGAGGCAGCGGATGCAGAGATCCTTCGCGAATCACTCGAATAAGTCTCCAAGTGGTAAAAAAGCCGTTTAGTTGGAGATTTCATTTTTTTGCATACAACGTTTGCCCAGATAAAAGTTTTTGAGGCGGTAAAAAATCGTCTTAGTTGGAGATAAATCAACCAAATTTCAATTTTCATTTCCAACTAAACGGGTTTTTTACCTTTTTCGACACATAATTTTGAGCCTGAAAATTACGTATTCATGGAAATGAATATAACAACTTGATTATGCAAAAAGGGTCAGAACAAAATGTTTTGACCCCTTGATTTGCAATAAAACCTGCGACCATCTTTGCCACAAGTAATTGGGTGCGTAATTTCTGCAAGTAGCAACGAGCAACCCTAAACGACAACTACTTAATCAGGACGTTTCCTTCATAGCTGTCGTGAACATCTTGAGGCGTGACGCCCATGTGCTTCTTATATAGTCTGCTGAAATAAAACGGATCGCTATAGCCAACCGCCTCGGAAGTCTCGCGCACAGAAAGGCCAGATTGAAGCAGCTGTTGAGCATGATCAAGACGCTTTGCAATGATGAATGTCATTGGACGAACGCCAAATGTTTGGACAAAATTGTTGGAGAAACGTTGAGTGCTCATTCCGCAACGTTTAGCCAGGCCAGGAATGGTAATTGGATCTGCAAAGTGGAGCTCAATATACGTGCGAGCCTCGGCCATACTCTCCTGAACCTTTTGGCTGTTGGTGAGTAGGAACATAGACTTGATGAGCTCGGTGCCATTGACAATCTGAGCAACACGATTGTCCAGCGATGGGGTGGTGTTAAGTTTTTCCAGGTCAAGCACCTTATCAAGAATGCGGTCGAATCCTTGAGGATCAAATGCATAGGCATTGAAGATTGGGCTGGTGACATCGCCCTGAATGCCATCATAGTAGATGTTTACATGGTCAAACGAGCGTCCGTAAAGAGTTCGATATGTTACTGTCTGACCTGCAGGAACATGTACAACCGTGGTTCCTTCGCAGACAAATTCATTTCCACCAATAGTAATCTCGGCAGCTCCAAAAACAGGAATGATGAAAACAGAATGAGCAAGCGAAAAGGTAACTTGGGAGTCAGCAATCTTCTGTTGGCGGTTGATCGAAAACACACTATACGTCTGCCGCGAATAGGTCTCTTTTAGCTCCTGCAGATTAGCCTGCATAGAATCTCCTCATTTCAAAAGCGCTCTAATGCGCCGAATATTAAAAATAACATGGAGAGTATTTTAGCCAGCAGAACCGCGATTGCAACCCCAAAATCAAATAAAATGCCATTTCAGGGGTTAAATTTTGATTAACGAGAAAGACAATTGCCTACGTAACTTTTATAGAATGATTTTAAAAAGAACAATTTATGAATAAATTTTGTCCATTCAAATTAAAGATTTTACGTTTTGATTGTTCGCTTTAAACTGCCGATAAATAGCGTTTTTTGATACCATAAATTAGTTATGCACAAATGGTTTCTTCAGGTTAACTTTAGATACTACAAACTTCTTTGAGATGTCGTAGCTTTCTTTTAGTTTTCATGAATTCCATTGGTTTTGCAGGTTTTAGGTTTAGGTTTTATTGGCTTCTGTAGAGGTTTCTCGTAGAAGGTTTGTATATGGAGCAGCTTGCACACGTATTTTCACTTATCGTTCAACCCGCATACGACTTGACCGGCAGTTGGTGGGCTGCAATCTTTCTTTTTACTCTTGCAACTAAAATCATTCTGATGCCTCTGGCACTTTGGACGCAACAAAACTCTATTGTTATGGTGCGCCTTATGCCCGAGACCTTCCGCCTGAAGACGCGTTACTTCGGCGACAGAGAGACCATCGAGGAGCGCTCCAACGAGCTTAACAAAAAGGCAGGTTATCACCCGCTATTGAGTCTTATTCCTCTGGCAATCCAGGTAGTCATTCTGTTTGGCCTGGTAGACGTTATCCATGGAATCACTGATTCCGGTGCTCCTGGCACAGAGTTTTTGGGCATGACCCCAATCATCGATGGCGGTGTCACCTGGATTATGCCACTTGCAGCAGCTTTGTCCTCGGTCGCTCTTGGCCTTGCTTCCAACAAGCTGAACCCACTTCAGCGCGAGCAGTCTCGTGCAGAGAAGAACACCACAAACGGCCTTTCTATTGCAATGTCGCTGGTACTTGCAGTCTACGTTGTCTGTGGCATGGCATTCTACTGGGTTTGCTCAAACCTTCTCTCAATTCTGGTCCAAATTGTCTGCAACATTATCATTGACCCTCGTAAGCAGGTTGATTACGACGATCTCAATGCTGCTCGCGACGAGTTTGAGGCAATGGACGCAGCAACCAAGTCCACTCACAAGTGGTTCCAGCGCGATCCTCATGCCGCTCGCGAAAAAGAGGACTACAAGCGCTTCTTTGACACCATCGGCAAGCACCTGGTCTTTTACTCCGAATCAAGCGGTTTCTACAAGTACTTCCAGGGCGCCATCGAGTGGCTGCTGGCAAACTCTGACATTCGTATCCACTATGTCACCTCTGACCCTAACGACCAGGTCTTTGAGCTGGCAAAACAGCAGCCTCGCCTGATTCCGTATTACTTGGGTCAGCGTCGCCTTATCACGCTTTTCATGAAGCTCGACGCTGATGTTGTGGTAACTTCCCTCGGCGACCTGGAGAGCTCCTACATGAAGCGCTCCTACGTGCGCAAAGACGCTGAATACATGTATATGTGCCACCATATGACCTCCATGACGGTCACCTCAACGCGCAACGAGTACACCTACTACGACGACGTCCTCTGCGTTGGCCCTCACCAGCAGCACGATCTTGAGCTGGTCGAGAAGTACTACGGTACGCCATCCAAGAGAAAGCCTGCTATTGGCTACGATCTTCTCGATAGGTCAATCAAAAACTACCAGAAGCAGAATCTGGGCCAGCGCAAACCTGGCGAGAAACCCCTGTTGCTGATTGGTCCTTCGTGGCAGTATGACAACTTGATGGACAGCTGCCTTGACGGCCTGCTTGAGCAGCTCATGGGCCGCGGCTGGCGCATTGTGGTCCGCCCACACCCAGAGTATTTGAAGCGCTATCCTGCCCGCATGGAGGAGATTCTTGCTCGCTACGCTGACGCGGACCCAGAGGAGCTCTCCTTTGAGACTGACTTCAGCTCCAACACTTCGGTTCTCTCGGCTGATCTGCTGTTTACTGACTGGTCGAGTGTTGCTGAGGAGTTCTCATTTACCACGCTCAAGCCGTCGGTCTTCATTGATACCGCGATGAAGGAGAATAACCCCGACTGGAGCAAGATTCATTCGGATCCATGTGACATTACGCTCAGGAATGAGATTGGCCGCAGCTTTGATCCTAAAGACCTCTCGGGCTTGGGCGACGCGGTTGCGCAGATGTTGGAAGAGACCGATAGCTGGTCGCACAAGATTGAAGAGATTCGCAATAACATGATTTTCAATCTCGGTCATGGTGGAGAAGCCGCAGGTAAGTTCATCCTTGAGCGCGTTTTGGCGCACCAGGAGGAGGCTTCTGAGGTTGCAGACGACGCTACTACCAAGAAGAACGCTGCTGCGGACGCTGCAGACGACGCCGAGAAAAGCGACGCCGTCAGCTCCACTAAAGACGCCACAAAGACAACTGATGAGGACGGTGTTTCTCGTGACTAAAACAACAACTTCTACCATGAGAAACTCTTGCAGCGCCGCTATTCAAAGCAGCGCGTCCTTCCTTCATGGAGCGTTTTTTGTCGCAGTACTGACATTTGTATGGTGGGCTCTTCTGCCTGCAACAGCGCAGGCTTACGTTGACCCATCTGTCATGACCTACACCATCCAGGCGCTGGCAGCAGTTGTAGTTGCACTCTCTGCGGTCCTTGGCGTTGCGTTTAGGCGCTCTCGTAAGGTGCTCTTCCGTCTGCTTAAGATTGATGAGAACGCCAATAAGATTGTCGAAGGCAAAGTTCACAAGGTTGACGCCAAAGGTGCAGAAGCTGCAAACGTTCAGATGAAAGAAATCCTTGCAGCAGAAGCTGTTCGTCTCAAGGAACAAAAAGAGGGAACCCTCAAACCTAAGGGTCGTATTGGTGTCGCATTTCTTGTCTCTTTCTTTACTGTCTTTACTATCTTGGTCGTAGCCCCACTTGAGCTGGTGGCAAGCAATGCGCGAGACCTTTCTTTCAACCTCAACGATGTTGCAGGTCCCGTTATTATTGCAGGTCTTATCCTTACGATCATTCTTACAGTGCTTTTATCACTCCTGCGTAAGCGTGTGTTTAACGTTGCCGTTGCATTTGTAGGCGCCGTCGGTGTGGCGTCATACGTTCAGGCAGTATTCTTGAACGGTGGTATGCCACTTGCAGATGGTCACGAGGTTATTTGGTCAGACTTCACAACCCAAATGATTGTCTCTGGCCTCATCTGGCTGGCAATCATTGCAGCTGCAGTGACCTTCTCGCTCCTAAAAGCACGTCAGCTTAGAACAGGTCTTCTAGTAACCGCAACCGCTCTTATCATTGTCCAGACAGTGGGCGTTGCAAGTCTCTGGGGTCCTGCAATCGCAGCGTCGATAGATGCTCATGCCGAAAACCAGCAGGTTATCGCAACGCGCGAGGGTCTCTACAACGTTTCCTCCAAGAAGAACGTCGTGGTGTTTGTCCTTGATACTACCGACACCGCCTTTGTTCAGAGACTCTACGATGAACGTCCAGAGACATTTGCCGGTTTAACAGGATTTACGTGGTATAGAAACTCTGTAGGTTCTATGATTCCTACTCGATATGGTGTGCCATCGCTGCTTTTTGGAACACGTCCTCAGCCTGGCGAGAATTTCAACGATTTTGTTTATAACTGGGCACAGAGTGATCAGTATCTCAGGGATATCCAGAATGCTGGATTTGAGGCAGGTCTGTACACCGACCAGCTCAATTACAACCGTTATAGAGGAACAGCTCAGAAATATTCCGTTAACTACCATCCACCTGTTGGTAGGGGACTTGATAATCAGCTGGATGTTTTTGGTGCACTGCGCATTCTCTATAAGACGGCGTTCTGCAGGGACATGCCTTGGGTGTTTAAGCCTCGATTCTGGTATTATACCGAGGATCTTAATATGCGCATGCGCAAGTCAGTCAACATGGACGAAGTTGATCTCTCTTCACAGCCATACACAGAGGATGACCTCAAGTATTACCAGGAGCTTCAACACTACGGACTCTCGATTGACAATACTGGTCAGAACGGTTCATTCCGTTTCATTCATCTGTTTGGCTCGCATCCACCTTACACGCTTGATCGCAACGTTGAGCGCACTGAAGATCCAAGCAAGCAAAACGTTGACGAGCAAACCATCGCGGCTTACAGAATTGTTGAAGCCTACATCGCTGAGCTCAAGCGTTTGGGAGTGTATGAGAATACGTCTTTCATCATTACCGCTGACCATGGTGATTGGTACTTGACGGGCGGCGATATTCAGACACCTTCCGCTCCAGTCATCATGTACAAGCCTGCAGGTCAAACTGCTGAAGAAGCTGCTCAGCCTATGCAGATTTCTGACGCACCCGTCTGGCACTATGACATTTTGGCCCAGACCCTGAAGGACATGGGTGTTGACCAGCAGACACTATCCAACTACACCACACCTCTTGATGAGGTCCACGAGGGAGATGTTCGTCCTCGCTACTACATTGAGACCATTTCAAATGGCAAGCGAGACATCTTTGTCAGGGAGTTTGTCATCAATGGCAATGCTAATGACATGAAAGACTGGAGTCTTACGGGCAACGAATGGCCTGTTGAACCATGGCACGATTAAGTTAGGTGTCCGGTAATCTGCCCACTGGCGAGAAACCCGGTGCACTTGGCAAGAAACCCGGTGTACCCGCCGTCGAGAAATCCAACTACAAGAAAAGCCGCGTCCACACGACGCGGCTTTTTTGGTGACCAGTTATGTGAGCTGTTCTGCGAAGAGAGCTTACCTGTGAGCTGGAACTACTGTGGCATAATCCATGCAGGTAGACCATCAGAGAAGATACGTGCGAGTGGGTACGCCTCGTCAATGGTTAGCGCTGCAACAACGTGATAAGGGCCTTCTGCTGATGTATCAAATACCAGCGCAAGGGGTTTCTCGCCATCAGAGGTGGGAAGTGCAAGGTAGATGCAGTGCTTGGACGGATTGTAGAGCTCAACAGCCATACGCCAGCCGCGCTTTGCAGCTCGCAAGGCGTTTTGCACCAGAGGCGAGTCGATATCAAATCCGCATTCGGGGTCAAAGAGCAGGGACGAGGAAACTGTGACGGGAAGCGAGAAGTCGGCGTCGGTATGCATGAGCTGCTGCTCGTTCTTTCTGTAGACGTACGCCGCGGAAAGGCAAGCCTGTGCCGCTTGTAACGAGGGTGCGTCGCTCAGATAGGTGGTGCTAAGCGCATTCCAATCGGAGACAGGAGCCTCGTTCATGACCACGTCAACAGGGTTTATGGGCAGCTGCTTTTCTGCGGCGGGCAGTTTCTCCCATGAAGCGATACCAGACTTAGGCAGACCGCGAAGCACGTCAACTGCCTGATCCTGCAGCTCATCTGCAGAAACGCTGAGCTTCAAGAGCGTCCAGGGACGCAGAGCACCGCGCTTAGACTTACGAATGGTAGCGGTAATAACCTCGTCAGTCTGCGGTTTCTTGTAACGCGTGTTGAATGTGAACGTACCGCCCTTGGTAATGAGCGCGCGAGAAGACTCTGCAAGTTTGAAGTCTTCTTCCAGCTGCTTGAGAACGTTGGCGTCGACGGGAGCCATCTGATACAAAATACCGAGAAGCTCGTTGTTGACGTGGACATCTTCCTCAAAATTGGCAGGGTATGTTGAGGTAGAGGTGGAAGTCTCATTCTGATTGATTGCCTGCGTAGAAGCCTGGGATTCAGAAACTGTAGAGCTAGAGACAGAACTTGTTGCATTCAGTGCCTGTTGCAATACTGAAGGAGCGGCCTCAAGCGTCTTCTCTTCATCGGAGCCGTCGTAGGGATTGTAGGTAACGGTAAGCGAGATGGTAGGCTCGGGCACTACAGGTTCGGGCACTACAGGTTCGGGCACTACAGGTTCGGGCACTACAGGTTCGGGCACTGTTAGCTCGGCAGATTTATGCTCTGGAGCTGGTGTTTCGGTCTCGTCAGGTTCTGGTGTGGCATCATCGGTTCCAGCGGGCTCTGGAGCGGCATCATCGGCAGATTCTTGCTGGAGGTCTTCTTCAGCCGCCTCTGCAGTAGGCGTCGCTGCAACAGACAGTTCCTCCGAGCTCTCTACGACAGGCACCTCCTCTGACTCCGTCGACTCTTCCTGGACAGGAAGCTCCTCAACTTCAGGCTCCGCTTCAACTACCAGGTGCTTTGGCTTGAGAGCTCGAATGGACTTTGCTCCACGTCGGCGTTTCCATGGTTTGCCATTGTTTTGCGACTCGACGTTTTTCTCGCCAGCTATAAGGGCAGCCTCAAAGATGTCAAAGGTCAGAAGCGTCGCGTAGACGTAGCCTTTTTTGAACGCAGTGATTTTGATGAAATCGGGGCACGCCTCCATGAGAGCGCGGATGTCGTCAAAGCCAAAATCCTGCGGTGCAAGGTCGTCTTCAATGAGCACGCCCTCAACGGTAGAGAGGGGAGTCTGCTTAGAGACGCCAATGGTTGCTTTGAGTAGTTTATACAGGTAGAGAGCGTGTTCTTGTTTTATAACAGCCATGATGCTCCTGAGATAGTAGTTAGTGGACTACATACTACTCGATTTTGAACAGACAAAGATACTGATTACGCACAGAAAGTCGCAATACGTAGCGAAAAAGCGAGAACTGGACTGATAGAATAAAGCTAGATTGAAGGGAGCTTACATGATTGGTCGTTTTATTAAGAGAGCTGCAGTTAGAGCTGCAGGTTTAGCAATTACTCAGTATGCCGCAAAGGCAGCACTTCAATCCGAGGCTGGAAGAAAGCTGCTTGCTACAACGGCTTCTAAGGCTGCTAACTTAGCAGGTAATATCGCAAAAGAGCAGCTTACAGCTGGGTTTAATGCTCATATTAGGCCAGCACTGCCAAACGGCGATGCTATTCAGTCATCAGTCGCTCGTGCTCAGTCTGCGCTTCGTTCGGCTCAGACCTCTGTTTTAGCTGCTCAGGCTCAGCTTCAGTCTAATCTAGAAAATCGTTTTTCTCGCCCAAAGAACAAGCTTTCAAAGCAACTTGCAAGCACTGCAGAGTCGCTTGAAGAGATGGGGGAGACCCTGGCTGAGCATCAGGATGCCGCCGCAGATATCGCAGTTGCAGATGTTGTTGAGGAAATTGCTGCTCAAGATGGACAGGATTCTGACGCTCTGTTAGCTTCTACCAAGAAGCGTAAGTCGTTTAGAAACGCGGCAATTGCTGGTGGCGTTGTGGCTGGTGCTGCTCTTGGCTTAGCTGCATACGGTGCTTATTCTATTGCTCCACGCAAGCAAAATGATCGCCTGCTTCTGGAGCGTTGGCACGAGATTGCTCGTCATCGCTATGCTCACCGTGGCCTCTACAACAACGAGGCGGGCATTCCAGAGAACTCCCTGCTTGCTTTCCGTGCAGCTGTCGAGAAGGGCTTTGGCTCCGAAGTTGATGTTCACCTGACCGCAGACAATAAGTTGGTTGTTGTTCACGATTCAGCACTTGATCGCCTCTGTGGCGTACAGAAGATTGTTGAGGAGTCCACGCTGGAGGAGCTTCGTGGTCTTAGACTTCTTGCTACCGACGAGCAGATTCCAACGTTTGAGGAAGTCCTTGAGGTCTATGCATGGAGTGGTTCCGGTGAGCTACCTGCACCTTTGATTATTGAGGCTAAGACGCGCAACAATAACGCTGAGCAGCTGACAGAAAAGATTATGCAGGCTCTTGATCTTCGTCCCGTTCGTGCATGCATCGAGAGCTTTGATCCTCGCGTTTTGCAGTGGCTGCGTCAGAACCGTCCTGAGATGCTTCGTGGCCAGCTTTCGGAGAATTTCCTGGTTGACCGTCAGACTAAGCACATGAACATTGCTACACGAGCTGGCGCTACAGCTCTCTTTGGTAATTCTGTTGGTCGCCCAGACTTCATTTCATACAAGTTTGAAGATCGCAAGAACCCCTTTGTTAAGCTGGCTTGCAATACCATGGGCGCACATCTGATTACCTGGACCGTTAGGAACGAGGAGGACATGATTGCCTCCGAGCTTGAAGGTGCGCCTGTCATCTTTGAGGGATTTATCCCAACTCCCGCGTCGCTGATCAACTAGCTTTTCACTTGGCGAGAAGAACGATTGCTTAAACTACGTCCAAAACTCTATGTCTATCTGGGACTCCACGGGTTTCTCGCCCGCGGAGTTTTTCATAACAAAACTCATAAAGATTATTGTATGAATATATGTACATATATCAATTTAAGGAGTAGACTAGGCATAACAACAACCCAAGGAGGAGCTATGAGCTCAAAGACAAAGGTGAAAATTGCTCGCATTGTCTGTTCTGCTGTTTTGCTAGGTATTGCTTACGCGGTTGAACACGCATTTGACCTGCAGCTCTGGCAGGCACTGTTGCTTTACCTGTTGCCTTACGCTGTTGCGGGATACGATGTTGTTCTAGAAGCATGGGAGAGCATCACTGAGGGCGAGTGCTTTAACGAAGACTTGCTCATGACCATTGCTACTGTTGGTGCCTTGCTCATTGGCTTTGTGCCTAACGGTTCTCCTATGTTTGATGAGGCCGTCTTTGTCATGCTGTTCTTCCAGGTAGGAGAAGTGTTTGAACACCTTGCTTCCGATAACAGCAAGAAATCTATTGCCAAGCTTATGGATATCCGTCCTGACAGCGCAACGGTTGAACGTGACGGACAGCTGCTTACTATCTCTCCAGAAGAAGTTGGGCTAGGAGAGATTATTGTGGTCAAACCCGGCGACCGTGTCCCTGTTGACGCAGAGATCGTCGAGGGTTCTACCAGTCTTGATACCGTTGCTCTTACTGGTGAGAGCGTGCCTCGTGACGCAACGGTGGGAGACAATATTATCTCGGGCTGCGTAAACCTTTCTGGCGTGGTTCGTGCTCGCGTTACCCACCTCTTTGAAGACTCTACTGCTTCCCGCATCATTAAGCTGGTAGAGAGCTCAAACCAAAACAAGTCCAAGACTGAGAGCTTTATTCGTCGTTTTTCTCGCGTGTATACTCCAGCAGTTGTTTACAGTGCCATTGCGCTGGCGTTTTTGCCACCACTGCTCTCGGGAGACTTTGTGGGCAACGCATCAATCTGGATTGTAAGAGCACTGACCTTCCTTATTGCCTCATGTCCTTGTGCGCTGGTAGTTTCCGTGCCACTGGCCTTCTTTGGCGGTATTGGCGCTGCTTCGAAGGAGGGCATCCTAATCAAGGGCTCTGCGTACATTGATATGCTTTCTACCCTTGATACCGTTGCCTTTGACAAGACCGGTACGCTGACTGAGGGTGTTTTTGAGGTCCTTGCTGTTCATCCTCAGGCCATTGGCGAGAAGGACCTTCTGCACCTAGCTTCTCACGTTGAGATGCACTCCACGCATCCCATTGCTGCAGCTCTTCGTGCTGCTTATCCAAGCGAGGACGATGACTGTGTTATCACGGACATCAAAGAAATTGCTGGTCAGGGCATTTGCGCTAACGTGAATGGTAAGAGCGTTGCTGTTGGCAACTGCGCACTTATGGAGAGCGTAGGAGCTTCTTGGAAAGCGTGCGAGAACCACGGAACCATCATTCACGTGGCTGTTGATGGGACCTACATGGGCCACATTGTTATTTCTGACCGCGAACGAGCTGATGCTCCAGCAGCAATCGCTTCCCTCAAAGACGTTGGCGTTTCTAAGGTTGTTATGCTCACGGGCGATAAACGCGACGTTGCAGAAGAGATTGCTGCTCAGATGGGCATTACTGAGGTTCGTGCTGAACTGCTTCCACAGGATAAGGTTTCTGCCGTTGAAGGTCTTCTCGCCCAAAAGACAGCTGGTAAGTCCCTTGCTTTTGTCGGTGACGGCATCAATGATGCACCCGTTCTTGCACGCGCTGATGTAGGCGTTGCTATGGGCGGTTTGGGGTCTGATGCTGCTATTGAGGCCGCCGACGTAGTTCTTATGGACGACAAGCTTTCTAAGCTCTCAAAGGCCGTAAAGATTGCTCGTCATACCTTGGGTATTGCAAAGCAAAATATTGTGTTTGCTATTGGAGTTAAGGTTGCTGTTTTGATTCTTGCAGCCTTTGGTTTGGCTCCCATGTGGCTAGCGGTCTTTGGAGACATAGGCGTTATGGTGCTTGCGGTTCTTAATTCCACTAGAGCTTTGAATATAAAGTCGATTAAGTAAAAGAGTCAGGGCTGCTGGCTTAAAAAAGAGCGCTCACAAAGGAGCGCTCCTACAAAGGTTGTTTTCACAAACGGCTGTTTCTACACATAGCCAATTACAAATTACTGAGCCTTCTTACGAAGTCTACGAGCACGGTTTGCAAGATTGCGGACCGTGCTTTCCATTCCATGAGGAACGTAGGTTAGTGACTCTAAATCTTCTGGAAGGTAGTCAACAAGACTGACAGGCTCTGTGGGTGTGAAATCTGCTGGTACAGGACCCGGAGCAATCAGGTAGGCATGAACCTTAGCGCCTTGAGCACCAAGTTTTTGTTCGTACTCACTAGGAACATCGTGAGGAAAATCGTTCTTTGCATCTCGCGTTTTCCAAATAAAGTTGTATCCAGCAACTTCAACTTGCTCAAGAGAAAAATCAAAAAGTGGCTGACTGTCCGTTTTAAGACGAACAACACCCTCTTTAGCCAAAACATTTCTATATTGCATAAGACGCTCAGCATCAGTGAGGCGCATCTTTGCCTGCCTGATTCGAGGAAATGGTGCAGGGAAGTTGAGATAAATAACAGAGACCTCTTCTGGCGAGAAGTACTCATCAATCTTCATGCCGGTACCAGGCACTACGATGGCGTTAGGCACTCCTGCTTCATACATTGTTTTAGCAGCATATGAAATACAGATAGGTTCTGTATCAATGGCTACAAAAAGCACGTTAGGATTTGCCTTAGCTTGAGCGGCAGTAAAAGATCCCTTGCCGCAGCCAAGGTCTACACGGACCTCAGAGAAGGGAACATGCCCCTCAGCAGTAATTGGCGCACACGCAGAAGCCCACGTACCTCTCAAAGCCTCTGGATGAGGCTCAATGACGCTGGAATACGCCTCTAAGCGCTCTTCCAGAACAAAGTTTTTAGGCAAACGTGCATGTAGTGCGCGCAAAGCAACTCCTCAACAAGCAGGCAAAATCAGCGTTTCTTTACAGAAGCTGATCAAGCGTTTCTCCGTACGAAGGTAGGAATTCTGTCATAAAATCGCGCACTTCTGGAAGAGAATCTGCTAAATCTTCAACAACTCCACGAGTTGAGGCTTCAGCGGTAATAAATTCTGAGTTTCCAGACTGAGCTTCCTCAATACACTTAATGAGTGCTGCAATCTTATCTGCAGCTTTAATAAGCTTTCTAAGATAAGCTTCACTCTCTGAAGCCTCAGCGCTATGAGTAAGCACCTGAGCATAGGCATCTTGCAGGTCTTCTGGCAGTGTGGAGAGAATGGTTTTCTCGGCACGTGCTTCTACCTGATGATACGCATCTCTAATCTCTGAATTAGCATACTTTACAGGCGTGGGCATGTCTCCGGTGATAATCTCTGATGCATCGTGATATATACCAATAAGAGCTGCACGATCTGCGTCAAGATTTCTGTGATAGCGCACATTTGCAATAGTTGCTAGGCAGTGAGAAATAACGGCCACGTCAAGGGCGTGTTCAGCAAGGCTTTCTGATCGAGAATTGCGCATAAGCGACCAGCGCTCAATGTAGCGCATGCGAGATATAAGTGCAAAAAAGCTGGACTGCGACGAAGAATTCTGAGACATTGCCCCTCCTTAATTTGTTTTTCTCAACCTTACCACGGATACCGGACAAAAACTGTTTTGACACAACTATGCAATGTAGTCATAGCAAATATGAAGTAATCAAATACTTTAGATGTTTATATGAAATTATTGATATCTGAACATCCGTTCATGGGTATTTTTGCTCCGCTTACCGGCAACCATGGCTAACTTATTCCAAAGAAGTTAACCCGGGCTTACTATGCAAGTAAACCTCGTCCGTTTAAAAGAAGTGAGCGGACAACAAAGGAAGGATGGGAAACATGAGTAAGTATGCTTTTGTAGGCGGCAAGCTCGTTGACGGTACTGGTGCTGCACCGGTCGAGGACTCCCTTGTCCTTATCGATGACGACAAGATTACCTATGCTGGTCCTCGTAAAGAGGTCCCAGAGGGATATGAGGTACGTGACGCATCTGGCCATACCGTAATGCCTGGTCTTGTTGATACACACCTGCACTTCTCCGGCAACCTGACCGACAACGATAACGACTGGGTTATCGAGTCCGTTGCTCAGAAGCAGGCATGCGCAGTCAAGCAGGCTTATGACGCTCTTACCCACGGCCTTACCACTGTCGTTGAGATTGGCCGCAATGGTATTGCTATCCGCGACCTCGTTAACATGGGCATTATGCAGGGTCCTCGTATCTTTGCTACCGGCCTTGGCCTTTGTCGCGTTGCTGGTCACGGTGACTCTCACCACCTGCCACTGCAGATTTCCAAGGACGGACACCCTTGGGGCGACCAGGTAGACGGTCCATGGGAGCTTCGTAAGGCAATCCGCCGTCGTCTTCGTGAAGAGCCTGACGGCATCAAGATCTGGGCAACTGGTGGCGGCATTTGGCGCTGGGACTCCGACCGTCTGCAGCTCTTCTGCACCGAGGAAATCAAGGCAATTGCTGACGAGTGCGCACTGGTAGGCATTCCTCTGTATGCTCACTCCTACAACAACTTTGACGCTGCATACGACTGCGTCCGCTTTGGCTGCAAGCAGCTCATTCATGGCTTTGAGCTTGACGAGCGCACCATGAAGCTTATGGCTGAGCAGGGAACATACTTCACCCCAACCATCGGCTTCCTGCCAACTTGGTACGGAACTTATCCACCAGACTGGACTCCAGAGCTTGACGCATTCCCAGGCGAGACTGTTGTCGAGAAGGGCCTTGCACGCACCTACGCTAACCTGCGTAAGGCTTATGATATGGGCATCACCATTACCATCGGCTCTGACTCCTTCAGCTTTGTCACTCCTTACGGCTACGTCACCATCGATGAGATGTATGACTTTGTCGAGAAGGTTGGCATCTCCATCCTTGATACTGTTGCAGCTGCTACTTACAACGGCGCAAAGATGCTTGGCAAGGAGAATGAGTTTGGTGCTGTCAAGGAAGGCCTCTCTGCTGATATCCTCGTAGTCAAGGGCGACGTTGCTAACAACATCCGCGACCTCACGCCTGAGAACATGGACGTCATCATGAAGGAAGGCAAGATTATTGATCGCGGTAGCTTCTAAGCTTCCAGCTCGATAATTTGTAACGCGAAGGTTGGGCCCTGACTCACTTAAGCGTCAGGGCCCACTTTTACAGGCAAGAAGTTTATTCTTTGATATAAAAGTTTGACATTTGATAGGAGCTCACTATGTCTGAACCAAAGCAGGTGAAAATTGTGTTGCTTACCGGCTACTTAGGCGCAGGTAAGACCACTATTTTGAACCACATTCTCTCTAATACTGAAGGTATTCACGCAGCAGTCATTGTCAACGACATTGGCGAGATTAACGTTGATGCTGGTCTTATTAAAGACGGCGGCTACGCTAAAGAAGGCGACGTTATTCCTCTAACTAACGGTTGCCTCTGCTGCACCCTTTCTAATGACTTGGCACTTCAGTTGGGTGATTTGGCCGATACCGAGGAGTTTGACTACATCATTATTGAGGCTTCGGGCATCTGCGAGCCAATCCCCATTACCTATAACATTTCTGCATTCTGCAATCAGAGCCAGCATGCAACTAATCACTCTCACCTCAACCTTGATAACATCGTCGCAGTTGTTGACTGTGCTCGCATGTTTGAGGAGTTCCACAACGGCGCCGATCTTCTCGACCCAGACATTGAAGAGGACGACATTGAGAACCTGCTTATTCAGCAGATTGAGTTCTGCTCTACGCTGGTACTCAACAAGACCGATCTGGTTACTCCAGAGCAGCTCCACGAGCTCAAGGCGCTTGTTCGTGGCCTGCAGAAAGACGCCGTTATTGTTGAGGCGGTCAACGGTGACATTCCAATGAGCGAGCTTATCAATACGGGCCGTTTTGACTTTGACAAAGCTTACGCCTCCGCTGCCTGGATGGATGCAATGGAGCATCCTGAGGAGCACGAGGACCCAGAGGTTTTGGAGTACGAGATTACTACCTTTGTGTATCGCCGCCGTCAGCCATTTGACCTGGACAAACTTAACCAGTTTGTGGCTAGCTGGCCAAAGAATATCATCCGCGTCAAGGGTAGCATCTGGATTTCGCAAGACCCCGAGATGAGCTACGTATTTGAGCAGGCTGGCAAGCAGGTCCAGTTCTACGAGAATGGCATGTTCTACGCATCGCTGCCAGAGGATGAGCGAGAAACCCTTCTTGACGAGAAACCCGAGCTACGCGCAGAATGGGATGATGAACTGGGCGATCGTCAAACTAAGCTGTGCTTCATTGGTCGTCATATGAACCATGAGGAAATTGAAGCCGGTCTGGATGCATGCCTTACTGAATATGCTCCTGACGAGTTTGACTACTAGCGTTTTCAGCGCCAAGAGCTCCGGCGCTTGAGACGAGGGACCCAGTTTATCCGGGTCCCTTTTTTAGGTTAGAGGTGCCTAATGACCAAGATTGAGCAGCTTAAAGACTGGATTCAGTCGTCAGATAACATTGTTTTCTTTGGTGGCGCAGGCGTGTCAACGGAAAGCGGTATTCCTGATTTTAGGGGTACTAACGGTCTGTATCGCCAGGGCGGCATCAAGGTAGAAAACATGACCATTGGCCTGGGCCAAGACGGCTATGACATGGGAAAAGAAGCCTACGACCTGGGAAATGGAGTAACGGTTGACCCCGATAACGAGGAGTCTTTTGCCTACAGTAAGGCGCCAGATTTTACGCTTGAAGAGATCTTCTCGCTCGATGTGTTTTTTGATTACCCCGCAGCGTATTACACGTATTTTAGAAACTCTCATCATTTGGGGGAGGCTCAGCCAAACATTGCTCACAAGTGGCTGGCAGACTTGGAAGCTGCGGGAAAGTTGCGCGCGGTGGTGACGCAAAACATCGACGGACTGCATCAAGCTGCTGGTAGCAAGCGTGTGTTTGAGCTCCATGGCAACGAGACGCGTTTTTATTGTCCCGAGTGCGGCCACACCTACACGCTTGATCAGATTGAAGAGCAGTCGTCTGTGGTGCCGCTCTGTCAATGCGGCGCAGTTATTAGGCCTGATATCGTCTTTTACGGAGAGGGCCTTGATATGGACACGGTTTATGGTGCCTTGAACGCCATCTCTCAAGCGGAGGTCCTTGTGGTTGCAGGAAGTTCTCTGGTAGTGCAGCCTGCCGCCGGTCTTCTCGACTACTACGAGGGCAACAAAATGGCCATCATCAACGACCAACCTACGCCGTACGATGGTCGAGCCAATCTGGTGATCAGAGACAGAATAGGTGCCGTCATAGAACAGCTCCTGTAGAAAAACGCCTACCCGCAAAAGTGCAGGTAGGCGTTATCATTTCAATCAATGGCGAGAAGCACGATGTGCGAGAGACCCGCGCAGTGGAAGCTCGCATAAGGCGCGACGCGCGAGAAACCCGTGCTAGTTGGCGGATTCCTCGGCGAGCGTTTGAAGCGTTGCCATGAGAGATGGAACAACCTGCTTCTTACGGCTGACAACACCTGGAAGAACAGCAATGTTGCCATCAACCTTTACGTTAAAGGCGCGCTCGATGACGCTGGCAGCATTTGCACCGTAGAAGAGCATCTCGGTGACCTGGCTCTTTACGTCGGTGAACATGTAGAAGACCATTGGAAGCTCTTCGGACTTAGCGGCGGTCTCCAAGAATGGTCCAACAAGTTCCTCAGCAGCCTTGCGACTGGACTCGGTCATGAAGGAGCCCTGGCCAACGCCAAACTTTACGCCGCCACGGCTGAATACCTTGTAGTCACCGTGGAAGACTTCTTCTGCAGTACGACCAGTGAGGTCTGCGCCAGCGTCAAACATCTGCTCAGAGTAAGCGTCAATGTCTTCTCCGCAAATCTCTGCAAGCTTCTTACCAGCAACGATATCGCGCTCGGTGCAGGTAGGGGAGCGGAATGCAAGGGTGTCGGAAAGAATTGCAGAGAGCATAAGACCAGCAATATTCTTTGGAATCTCAATGCCGTACTCGTGGTAGAGGCCATAGATGATGGTGCAGGTGCAGCCAACAGGGACGTTTCTAAAGGTAATTGGGTTAGAAGTCTCAATGGAGCCGATGCGGTGGTGATCAACAATCTCCATGATCTCTGCCTGCTCAAGACCATCAACTGCCTGAGTGCGCTCGTTGTGGTCAACAAGAATGACGTGCTTCTTGCGAGGGTTCAAAAGACCAGGACCGCTGATAAGACCTGCAAAAGTGCCGTTCTCGTTAATAACAGGGAAGAAGCGGTGCCTTGAGTTGGTCATTGCCTTACGAGCATCATCAATTGCGGTGTTAACGCTGAACTTGAGGATGTCATCAGTGAGCATCTTCTCTCGTACAGGCATAGACATGATAAGCAGGCGAGCTACTTCAAAGGTATCGCGTGGAGTGCTGATAATAGCGCAATCACGCTTTTTAGCCAGGTCAATGACGTCCTGAGCAATTGGAGCATCGCAAGAGACAATAAGGCAAGAAGCACCGTGCTCAACTGCGATAGTCTGGTTCTCATGGTTGCCAGCAACAACAATAATATCGCCAGCGTCAACAATCTCTGAAAGGGCAGAAGCACTGGTACCAACGCGAATATTGCCCTGCTTAACAACGCCCTCAGGATCACCAAGAACTATGGTGCCACCAAGCGTAGAAACGATATTTGCATAGCTTGTCTTAGCTTTAGAGAGCAGGTTTGGCTCGGAAAGGCTCATGTTTGCATTTGCAATATCTTTAACGGCAATCAGGCCGGTAAGCTCTTCTTCCTCATCAGTAACGCAGAGTGTATCAAGCTTAACGTCCTGCATAAGCTGCCAAGCAGCATAGAGGCTCATTCCAGCATCAACTTTTGGCTGAGTTTGAATTTCTGCATCTTTGATCTGAGGAGTAACCGTAGTAATAAGCTGTGGCTCTTCGAAGCCAAAGTGATTTAGGACAAACGCAGTCTCACGGTTGAGTGAGCCAGCGCGACGAGCTTCATAGATAGGGTTATCAATCTGATTTTTGAGATACGCATAAGAAATTGCAGCACAAATGCTGTCTGTATCTGGGTTCAAATGGCCAATGATATTTACTTTACGAATTGCTTCTGCCATCTTCGCCTCCCTGATAATGTCGATGATGTAACTTTTTAATTAGAACACACTTTAGTAAGCACATTTTGTTTCTTTTCTAATACCACCTTGTAGTGTACCCCTCTCTCTTTTTACTTAGAACAGAAAATTGCAGAAAAACAGCGGGCGTACCTGTGAATCTGGTAAATGTGTATAGGACAAATGACAATTCAAAAGTTGAAGGAAATTAGTACAATGAAATAGTTAACAAATCGATTGAATTGGAATACCTAGTGAGTTCTCCTACGCGTTTTTCTGCTAAAAAAAGAAACGCTCGTCATATGGTTAAAGCAGCGCATATCCCTGAGCCTTCATCTGAGGCAAGGGAAGTTGCACCTGTAGAAGCACCTCAGGCTCCCGTAGAGAAGGCTGATACTACGGCAAGCCCAGTGGCCTCTCTGCAGACTGCGTCTGAGCAGCTATCGTCTGCTTTTGCGTCGCTTGCGCAGCGTAAGCCTGCAGAAAAGTCTGCTGCACAGCCCGCAGAAAAGTCTGCTACACAGCCCGCAGAAAAATCTGCAGAAAATATGCGGTCTAAAGTTGCGTCAGAAAAAAAGAAGCGCCAGAAAACTCCTCTATCTGCACGCAAAAGCATTCGTGTGGAGAAGCGTCCTCGCAATCAAGCAGATCCAGAACCAGAACAGCGTCATTCTCGCCCGGTGAGTGCGAGCAGAAGAAAGCTCGAGCTGGTAAGCGTTGTTGCAATTTTGGTGCTTGCGGTGCTCTCGATTGTATTGGTTAACCGACCAAGTCAAAAAACGCTGGTATTTGGCGACAATCAGGTGACGTATACCGGCACTACCATTCAGGGAAAGATGAATGGTCAAGGCAAGATGACTTTTGAGAATGGCGATACCTACGAAGGAGAATTTGTCGACGGGTATTTCCAGGGTACGGGAACGTATACCTCAGTAGATGGCTGGGTTTACGAGGGACAATTTGTAAAAGGCCAGGCAGACGGCCAGGGAAAACTGACTACACAAGATAGCATTGTGTATGAAGGAACTTTTAAGCAAGGGATTTATCAAAGTGCGAATTAAATGGTTTTCGCTTGTACGTATAACAGGACTTGTTTTAGTCCTCATATATCACTTTTTTAAGGACGCACTTCCAGGCGGCTTCATTGGTGTCGACGTATTCTTTACGTTCTCGGGCTATCTCATCACGGCTCTTTTGATTGATGAGTTTGCTCGCTTTAGATCCATCGACGTCATTGGGTTCCTACGCAGGCGTTTCTACAGAATTGTGCCGCCGCTTGTGTTTATGGTACTGGTCTGCACGCCATTTCTTCTGCTTGTACGTACCGAGTTTATTGCCGGTATTAAGTATCAGATTGCTGCAGCTCTTGGCTTTGTGACTAACTACTTTGAGATAGTTCTGGGCAACAGCTACGAGAATCAATTTGCTCCTCATGTGTATCTGCACACCTGGAGTCTTGCCGTTGAAATGCACTTTTATGTGCTCTGGGGTTTGTGCGCCTGGCTGCTTGCTTGCATGAGCAAAACAATTAGAAGCTATAAGGTAAAGATTGCTGGAGCTTCCCTGGTGCTGTTGGTCGCTACTTACTTGGCGATGGCTACCGGCGCTCAAAGCTCCACCAATCTTTCTATTCAGTACTTCTCGACGCAAACCCACGTGTTCCCCTTCTTTATCGGTGCGCTTTTATCGTGTGTTGCAGGAATTGCACAGACGGGCGAGCTCTTTGACCAGATCGAGCAGAAGCTTTCTACTCAGCTAACGCTTGTGGGCCTTGTGGCAAGCTGCGGTGTTCTCGTCTTCTTGAGCGTCTTCATGCACTTCGAGGACCTCTTTACGTACACCTTTGGTTTCCTTTTTGCCTCGCTCGCAGCAGCCGCAATGATTTTCTTTGCTCGCATGTTGCATCAAAAAACCGAGGGAATCAATGAGCCTGGCATCGTTTCTTTTGTGGCAGATACCAGCTACGGCGTGTATCTATTCCACTGGCCTTTGTACATTATTTTTGCCGAGAAGGTCGATCCAGTCCTGGCTGCACTCCTAACCTTGGTGCTTTCGTTTGTATTTGCAAGCTGCTCGTTCTATGTACTTGAGCCAGCGTTGGCAGGGAAGTCTCCAGAGATCTTCTCGCGCATCAAGCTTGATGGTCAGAAGGTTTTGCGAGGTACCGGCCTTGCGCTTATTCCTTTTGCTGCGGCTGTTGCCTTTATTGCGCTAACCGCTCCACAGCTTAGCGATTTCCAGAACGATCTGCTGCTCAATGCTTCGTTGCAGGAGCAGAGTACCATGACCATGACTCGCAAGCATGCGGATACCTCGCAGGCAAGCAACTACAACGTTGTTGAGGGAGTCACCTACATTGGCGATTCTGTTTCGCTGCGCGCTCGTTCTTACCTGCAGGATGCGCTGCCCGATGCTCAAATTGACGCTTCTGTTAGTAGAAATGTGGCGATGGGCGTAGATTTGCTGCAGTCCGCAATCGACAACAACACCCTCTACCAGGACGTTGTTGTTGCCCTGGGCACCAACCCTGTTGGCGGCTCCGATGCGGTTGATAAGATTGTGGACATGCTGCCGCGCGGACATCGTCTGATTTTTGTCACTCCTTATGACGGTAGAAACTCCGATCCAAACGCTGGTGCAAATGCTATTCGCGCACACGAGCTTGAGCTCGCGCAACAGTACGACTTCATTACTATTGCGGATTGGGCACAGGTTGCTCAGGATAATCCTGACATTTGGTCAGGTACTGACTACGTCCACTTTGGCTCTGATTCAGATTCCATTAATCGTGGTGGCACCCTCTACGCGCAGATGGTCAAAGATGCCGTAGATAAAGCAAATCAGGGCCACGTAAAACCGTAAAAGCTCGGGCCACGCCATAAAAGCTACGTCAAACCACAGAAGGCTACGTCAACTACAGTTTATTGCCATTCTTCCAGCTCGTTTGTGACGTGCAGTTGAATGGCAATTTGCATTTCGAGTGTGCTAGATGGCTTGGAAATCTGGTAATCCTCGCGACAAACCGTCTGAAGACGGCAATTTAGTGCAAGTCATGATTGCAATTTATGGCTTAATTCATTTTCATGTATAAATAATGTTCGATATACGTAATGATGAATAACAATACATAAATAGTTTAACTACCACTATTTTCAAGCCTTCAACAACACACCTATGTCAGATAATCTGCTAAATCCGGGGCGAAAAACACACCTAAGTCAAATAATCTGCAAGATATAGAGGTTTTGAGTGCAATGTATACGCTTTTTGAGCAGATTATCTGACATAGGTGTGTTTTCGTGTTTTGCAACCGCACCCGCGAGCCTCGCATCCCGTACCGCGCACCCACACGTCCGCTCCCACGCGCCTCGCATCCCGCACCTGCACGCCTCGCAGCGCGCCCCGCGCGCCTTCTTCCCGCTCCTTCTGCGGTGGAGTCCTTGAAATATTTCATTAGAATGGTTATGTGAATATTTCATCTGACAGCCCCTTAAGGAGGAGCACATGGCAGAGTTTGTCTATCAGATGTACAAGGCCCGCAAAGCAGTCGGCGAGAAGGTCATTCTTGATGACGTCACTGTCGGCGTGTACCCAGGCGCAAAAATCGGCGTTGTGGGCCCAAACGGCATGGGAAAGTCTACGCTGCTCAAGGTTATCGCCGGCATGGAGGACGTCTCCAACGGCGAGGCTAAGCTAACCCCAGGTTACACCGTTGGACTGCTCCAGCAGGAGCCACCGCTGGATGAAACCAAAACAGTCAAGGAGAACATCGAGCTCGCCTTCGGTGACCTGCTTGCTAAGATCGCGCGCTTCAACGAGATCGGCGTTGAGATGGGCAACCCTGATGCTGATTTTGACGCGCTGATGGCAGAGATGGGCCAGCTCCAGACCGAGATTGACGCAGCTAACGGCTGGGACTTGGACAGCCAGCTCTCCCAGGCCATGGACGCGCTGCAGTGCCCGGATCCAGATTCTTCCGTCAACCATCTCTCTGGTGGCGAGAAACGCCGTGTAGCCCTGTGTCGTCTGCTTCTCGAGGCACCTGACCTGCTGCTTCTTGACGAGCCCACCAACCACCTTGACGCGGAGTCGGTGCTCTGGCTTGAGAAGTTCCTGCACGATTACCCCGGCGCTGTTATGGCCGTCACGCACGATCGCTACTTCCTCGACGACGTCGCTGAGTGGATTTGCGAGGTTGACCGCGGACAGCTCTATCCTTACGAGGGAAACTACTCAACTTACCTGGAGAACAAAGCAGCACGTCTTGAGGCTCAGAACCAGCAGGACGCCAAGCGCGCAAAGAAAATGCGTGCTGAGCTGGAGTGGGTTCGTTCGTCTCCTAAGGCTCGCCAGGCAAAAAACCGCGCGCGTCTTGACCGCTATGAGCAGATGGAAGCAGAGGCTCGTGCATCCAAGAAGCTCGACTTCACCGAGATCCAGATTCCTGTGGGTCCGCGTCTGGGCCAGAAGGTCCTGGAGGCTGATCACATCCATAAGGCCTTTGGAGACCGCGTTCTTATCGATGACCTCTCGTTTAGCCTGCCAAGAAATGGCATTGTTGGCGTGATTGGCCCCAACGGTGTAGGTAAGTCAACGCTGTTCAAGGCTATTGTCGGCCAGGAGGAGCTTACCTCTGGCACGCTTGAGATTGGCGAGACGGTTCAAATTTCTTACGTTGACCAGCTCAGGCAGGGAATCGATCCAGATAAGACTATCTGGGAGGTTGTCTCCGACGGAAACGACTTCATCAAGGTGGGAGACACGGAGATTCCAAGCCGTGCCTATGTGGCCAGCTTCGGCTTCAAAGGACCTGACCAGCAGAAACGTGCTGGCGTCCTTTCTGGTGGCGAGAGGAACCGTCTAAACCTTGCCCTTACGCTTAAGCAGGGTGGAAACCTCCTGCTTCTGGACGAGCCTACCAACGACCTCGATATTGAGACGTTGGAAAGCCTTGAGGATGCACTTGAGCGCTTCCCAGGATGCTCGGTGGTAACCAGCCACGACCGTTGGTTCTTGGACCGCATTGCTACGCACATTCTTGCGTGGGAGGGTGACGATGAGAATCCGGGCAAGTGGTTCTGGTTTGAGGGTAACTTTGAGGCTTACCAGGCAAATCGTATCGAAAGACTTGGTCAGGAGGCTGCTCGTCCTCATCGCATTCACCGCAAGCTCACCCGCGACTAGCGCATAGGTGGCGCAAGAGCAGCGTACACAAACAGGAGATAAAAATAGTAACTATTTTTATCATTAAGATTTTGTGCAATCTGTTTAAGAGGCTAACAACTGGGTATCAAAAATGAGAAGCCAAAGAGCTTCTCATTTTTTGAGAAAAAGTTATGAGGAAAGAGAAGAACATGGCACTTGACACAAACGTTGGTAACATCCTTAATCAGCAGATCAACAAAGAGTTTTATTCCGCTTATCTGTATCTGACCTTTGCAGATTTCTATGAGGAGCAGGGCCTGAAGGGCTTTGCAAACTGGTATGTCATCCAGTCTCAGGAAGAGCTTGCTCATGCACGTATTCTTCGTCGTTACCTGCTTGACAACGATTGGACTCCAACCATGGAGGCAATCGCAAAGCCAGACCTTACCTTCTCCAAGGTAGTTGAGCCAATCAAGGCAGCGTACGAGCACGAGCAGTTCATTACCGCAAGTATTAACGAGTGCTACGCCGTTGCTCAGAAGGCAAACGATTTCCGCACTATGCAGCTGCTTGACTGGTACGTTAAGGAGCAGGGCGAGGAAGAAGCAAATGCTTCCGATCTTCTCAAGGCAGTAGAGCTCTTTGGTGGAGATCCAAAGAACCTGTATGACCTTGACCGCGAGAACGCCGCTCGTGTCTTTGTTGCTCCTACTATGCCAATGTAAGCTCGCCGCGCTTTTGCGTTATTGCTTACAGTGGAGTTTCAATAACCTCTGATTTGTTCGAAGAGGCGCCTGATAGCTCAGCAAAGATGGCACCGCCTATGATGCAGGCGGTGCCTATTATTTTGAGAAGACCAAAAGGCTCGCCAAGGATAAGTGCCGAGAAAATAACTGCAGATAGTGGCTCAAGGTAGCCAAAGACTGCCACGCGCTGAACTGGAATCTTGGTAAGTTGTGGGAAATACAAAAATGATCCGAGGCCTGTGTTAAAGAGGCCGATGGTCAAAACGGCAAGCCAATTTACCGATGCTGGATCAGCGGGCAGCTCAATGCCATGGAATACAACAGTAACCAGAGCAACAATAGCGCAGCCAATGCCCAGCTGAATGCTGGTGCCTTCAATACCAGAAACATCTTTGAGCTGCCTGTTACAAATAACCATGACGGCATAAAGAACAGCAGAGAGAGCGCCTAGAAGAAGGCCAAGAGGCGAGAGGTTCAGTCCAACTCCATAGCCAATAATAAGGGCAGCTCCAATAACAACTATAAGGAAGCCAAGTATCTTTTTAGCAGTGAGTTTCTCGCCAAATAAAAGGGGAGAGAGCGCCATTACAATAACGGGACCGCAGTAATACTCAAGCGTTGCGATTCCAACGCCCACCAGGTGATACGCCTCAAAAAGGAAGGTCCACTGAAGACCCAAGGCAATGCCTGATCCAACGAGCGCCTGGAAGTCCTTGGGGTAGTTTTGAATGGTAAAAGCCTCTTTTTGTACAAGCTTAACCACGAGCAAAAAGAGCGTGCCCAAAAGCATACGGAAGAAGACAATTTGGTAGCTAGGAAGATTGATAAAGCTTGCAACGATTCCGTTAGAACCGCAGATGATAAGCGCAATTAGGTAGAGCACGGTAGGTTTAAACGTGGCGTCTCTCATCGGCTACTCGCAAATTTCTGTATCCACGGGCTGTGGAATTCTGTCGTTACAAATTACCTGGTAGAACAGTTTTTCTTGCTCCCGCTGATCGGAGGTCTGACCAAGCATCCACATAGTTTTTGCAACCAGGGCTTCGGTGGTCATATCGTCTCCAGAGAGAACGCCGGGCATATCTTGGTAGGTTCTACCAACCTCATATACACCCAGGTCAAGACCCTCTTCAGGAACTTGTGTGGTAATAACTACGGTGCGACCAGACGCAATCCAATCGGTGATAGCTTCCTCAAAAGAGCCATCGTATGAGGGAATGCCGCCAATACCAAAGGTTTCAAGCACAATGGCGTCGTAGTCATTCTTCAGAAGGTAGAAGATAGATGGATTAAGCTCGGGAGTCAGTTTAAGCACAATGACACGCGTATTGAGCGTTTCATAGGTTGTAAGACCGCCATCTACCTGCTCTTCATTTGGCGCACTACGAATAATCTTGTTGCCACGGATGTGGGCAAGCGGTGGATAATTCATGCTCGTAAATGCATTGAAGCTCAGTGTGCGCTGCTTATGAGCGCGGGTGCCGGCAATAACCTCGTTGCCAAAAACCACCACGACTCCGGCGCTTCTGTCGTCGAGCGCGTAGAGAACGGAGTGGTAGAGGTTGAGTTTGGCGTCGGTAAACGGATTTGCCATTGGCTGTTGAGAGCCTGTGAGCACAATGGGTTTCTCGCTATTTTGGATGAGGTAGGAGAGAGCAGCAGCGGTATATGCCATGGTATCGGTGCCGTGAAGGATAATAAAGCCGTCGTAGGCATCGTACGACTCAATAATGGCGTCTCTAATCTGGAGCCAGTTTTGAGGACGCATATTGGTGCTGTCGATATTCATGACTTGCTTGAAATCAAATTCGCAGAGGTCATGAACAAGAGGAACGTTGGCTAAAAGCTCTTCTCCTGAAAGTGAGGGAGCCAAGCCCGATTCAGTGGAAACAGAAGCAATAGTTCCTCCCGTTGCCATCAGTAAAAGTTTCTTCACACGTCCCCCATGAATTCCAATTGTGCAGACTTTACAGAAAATCAGTCTGTATAGCGCTTTATTGTAACGGGATAGATGCTTTTCAAGGCGAGAAAAGCAAAGTCGGTGTATTCTTTTTTCGGTAAACGAATCTTTTAGCAAGGATTGTTGATGGCAGAGAACAACCTCTTTGGCTTTGGTAAGAAAAAGCGTCCAACTCAGGTTCCACCTACTGTCTCTCGCAATGGGGAGTCTTCTACCTCTCCGCGTGCGGTACGAGGTCGTCACGCAGCTGTTGGAAGCCGTGCACAGGCGCAGCGTAGGATGACGCAAGATCGCCCAACAAATCCCGTTAACCATGCCCGTGCAGATGCCGCCCGTGCACGTGGTCGAGCAAGAACTGCTTACGGCAATCACTATGGAACGCTCAACCCCAGAGATGAAGCTCAGGCAGCATATGCGGCTAGAAGGCGTCGTTCTTCTCGCATGAGACTGGGTCGTGTGGCGCTGGCGGTATTGCTTGCAGCCATCATCTTGTGGGTAGTGTTTACGCTGGTAAGTTCATGTAGCCCAGGAGGCGCTTTTGCGCATGCTCAGGCGCTTGATCCTACCGTTACCCTGGCTGGTTCCGTGAAGGTCGGATAGCCTTACGGGCTGCGACGCGTTTAGCATTTGTGGCTGGCGTGTAAGCTCTATTTTGGGCTCTTGCTTGTAGAGACGCGTGAGAAGTCCAAATTCAAATCAACTGAACCGGTAATACCGTCAACTTGTCCTGTTGAGGTGTATTGCCATATCAAAAAGTTAAAGTTTACGTCTGGCTGATCAACGTATTGTGCCAGCCAAATAGGCTCGTCAAGCGAGACCAGGTCAAAGCGATTCAAATCAACTTTGTTGCCATACACAATAACGCGATATCCCGCTTCTTGAATAGTGGTGCAAAACGCGCGCGCAATAGCGTTAGTTTCTGCAGGGGAAAGGTTATCTGCGCGGCCGCTGTAATCGGGAGAAGGCTCCAGGTCAAACGCAACAGGGAGAGCAAGCTTTGTAACTCCTGCTTCCCGTAACTGTTGCAGAACAAAAGCGGCCTCCTCGCGAGCTTCTTCCACGTTAATAGCCTGCGAGAAGAAGTACACGCCTACATCAAGACCAGCGCTTTGCGCACCCTTTAGGTTGGTCTCAAACAGCTCATCCGCGCGAATACCACCCTCGGTGGAGCCGCGGTAGCCAATGCGAAGCATGGCAAACTGAATGTTATCGGCAGCAACAGCTTCCCAGTCAATAAACCCCTGGTGAGAAGAGACGTCAACGCCCGTGCGAGTGAGTTCTTCTCCGTCCACCACATAATGCGCACGTCCCGTTGCGTCGTAGCTAAGGTTTTCCCACTCATAGGGGACCTCGTTTTTGATGATCAGATTGTTGTCAAAAGAGAGGGAGAAAAGTCCCTGGCACGATTGCAACAATGCCAGCACAAATACAATGGCCAGCGTAATGAGTCCCCATTTGACAACAGGATTGTTCTGGGAATTTTGCTCAAGTGTATGCATCGCCCGCTGCTTACGTTTTGAAGCGTTTGCAGAAGCAGGTGTATGTTTAGTTTTAGAACGAGTCGTAGAGTTTCTCGTTTTCTTGCTTTTATGTGAGCTCTTAAAAATCACTGGTGAAAGAATTGTCCTTGTTCAAAAATTGGCTCGCAACACACGTTAATGCCCAGCTTGTGATAGATGGACTCGTCATCGCTTGGAATAATTGACGAGAAATACGCGTCGCATCCACGGAGTAACTGCGTGGCATCAACGGCTTTTCCGGCCAATGGATTGGTGATTGAGCTGATAGAGAGTGCAATAAGCATCTCGTCAGCACAGAGGCTGGTGCGAGCCAGCTTAAAGTTGTTCTCTTTTAGTGCGCAAATTGGCCTTAGGACCTCATCTGAGACAATAAACGTCTTCTTCTCAATGCCAACTACGTATTTGAGTGCGTTGAGCAAAAGCGACGCTGGCGCACCTAACAGCTCCGAAGTCTTGCCGGTAATAATGGTGCCGTCAGGCATAACCATAGCGCCCGCAAGCTTTCCTGTCTCTTCTGCTTTATGCAAACAAGCTGCATGAGCTGGCGAGAAGTTCTGGTCAACGTTAACGTCTTTCATCAAGAGATTAATCTTTGTGAGTTCACGCTCACCCATGCCCGTACGCTCGAGTTTCTCGGCAGCCCTAAACCACCTGCGTACAATCTCTGCTTTGGAAGCTTCCTGGCAAACCTCATCATCAATAATGCAGTTGCCAACCATATTGACACCCATATCGGTTGGAGACTGATAGGGGCTTGTGCCCGCGATTTTCTCCATCATGGCCTTGAGTACTGGGAAAGCCTCAACGTCACGGTTGTAGTTAACGGTAACTTTGCCGTGAGCCTCAAGGTGATACGGATCGATGATGTTGTTGTCGCCCAAATCTGCCGTAGCAGCCTCGTAGGCAACGTTTACAGGGTGCTTGAGCGGAAGGTTCCAAACGGGGAAGGTCTCAAACTTTGCATAACCTGCGCGGACTCCACGGGCGTTCTCGTTGTAGAGCTGCGAGAGGCAGACAGCAAGCTTGCCAGAGCCAGGACCAGGTGCTGTTACAACTACCAGAGGATGCGTAGTCTTTACGTACTCGTTTTTACCGTAGCCCTCCGCGGAGACGATCAGGTCAATATTGGAGGGGTAGCCCTCAATGGGGTAGTGGCGGTACACGGCAATGCCCATGTTTTCTAGGCGCGCACGATAGGCCTTTGCCTTTGGCTGACCAGAGTACTGCGTAATGACAACGCCTCCAATGGCAAGGCCGCGAGCACGGAAGATGTCCATAAGCCTCAGTACGTCATCGGCATAGGTAACGCCAATATCGCTTCTGCGCTTGCCGTTTTCAATGTCGTTTGCGTTGATGGCAAAGACAACCTCTGCCTCGTGAGCAAGCTGCTGAAGCATCTGAGCTTTTGCATCTGGAGCAAATCCAGGGAGGATGCGAGAAGCGTGGTTGTCGTCGAGCAGTTTACCGCCAAACTCAAGGTAGAGCTTGCCGCCAAATTCACTGATACGCTGGTGGATTCGATCCGCCTGCATAGTGATGTACTTCTCGTTATCAAAGCCGATACGCATGCGTCCTCCTGCCAAGATTTACTGTAGAAATTGTATCATCAAGCGCAGACTTCCTATACGCTATAAGCTATACAGAAAACAAATAAACAACCAAGGAGTTGTGTATGGATAGCAAGTTTTCCCAAACACCTTCTCGTGGCGAGAAGTTCAAAGAGCTGGCACTGAGTGCCTTGCGTGCATTTGGTTATGGTTGTCTTGCTGCGGCTGGTATGAGTGCGCTTATCTTTGCATTTGCGTACTTCACCAGTGGAATGGACATGTTTACGGGCATCGACTGGGTGCGCCGTGTTATGTACGTCATTTCTTCTTTGGGAATTATTGCTTGCGGCGTTGGTCTGCTCTTTAGCGGAAAAGAGTACGAGGACCGTCAGATGGGCTTTACGCGTGATATTGATGACCCAATCAGCCTTAAAGAAGGAAAGCTTGATCCTCGTATTTCAAAAATCGAGACCAATCACCTTTCTTGGCAGGCAGCAATCCTTTATGCCTCAATTGGTATGTTTGTAGTTACCACTATCTTTGACGAGGTTATGAGCCATACCTTCTTGATGTAGGTATTCTCGCTAGTACAGAGATAACTCACTAGTACAGAGGCAGCTTTCTAGTACAGAGGCAGATTGCCTAGTACAAAGGTAGAGCGCCTAGTATAAAGGCAGCTCGCCCGTTAACGGATCAATATCTTCTGCAGCCAGTGGCTCAAATGCCAGGCAGGTAAATGTTGGTTCTCCATGGAACTCGGTAAAGCCCGCGTCCCTAATAAGGGCCACGACAAAACCACGAGCTTTTCCCTCGACAGCAAGCTCAAGCAACGCTTCTTCAGAATCAACATAGACACATACTTTTGCAACGCCAGCATCAAACCAGTTAGTGATTGCAGAGGTATCTTCGTCAGCATGGTCCAAATAGACCCAATTCTGATCATCGGTAACACGAACCTGATCAAGTCGACGCTCTTTTGCAAGTGCCATCAGCGTGGCTTCAACACATGCATGGCTTGCCTGAGCGGCAATTTTACCTTTTCGCATCTTAAGATCGCGACGAATAACAATCATTTGTTTTGATTTATATGAAGAACTTGGCATGAAAAACCTTTCTAGAAACTGAGTGCTAAGTGTACCATTCACGGCTTTCCGATTTTTGTCGCAAGTAAATCTCGAAGGATCAAAAAGGCTCTCTAAAACCAAGAGCGGCGAGAAGAACGTTGAATGTTCAGCTTGTTACATCAATAAGTTAAATAACGGCACCTGAGTAGAAAGTTGATTCTTGTCTATGTTGCTATGGTTGACTGAGGAGGTGTCTATGAGAGAGTTGGTTATTTTTGTCATGTATATCTGGGCTTCAATATCGGATATGCGAAATCGCACTATTCCAAATAGAATCCCTATTTTGCTCGCTTTTTTATGGCTTATTTGGCTTGCCGCAAATGAAAAACCCGCTGAGTTACTGATGAATGCATTATGGAGTGAGCTCTTTGTTATAGGTGTACTGATTACAGTAGGTATAGTTACAAAATTTATAGGTCATATGTCTTCTCTGGGAGGGGGAGATATTAAACTTATTCTCTCAACATGCCTTTATCTTGAAATAAAAGAGACATTTGTCTTTTTATTTTCGGCAAATATTTTAGGTGTTATGTTTTCTCTTCTGTTCTTTATTCGGCAAAAATTTTTAAAAAGAGAAGATAGAAATAAAGAAGAAATTACCAGTTCAGATAGTATATTTATGTATACATTTCCTTTTGCACCATTTCTTGGATTTGGTGTGGTACTTGCGCTATTTTTACGCTAAAATCGAGAAGTGTTATATGAATTTAAAAATTCTTCTAATTCCCGAATATATAAAAAGTTTTTTCTGCTATCAATAGTTTACACGTTGCGTTGAGAGATTGAGTACCCCCAACACTCAATTTCATTACTGAATGGCCCCGACTGTTCAGATCTCTCGTTATGCGAGGCAACGTATGCCATGGAGGCAGGACGACTATTAACGTGGTCGCACACATGTCGCCCTGCCTCATGGCAACCTTTAAGAGCAAGAAGCTCTGCTTCTGATATACCCATTATTTCAAGTATTTAAAAGTAAATATACAGCTACTAAGCTATTTTCCTGTGGTTTTATACGTGCCAGAAACCAGCTGCATGGATCATCCAAAATCTTAAAAGCCAGATGGCATTGAACTGCCTCTCATTTCTTATGTCCAAGAAATGGGAGGCAGTTCATATGCGGGTGATTATGATTCT
>CALIZK010000047.1:0-4263 GCA_938028635.1 uncultured Atopobium sp.
GCCCGCAACATTCAGTCCTTCTTCTGGAATGATGTTTGCGACTGGTATATTGAGCTCTGCAAGGGCAGACTTCTGGACGGAACTCCTGAAGAGCGCCTGCAGGTTCAGCGCAACCTTGTCTTTGTCCTGGATGTCAGTATGAGGCTTTTGCATCCAGCCATGCCATTTGTTACCGAGAGCGTTTGGGATGCCCTTCCTGCATCTGGTCTTTTGAGTCACGATGCAGAGTTCTTGATGGTCTCTGAGTGGCCAGACCCAGAGAAGCTTGCTAACTTTGTTGACGAGGCAGCTGAGCATAACTTCTCGCTTGCTAAGACTGTTGTTTCTGCTGTTCGTTCTTCTCGCGCACGTTATAGGCTGTCTCCAAAGACAGATCTTGCTGTTGTGGTTAAAGCTCCAGCACAGGATGTTGCAGCGTTGAAGGAGCAGGCAGCCTTCATCCAGAATGTTGGTCGCGTAAGCTCGCTTGAGGTTGCTGAGGCTCCTCAGAAGCCTGCTGGTTCTGTTTCTGTCACCGACGCTGGCCTTGAGATGTACGTTGTTCTGGGCGAGCTTGTTGACCTTGCTGCAGAGGCTAAGCGTCTTCAGAAGGATCTTGAGTCCGCAAAGAAGGAGCTTTCTGGTGTGGAGCGTACCCTTGCTAACGAGGGTTTTGTTGCTAAGGCAGCGCCTGAAGTTATCGAGAAGAAACGTGCACGCGCAGAAGAACTTACTACGCTTGTTGCGCAGCTAGAGCAGCAGATTGCTGACTTCTCATAAGTAAAACTTGATGCGGTGTAACAGCCGCATCATGTGTTTAGTACGTGCATGCAGTCCACTTTAGGTTAGGAACAACATGTCAGAGGTTAAATCCGATATCGAGATTGCTCAATCATCCGAGATGCTTCCCATCTTTGAGGTGGCAAAGCGCGCGGGTATTCCAGAGAATCTACTGGAGCCTTATGGTCGCTATAAGGCAAAGCTTGATGCACGTGCTCTGGCAGATAAGCCTCTTCGTGGAAAGCTTGTGCTGGTAACCGCCATTAACCCAACGCCAGCAGGCGAGGGAAAGACTACTACCTCGGTAGGTTTGGCGGATGCTTTGACCAGCTTGGGACAGTCTGCCATGTTGGCTCTTAGAGAGCCTTCTTTGGGTCCAGTCTTTGGCGTTAAGGGTGGCGCTGCAGGCGGTGGATATGCCCAGGTAGTTCCTATGGAGGACATCAACCTTCACTTTACCGGAGACTTCCACGCTATTGGCGCTGCAAACAACCTCTGCGCGGCCATGCTGGATAACCACATCAAGCAGGGTAATAGCCTTAACATTGATCCACGCCGCGTGGTGTGGAAACGCTGCGTTGATATGAACGATCGCCAGCTCAGAAATGTTGTTGACGGCCTTGGTGGCATTGCAGACGGCATGCCAAGACAAGACGGCTTTGATATTACGGTTGCTTCCGAGGTCATGGCTGTATTCTGCCTTGCTTCGGGCATCAAAGACCTTAAAGAACGCCTGGGTAGAATGGTTATTGCCTACACCTACGATCGCAAGCCTGTTACCGTCAGTGACATCCACGCAGAGGGTGCTATGACGGCACTGCTCAAAGATGCTATTCAGCCTAACCTTGTTCAGACGCTTGAGCACACACCTGCTCTTGTCCACGGCGGTCCTTTTGCCAACATTGCTCACGGCTGCAATACCGTTGAGGCAACAAAGACTGCTCTTCGTCTTGCAGATTACGTTGTTACCGAGGCTGGTTTTGGTGCAGACCTTGGTGCCGAGAAGTTCTTGGATATCAAATGTAGAGCTACTGGCCTTGCTCCATCGGCTGTTGTTTTGGTGGCAACCGTTCGTGCTCTTAAGTACAACGGAGGCGTTGCCAAGGCAGATCTTAATCAGCAAAACGTTGAGGCGCTTAAAGAAGGCATTCCTAATCTGCTTCGTCACGTTGACAACATCCAGACCGTCTATGGACTTCCTGTTGTTGTTGCCATCAATGCATTCCCAACCGATACCGCTGAAGAGCTTGCTCTGGTAGAGGAGGAGTGCAAGAAGCGCGGCGTAAATGTAGTACTGTCTGAGGTTTGGGCAAAAGGCGGAAAAGGTGGTCAAGCTTTGGCAGAAGAGGTCATGCGCCTCTGTCAGACTGAGTCTAAACTCACCTTTGCATACGATGTCAAAGAGTCTTTGAAGCAGAAGATTACTGACATTGCCACTAAGATTTACCACGCCGATGGCGTTGAATTTGCTCCAAGTGCCGCTAAGCAGCTTCAGCAGCTTGAAGAGCTTGGCTTTGGTGAGCTTCCTATTTGTATGGCAAAAACGCAGTACTCATTTACTGATGATCAGACTAAATTGGGTGCTCCAGAAAACTTTAAAATCACCGTGCGAGAAGTTCGTGTTTCTGCAGGTGCTGGCTTTGTAGTCTGCCTTACAGGCTCTATTATGACCATGCCAGGACTTCCAAAGGTTCCTGCTGCAGAGCACATTGATGTTCTTGATGATGGAAGAATTGTGGGTCTTTTCTAATGTCTTATCCCTCTTCACCTGAAGAAGTAGCGTTTACAACCTATAGTGCAGATGCTTATGCGCAACACCTTGCTGCTAAAGAGCCCATTCCTGGTGGCGGTAGTGCTGCCGCTTATGTAGGTGCGCTTGCAGTATCCTTGGCGTCAATGGCCGGTGTCTACGCACAAGGAAAACCTGCCTATGCTCAGCATGAAGACGATCTTGCAAAATATATTGCTCGAGCCAGCGCTCTCCGTCAGGACTTTATGGAGTTGATGGATGAGGACTCTCGTCAGTTCTTGCTGGTGTCAAGTGCGTTTAGCGTGCCCAAGGATGACCCAAAACGTGCAGAAATCGTTGAAGATGCTCTTAAAGAAGCAGCTCAACCTCCGCTGAAGGTTATGAGAAAAGTATGCGAGTCCATTGAGCTTCTTGAAGAGATGCTTATTAAGGGCTCCCGTATGCTTTTGTCTGATGTGGGCTGTGGTGCTGCTCTTGCACGTGGCGCTTTGATTGCCGCTTCTCATACGCTGTTTGTAAACACTCGTTCTATGCATGATACGGCGTACGCTCAAACGCTGCTTGATGAGGCGGATAAGCTTCTAGACACCTATGTATCACGAGCTGACGCCGTAAGTGATGCGGTGAGCGCGCAGCTGAGACAAGAGGCATAACATGAGCTCAGAGACTACTTCACAGGAGCTTCGTGGTGCTCCTGTTGCCAAGGCAATAACTGAAGAACTTGCTGCTCAAGTTCAGGAGCTCCGTGCACAAGGAGTGACTCCTAAGCTGGTTATTGTTCGCATTGGACAGAAAAGCGATGACCTTACCTATGAGCGCGCAGCATATACGCGTGCAGAAAAGGTAGGCTTTGAGGTTGATACCATTGAGCTTCCAGAAGACGCTACACAAGAGCAGGTAAATGCTACGTTTGACCAGGTTTCTGCCGATGCATCGGTGCATGGTTGTCTGCCCATGCGTCCTTTTCCTGCTGGAATTGATGAGCATGAAGCGCTTCAACATCTAGCTCCAGAAAAAGATGTTGATTGTGCAACTGATTCCATGCTGCTGGCAACACTTTGTGGAACTCCTGGTGCACTGGGACCTTGTACCGCAGAGGCAGTTCTTGCACTTCTTGATTTCTACCAGGTGCCTCTTGAAGGAGCGCCTGTTGCAGTTGTTGGGCGCTCTAACGTTATTGGTCGTCCGGTAGCTGCGCTTTTAAGCGCAAGAAACGCTACGGTGACGGTATGTCACAGCAAGACCAAGGACCTTGCTGCTACGCTTAAGCAGGCAGAGGTTGTAGTTGTGGCTGCAGGTCGTGCACATCTTATTGGAGCTGATTGCGTAAGATCCGGTCAGACTATCATTGACGTAGGCATTAACTGGGATGAAGACGCTCAAAAGCTTGTTGGCGACGTCAATACAGAGCAGGTAGCGCCACTGGTGAGCGCTTATACTCCCGTTCCTGGCGGTGTAGGCAGCGTAACTACAGCAATTCTTGCTCGTCATGTTGTTGCTGCAGCTCAAAGAACGCTTGCATAAGAATGAAAGGTAGGTTGCCCCGTGGCAGCAGAGAATAACTATAAAAAGCTTGACCAAGAGCGCGTAAAAGCCGCAGTCACTGAGTTTTTGCTTGCTATTGGCGAGGACCCAGAGCGAGAAGGTCTGCTTGATACGCCGGACCGTGTTGCTCGTGCTTGTGTGGAGCTCTTTGGTGGTATGCAGGAAGATCCTGCAGCTCACCTGCGTAAACAGTTCCATGAAGAGGGCAA
>CALIZK010000048.1:0-1464 GCA_938028635.1 uncultured Atopobium sp.
GCACGGTTACCCAAAAAGGTAGAAAAGACAACCGCCATAACGGTCATCATCAAAAGTGGGTTCAAAACTGACCACACAACACCCAAAATGGAACGGCGATATTTGAGCTTGAAGTCTTTACTTACCAGCTGACGCAAAATGAACTGGTCACGCTGATGTGTTGGATACCATGCATCTCGAGCAGAAACAGCAACAAGACTTGCACTTGCACTATTAGTATTTGCAGAAACTACGCTTGTGTCCTGCGCATTATTAGTTTGTGTTGAAGACTTGCTCACGTGCTATCCTTTTCTACCGATTTCTGTATGGTTTATCCTAGCACAGACAGACAAACCCGTTTAAACTTGAAACGTTGTTGAACTGTTTTCTCCACTATTTTGTTTTGATGTGGTGACAAGACTATTTAGTAACAGCGCGCTCAACAGCAGCGCTTGTAGAAATGGTGCAAAATGTCTCAATCCCCTCTTGGACGCACGCTTATCATTGCTAATCCGGCTGCTCATAGCGGTAAAGGTGCTGCTGGTGCAGAGTTTGCTCGCCACTTTTTAACCAGCTATTCTGCTGCAACCGACGGATACGAGCTCAAGCTCACCACAGCTATGGGAGACGCTCGTGTCATGGCCACAGAAGCTGCAGATTTTGACACGGTTGTCGCACTTGGCGGAGATGGCGTCATCCACGAGGTGGTCAACGGCCTCATGACCTTATCGCCAGAGGTGCGTCCAGCACTTGGCATTATCCCTATGGGCTCGGGAAACGACTATGCACGCACCCTGGGTATGAAAATTAACGACCCCGAAGGTGCGTTTGCACAGCTGGTCCGCGGAAAAGTCAAACAGCTAGAGATTGGTCGCATCAACGACGTCTACTTCATGGAGACCATGTCGTTTGGACTTGATGCAGCTATTGCAGCCGACACCACAAAGCGCCGCGCGAACAACTCCTCTACCGAGGGCGAGGCGCTCTTCTTAACCTCGGGCCTCAAGTTTATGGCTGCAGGTAGCAAGGGTTACCCTTGCACCGTCTCGTTTGATGGCGAGAAGGACCTTGATCTTCAAGCACTTATCATGGCCTTCCAGATTGGCCCTACGTATGGCGGCGGCTTTAAGGTCTGTCCGCATGCGCAGCCTGACGATGGCCTTCTTACCGTCTGCTACAACACTAAAGTGCCTATCATTCCTCACCTGCTGGCTCTGTTTGGCCTGGCAAGGGCTGGTAAACACGTCAACTCCCGCATCATTGAGGAGCGTCACCTCAAGCAAGCAGTGGTAACTTTCCACAAGCCTGTCCCAATTCAGGTAGACGGAGAAGAGCTCCCTTTTGCAGAACAGTTTGTTATTGAGGTTATTCCCGCTGCACTTTCCGTGATTGTTCCCTAGCGCACAGAGCGACTCCTGCGCCGTAGGTTGCATTTCGAGGCTCGAGCTTTGTTGGTCACGCATTACGAGAAGACCGGTCTTCTCG
>CALIZK010000049.1:0-7949 GCA_938028635.1 uncultured Atopobium sp.
ACGGTAATGAGGCGCTATGACTTCTAAGAACAAAACTTCACAACCAGATAACACGCCTGCTGCAGAGGACACCTCTTCTGATCAGAAGACCCTTGATGCCCAGGCTGCTGAGGCAGTTGACACCGCTGGCGAGAAGACCGACGAGCTTGAAGAGGTCACCGACCCTATTGCTGCCGATATGGCCGCTGCTGATGAAGACTACATCATGGAAATTGTCAGCCCTATCTTTCCTGGTCTAGACGAAGATGGTGAAGAGGATGAGACTTACTCTGCTTCGGATGAGAACTCTCCTGAAAACGATGCAGATAGCACAACTGACCTGGAGAAAATCGTAAACGATGCAGCTCTGACGCAGGACCTTTCTGCTGTAGAAACTCGCCTCAAAGAGCTTGAAGAGAGCACTCGCGAACATGCAGAGGCTGAAGCTGCTGAAGCTTCTGTCAAAAATGCTGCTAGCGCAGGTAATGCAACCTCTGACGATGAAGCAACGTCTATAAAAGATGTTGCTGATACGTTCTCAAGCTATCTTCGCAGCAGGCGTCGTGCACTGTTTAGGTTTGTACGCCGCTACAGCCTGCTTTCTGGCATTCTTGCGCTTTTAAGTCTTGCTCTTTTATCTGCAGTTATCGTGTTCTTTATTCGCGTGAGCAACGTTCCTTCAACTGATACTGTTATTGCTGATGCGCGCACACGCGTTGAGGCACCAGCCTGGACTCCTGGTGAATATGATGCTGATGAGTCCTTACTCCTTACGGGCATTGAAGTTGTTTCTCGCACAAGAAGTACCACGGCAATCTCAAGTGATGCCGCGCAGTTTGGTGCGACGGGCTACGCCAACTCTGTAGTACGCCTTACCTATACAGGTAATGCAATTGCTGCTACAAAGATAACCAAACTTGGATACGCAAATACCCAGGGATGGAACGCCATTGGTGACGAAGAATCACAATCTGTTACCTACCAGGCAACTTCGGGCGTTTCCACCACAAAAGTCCTTGACGCTATTGGCGATGTGCTAGCAAAACTTGATGAGAAAAATCCTAACGAAGCTATTTCTTATAGCTCGCAATTCTCTGGCGCAACCTTCACTGTTCTTGATGCAGGCTTTGACCGTGAACAGCAAACCTGCTGGGTAAGAATGTCGGGTGTTTCACCAACCTTCTTTGGTTCGCTCACCTGCGAAATTACCGCCTCATTTACCTTTGATGCTTCTACGGGTACCTGGGCGTTGGACACAGCAAACCCCTCGGCAGGACTTAAGTACGACTACAGCGGGCTCGTAGGAACGTGGAAGGGTACCTTTGTCAGCTGTGAAGCAAGCAGCGGAAGCCCTTGCTATGCCGGTCGAACCAATCCTTTAACGTTGACCGTATCGGCTGCAGGTTTTTCTCGTGATCAGCTCGTGCTTACGGCAACCGCAGAGGGTGTTGTGCACAACCATGGAGCACTCAGCACCTCGTACCGCTGGTATCCCGGTGATACTGAGTTCAAAAATGCTTCTGTCTCCCTTGCAACTTCAGGAACTATCGGAGATCAAATCCAAGTTTCTGGAACGGTCGATGTAACCAATGCAAACCTGGATGCTCATTCTGCTTCTAATGCAGCTCTCGCCACACCTCAGAAGCCACAATTGAAGGTCACGTTTGATATTGCCAACAGAAGCGTTGTGGCTCAGCTTATTTCCACCCACACGGAAAACGGTCAGACCGTCACCTTTACTGATACGTATCAGCTCTCCAAAGAGTAAAAATAATCCCGTCAGGCCAAGTCGTTCCTGACGGGATTTCTATCATCAAATTACGAAAGGTGCGAAAGCTTGTTACTAAGCCTCGTCTTCGTTTGTATCTGTGGCTTCTTCGTTGTTTTTCTCGCCCTTGCTCATACGGCCATGAATAAGCCCAACAACTGTTGGAATAATTGAAATGGCAACAATACCCACAATCAGCAGCTCAAAGTGCTCCTGAACTACAGGAATGCCGCCAAAGAAATAGCCGAGAAGTACAAACATCGTGGACCAGGTTAGACCACCCAGGATGTTAAAAATACCAAAGTTACGCCAGTGCATACCGCCCATACCAGCAATAAAAGGCACGAACGTACGGATAAAGGGGAAGAAGCGGCCTAAGAAAATTGCCAGATGACCGTGCTTGTCCAGGAATTTCTGGGTCTTCTCAAGATGCTCTGGGGTAAGTGCCTTGATCTTTCCGGAAGCAATAATTTTTTGACCAAAGAAATGGCCAATCATGAAGTTCATCTGATCGCCAAGAATTGCAGCAGCCCACGTAATAACAAGTAGTAAAACAATATTAAAACCACCGTTGTGGGCAAAAAATCCCGCTGCAAAAAGCAGAGAATCACCTGGTAAAAATGGGAAAAAGACTACACCAGTCTCAATAAAAACAATCAGAAAAACAAAACCGTACGCAGCAAAAGGGCCAGTGGCAATCATTGAAGCAATAAATGCGCGAGGATCTCTAAGCAGTTCAATGATGTAGTTTACAAAACCCATCGAAGTCCAATCGTCGTGACAAATGTCGCGGCAAGCAAAGTCAACGCCTAAGAAAAGCGCATTGAGTGGGAACGGATGCCCGCGAGTGACCCCTTATGGCTGCTGTCTCCCGACCCTGACCAGGTTCGAGGTGTCACGTCATCCGCACCCGCTCAATGCGCTGTAGATACTCTACCCTATTAGAGTAATCTTTGCACAAGTCAAATATCGCTTATGCGTTTTTTGACGAATTTTTTTCAATTGCTTTGATGATCTTCTCGACGTTCTTTTTTCCTCTTGAGATACCTACATACAAAATTCCAGCTATAGGAACAGATATGACGAGAAGAACTATGCCGCCCACGAGCACAGCCGTTGCCATGGAACTTGTAGAGAGACTCCCGTACACGCTGAGATATATAAGCCATGCTCCAATTGCGATGCCAGAATAAGCGGCTCTTCTATAAACGCTTAGTGTTCCAAGAGCTTTTGTCTGCATACGAGCCTCGACAACCAAAGGGTTATCCTCGTGTGAATGAGAAGCTGCTCCTACATAGTTTTTCTTACTCATAAAAACTCTCAATCAAAAGTGGCATCGCCGTACGACGATGCCACTTTATTACGTTTGTCTTTTCTGCGCCAGACAGGATTTTGCGCAAAAAATTAGTAAGACAGACCTGGGTTGAAGACGCCAATAACAACGCCAACAAGTGCTACAACAACAAGAATAAGCATAACAACTGTTGGGCTGAGCTTCTTCTTAGTCATCAACCACCAGCAAAGGTATACAAACAGAAGGTTCAATACCTTAGGGAAGATGCCATTAAGCGTTGTCTGAATGTCAACACCAGCAATATTCAGAGAAGTTGTGACGTTAATCCATGTAGCAGCAACAGAGCCAATGACCATAGTACCAATCATAACAATGGAGCTACGGAGAGCCTCGGACTCAGGACCAACAAGTGCCTCAACAGCAGAAGAACCCAGGCTATAGCCCTGGTCGTAAGCAAACTTCATGCCGAAGTACATAATGAGGTTCCAGACCACAACATAGAACAGTGGGCCAAGAACGGAGCCGCCCTTAGAAAGGCCAAGTGCAATTCCAAGAAGAATTGGAATAAAAGTACCAACGATAATGGAGTCACCAAGACCAGCAAGAGGGCCCATAAGACCAGCGCGAAGGCCATTGATGGTCTCGTCGTCGATTGCCTCGCCGTTTGCACGAGCCTCTTCAAGAGAAGCGGTCAACCCAACAACCATAGAACCAATCTGTGGCTCGGTATTAAAGAAGGTTGTATAGGTAGAAAGTGCCTCAACCTTTTGGTCATCAGTATCGTAAAGCTCGTCAACGATTGGAAGCATGGATGCAAGGTAACCAAATGTCTGCATGTGCTCCTGAGAGAAGCAGGTAAGATTGCCGTAAATCCAGTTCAAGAAAGACTTATTACGTGCTTTCTGAGAAATGGTTTTCTTTTCAGCCATGATTAAATATCCTCCTCTTCTTCATCGTCTGCGCTTACATTGCCTGATGCTGCAGCAGCCAAACGAACATTCTTTGCCTGCTGAAGCTGATAGTTAAGAACAGCAAAGAAGACTGCTACGACTGCAGAGACAATGAGGTTCAGGCCAAGTGCGCCAGCAAGGATAAAGCCAAAGGCAAAAGTTACCCAATCAAGAGGCTTAGTAATAACCTGCTTGCACAAAATTGCAACACCAACGGTAGGAAGAAGGGTACCAACGGTGAAGAGGGTCATCATTGGAATGCCGTTCATAGGGAGGTATTCCTTCATGATGCCAACCATGCTCTCGCCAGCCATGCAAATGAAGAATGTTGGAATGAACGAGAAAAGAATGTGAGAAACCCAAGGGAATACAAAGTCAACCATTGGAATGGTCTTCTTAATACGACCCCACTCTTTACTCTCCATTGCACGCCAACCAATACCCTGCCATACAAGGTTCATGGTAGCGGTGCCGTAGAACAAGACGGTACCAAGAGTACCAACAGCTGCACCAATAGCAGCTGCCTGAGATGCAGCCTCAACAGAGCTTGGATCAAGACCATAAGCCTTGATTGCAAGAATTGCTAGAGGAATACCAATGTAGGAAACAGCACGAACGTCAGCGGAAACAGTTCCACCAGGTGTTACGAGTGCAATGTAGACCAACTGGATTGCTGCACCAACAATGATGCCAGTCTGGACGTCGCCAAGAATGACACCAACGACAAGACCTGCAACAAGTGGACGACCGAGGGTATAGTTACCTACGGTAGTGCCACCCATGCCAGGTAGTGACGCAAGGCATGCAAACAAACCCAAAAGGGCAGCTTGAAACGCATTAATTGCCATAAAAATCGCCTTCCGAATACTACTTTACGTCAAACTTCTCGCGGAATTTAGGCCACTCACCAATTGCCTTTTCTTTAAGAAGAGCAAATTGAACGGTATAACCAGCTTTGGTTATATCCTCAAATGCCTGTCCCTCTTCTTGAGTAAAGGACTGGTTGTTGCCCAGCTTTACCGCACCAGGACGATCATTACCAGGACCGATAATGACAGTGTTAATTCCTGGCTTAAAACCAAAGTCAACAAGAATTTTCTTCATGTCAACTGGGTTTTTAGTAATAAGAAAATAACGAGAATCGCTATCAAGGACCTTCTGCGCATTCTCTTTAAAGTGATCAAATGTCCAAACAAAAACTTTCTTGTCAGGTGCTGCTGACTTGTAAGCGGACTTGAGAACAGGATTTGATGCAGCTGCATCATTTACTGCAATGATTCCGTCACAAGGAACCTCAAGGGCCCAGCGGGTGACTGTCTGACCATGAATCATGCGGTCATCAACACGAACAAATGAAATCATGTTTTCTCCTAACATATTTCTTACGTAAGCAGCTACGCGTACTTGCAGTAATTACTAAAGGTCTTCCTCGTCATCGTCTTCAAGAGCTAGGACAATCTGATTAACGCCATTTTTGCCTTCGTTCAGGACTGATGACACAAGAGCTTCACCACTTAGACCATCGTCGATTGCCATCAAAGCACCGATTGCCATGGGAAGATTGGCGCCACTAAAAGCCACGGTATGAGAAAGCAGGCCTTTTTTGGCGAGAAGATCAAGCGCATTAGTAAGTGGAGATCCACCGATAATGTCACCAAGAACGACAACCTCGTCATCAGCAGTAAGTGGCTCAAGAATTTTTGACAAATTCTCTCTATATTCAGCTGCTCCCACGCCATCTTCCATGCTGTAGCTCAAGATGTTTTCTCTGGGCCCCATCAGCATGTCCATTACGCTATGCAGACCTGGTGCAAACGTTCCATGACTTACGAGCAAAAGGTACTTCATTACCGCTCCATTCCTGACAACACCTCTATATCTGTACTACGCCAATACAAATTTTCCAGCCTGTTATGTAAATTGCTATGCATCAAAACTTACATTCCAAGCCAAGTGTCACTTGCCTAGCCGTTATAACACAAAGGTATACATGCGCTATTGGCATTCGCAAATTTTTAATATTCTTGATGTATTATTTTTTTAAATTTTATTTAAAAAATTCAATTGATTCAGTTTCTTTTAGATGAACAGGCGTTCTAACAGCATAAATAAATATGCAGAAATTTTTTGCATATATGAACATAAAAGTAGCAATATTGCATATATTAGATAAAGAAATGTCCGCTCAGCACTCCTCGAAATACATTTCTAAAAGTAAGAAAGAAGGCCATACAAGATGACCTTCTTAACATGAAATAAAAAAATAATTTTATGTTATGTAACGTGTTATGTTCTGTTTCTGCGATAGAAATCAACAAGGGACTGAGTGGAAGCGTCCTGTTTTGCCAACTCTTCGTCGTTATGAATTGCAGGGAAAATCTGCTTTGCAAGCTGTTTACCAAGCTCTACGCCCCACTGATCAAAGGAATCAATGCCCCACACAACACCTTCAACAAAGGTAATGTGCTCGTAGAGTGCAATAAGCGTACCAATAGCACGAGGATTAAGCTCTTTACCAAAGATAGAAGTAGTTGGCCTATTTCCTTCAAAGACGCGTGCAGAAACCATCCACTCTGGTGTTCCCTCAGCACGGACCTCATCAGCAGTCTTACCAAAAGCAAGCGCTTTAGTCTGCGCAAAGAAATTGGAGAGGAAGAGTTCATGGACGTCTAGGTCTGCATCTTTGGTGGCAAAGGCAGTATTTACAAACGCAATAAAGTCAGCAGGAATAATCTGGGTTCCCTGATGGATAAGCTGGTAGAACGCATGTTGACCATTAGTTCCAGCCTCTCCCCAGAAGATTTCGCCTGTCTTTGAAGTAACCGCCGTACCATCCCAACGAGTAGACTTACCGTTGGATTCCATGGTGAGCTGCTGGAGATATGCAGGGAATCTATGCAGGTACTGACTATATGGAAGTACGGCATGAGATGCTGCGCCAAAGAAATTAACGTACCAAACGTTTAAGAGACCCATGAGAGCAACAACATTTTGTCTCAATGGAGTGTTTTTGAAATATTCATCAACCGCATTAAAGCCACTGAGGAATTCTGCAAAGCGCTGTGGACCAAAAACGATAGCCAGCACAAGACCAACTGCAGAATCAACCGAATAACGGCCGCCAACCCAGTTCCAGAAACCAAAGGCATTCTTTGGGTCAATGCCAAAGTCTTCTACCAGATCAAGTGCAGTGGAGACAGCAACAAAATGCTTGCGAATAGCCTCTGCATTCTGAGAATCAGAGCCATCAATAACGCCCTGCTCAGCAAGCTTTTCCAAAAGCCATGTGCGAGCACAACGGGCATTGGTAAGAGTCTCAAGCGTAGTAAAGGTCTTGGAAACAATAACGAAGAGTGTTGTTTCTGGATCAAGATCCTCGGTTTTCTCGCCAAGGTCAACAGGGTCAATGTTGGAGACAAAGCGAGCAGTAATACCGGCGTCTGCAAAAGGCTTTAGGGCCTCGTAAACCATAACAGGACCAAGGTCAGAACCACCAATACCAATACTTACAACAGTCTTGATAGGCTTGCCAGAAACACCCTTCCACTCTCCCGAGCGAACTCGGTCACAGAAGGCATACATCTTGTTCAAAGTCTGGTGAACATCGGCGACAACATCTTGTCCGTCAACAATAAGCGTGCCAGCCTCAGATGCGGGACGACGAAGTGCTGTATGAAGAACTGCTCGGTCTTCAGTAGTATTGATGTGCATGCCGGCATACATAGCGTCTCTACGCTCTTCAAGTTTGACCTCTTCTGCAAGATCACACAGAAGGTCAAGCGTCTCTTGCGTGGCAAGGTTTTTGGAAAGATCAATATGGAACTGATCTAGCTCAAACGTAAGATTCTGGACACGCTGAGGGTCTTCTGCAAACCAGTTCTTCAGCGTAGCTTTTGTATCTTTTAAGCTGGCGTAATGCTCTGCAAGGGCGCGCCAAGCCTTAGTCTGTGTTGCGTCA
>CALIZK010000050.1:0-1977 GCA_938028635.1 uncultured Atopobium sp.
GTTCCGTTATCCGTTCATGGTTAATTGATTTAATTGAAGAACAGCTCAGAGTACATCCCAACCTTAAGGACTTTAAGGGAATTGTGGATGCATCTGGTGAGGCCAAGTGGACTGTCGAGGCTGCTCTTGCAGAGGATGTTCCGGTTCCAGTAATTGCCCAATCTCTGTTTGAGAGAAATGCTTCAAAGCTTGGTGAGAATAACTTCTCCAATAAGGTTACTGCAGCACTTCGCAATGGTTTTGGTGGCCATGCATATGTAGCAGAGGAAGCCTAGTATGAATGAAAGTATTTCTCATTTGCAGATTCATCCAGAAGATCTTCAGTTTCATGTTGAAGCTAAAGACTGGGAGGATGCTCTTAAAGTAGCTGCAGTTCCACTAGTAAAACGCGATGCAATTACTTCTATTTACATTGATGAGATGATTGCAGCAATACACGAGCTTGGACCTTACATTGTTCTGGCTCCTGGTCTTGCGCTCGGTCATTCTCGTCCTAGTGATGCAGTTCACCAGACAGCAATTTCAATTGCAACACTTGCACAGCCAATCGAGTTTGGCAGCAAGCACAATGATCCTGTGGATATCGTTGTTATTTTGGCAGCAAAAGATGACGAGTCTCATATTGGACTTCTTCAGAAGATTGTAATTTTCTTCAATAGTGAGGCAAATTTTGATCTGCTCCGTTCTGCAAGAACAGAAGAAGACGCACTAAACGTATCTAAAGTTATTAATGGGGAGGCATAGTATGGACATCTTGAACGTTTTTGTATTTCAGCTTTTTACAAATCAAACCATCTTCATGGGTTTGCTTGCGCTTGTAGGTCTTTTACTTCAACGTAAAAAGTTGCCGCAGGTAATTGATGGTGTTGTTAAGACGGTCATTGGTCTTCTTGTCCTCTCATCTGGCGCAGGAATCATTTTCAGCTCTCTATCTGAGGTAGTTACTGCATTAAATAACAGCCTTGGAGTTGCAGGTACCCTTCCTATTAATGATGCGGCCGGTGCAATGGTTCTCTCCATGGAGGGCTTCAGCAGGAATTCTGTACTGATCTTCCTGTTTGCATTCCTGCTCCACTTGGTAATTGTTAAGTTGGTTCCTAACAACAACTTTAAGAATGTGTACCTGACAGCTCACCTTGCACTTTTCCATGCATGTTTCATGGCTATTACGCTTCCAGGAATCTTGAACACCGATGACAGCGTTGTGATCATTGCAGTTGGCTCTATTCTCAATGCACTTTACTATGCGCTTTCTCCAGCAATTACCAGAAAGCTTGCAAAAGAGTGGACACAGGATGCAATCACCCTTGGTTTTATGGATCAGGTAGGCTCCGTTGTTGCTCACTTTGTTGGTAAGTTTGTTGGTTCCTCCAACCCAGATGAAGACGCAGATAAGCTAAAGCTTCCTGAGTGGGCTTCAATGTTTAGGGACAACACCGTAGTTCTGTTCTTCTTGATGCCAATCATCTTTGTTGGAATGGGTCTTGCTGTTGGCCAGGAGGGTATCGAGGCTCTGTCCGGTACTGGTCCTGAGGCTACTAACTGGATTTTGTGGCTGGTTATTCGTGCTTGGACCTTCTCTGCAGGTATTGTCATTCTGCTTCAGGGCGTCCGTATGTTCGTTGGCTCTATTGTTCCAGCATTCAAGGGTATTTCCGACAAGTTCCTTCCTGGCGCTGTTCCAGCGCTGGACGCTCCAACGTTCTATCCATTCTCTCCAATGGGCGGAATGTTTGGCTTCCTTGGATCTTCAATTGGTGCAATTCTTGTCTGCATTTTGACTATTGTTCTTCATGCTCCAGTTATTGTCTTCCCAAGCCCAATCATCATGTACTTTGACGGTAATGTCATGGGCGTCTTTGGTAACAAGGCTGGTGGATGGAAGGGTGCTCTTGCAGCAGGTCTGGTAACTGGAGCAATCACTTCTGCAGCAGCTATCCTGTTCTATCCATTGACCGGTGTTATGTTTGGTTCTGG
>CALIZK010000051.1:0-7363 GCA_938028635.1 uncultured Atopobium sp.
CTTGATGACGACGTTGCCATGGTTGCCCTGCGCTTTGACGAGCTTGGCGGCGCTGACTCTGGCAAGCTTGGTGGCGCTGACTCTGGCAAGCTTGGCAGCGCCGACTCTGGCGAGAAGAACAACTAGACGATTTTCTCGCTAAAAAAATGCAGATATCTGAAATTCTTGTTGCTGCACGGGAACAAGAAACGTATGTATACGCAGCCAAACATAGCAGTTGTTTCAGTCAATACTGACCTTGACGTGAGGGGAGTCCCGCGCGTGAAGGCTCAGATTGAGCAGCTCATTGATAGCGGCTGCAGAAGAATTGTGCTGAATATGTCGGAGGTTTCGTACATCGATTCATGCGGCATGGGCTTTATCGTGTGCGCTGTTCGACGCATGAAGACGCTCGGCGGTCTTATGAGTCTAACCAACGTGCAACCGACGGCATTTAAGGCCTTGGTGCGCATGGGTCTTATCGATTTCATGCCTATAAGTACCTGTGCCGCAAAGTCGCGCGTGACTCCGCTTGCACCGGGCACACATCCATCGTTTCAGACAACGTTTAGAGTTGATCCCAATAAAATGTGCGACGCTCGCTCAAGGGCTATCGCGCTGCTGAAGACGCTGCCGTTTACCTCGGACCAAAAGTTTGACATTGAACTTGCAGTTGGCGAAGCTATTGGCAACGCCGTTGATCACGCGTGCGAGAAGGGCGTTCTGACCACGGTTTCTGCGTATCCAGACAGGGTGGTCATTGACGTCTCGGATTGCGGCGGCGGTTTTAGCATCTCCGATGAGGAAGAGCCTCCCGAGACCGGCCAGTTTGCCGAGCGTGGACGCGGCGTTAAGCTGATGCGCCTGCTTATGGATGCCGTATCTATCCAGGAAAAACCTTCCGGCAACGGTACCATTGTTCGCCTGGTCAAGATGATGCGCTAGGTCGTGTGGGGTGCGCTCGCAGGTTGCGAGTGATTTCAACCCGGTATCCATTTCGTGTGGATGCCGGGTTTCTTGTGCGTAAATGCTGGGAGTAGACGGGTTTCTCGCCAGGCGGGTGGCGTGAGCTGAGTGTGAGCCTGCTGCAAGCCTGATTTTCTCGTCAAGTCTGAACGATTTGCCTGAAAAACGTACCATGTCTGAGCTATTTGCCGGTTTTTCTCGCCATGTCTGAGTAAATTTACTCAGACATGATGTACTTTTCAGGCGGGACGCGGCGGAACGCGAGACGCGGCGGGACGCGGCAGCATTGACGTGCACGAATGCCGTATCGGAACTTGCAGAGCTTACTTCTTACAAACTCAGCTCGTAACGGCCTCCCACAAAGAAGTCTTTGCCAATGTAAACAGGCTTTTTGTCTTTATCAACAAAATAAGACTCGCTAACAATAAGCGGAGCTCCAACGGAGATATCAAGACGGCTTGACTGCTCTGTTGTTGCTCTTACTGCATTAATTGTCCAAGAAGAGCTCTTAATTGGCTTTCTTCCAAGAATCTCAGCAACAGCCTTAAACATTGAGACGTTTTCAAGAGGATGCGTGTAAAGATTTGAAGCCCACTCGTAGGGCAAAATAACACGCTCGTCAACAATAGGAAGATCATCTGCATAGCGAATCCTGCGGATATAAAGAACTAAAGCACCTTCAGAAAGACCGAAGAACTTTATCTCATTTGGACGTGCGGGAATTATTTGTCTGTCTACTACCTCGGCTCTTGGAACAGCTCCGCAAGCGGCACACATCTCGGTAAAACTACGAGACTCTAAAGATTGTTCAAGTCTACGCTTAAGCTGCTTTGAACCTACAAAAGTGCCCCTTCCCTGCTTTTTTGTAAGCAGGCTATCAGCACAAAGATCTTCAATGGCACGACGGACCGTAATGCGGCTCACGTTGTATTTCTCGCTTAATTCAGTTTCAGAAGGAATTTTATCGTCAACCTGATATACACCAGACTCAATATCGCTCTTAATGTCATCATATATCTGTTGATATAAAGGTTGCACGTTTGATGTACTCAAAACTACTCCTAAGACATTATAGACATCTCAATAATTTAAAACCTTTATAACAATAATACATCTTGTAGCGAAACTCTTGCACATATATATCTTGTCGAAGATTTGCTTCACAGTAAGAGGACAACTCTCCCGAATATGAAGAAAGGACAGGCAGAACCTGTCCTTTCCATAGCGTGATTTATAAATCAGCTTAGTACTCAATCTTCCACATATAGCGACGCATAGTCAGAGGATGCTTACGAGCCTCTGCGATCTTCTCGGCATAGACGCGCATGACTGCGGTATGAATGAATGGGTTGAAATAGCCAAGTACCTTGGAAGAAACAGCTCCTGCAAGACCGTAATCCTTTGAATCAATGACGGTTACCTTGGAGTTGAAGCGCTGCATAAAGGTAAGTGCACGAGCGTCCATTGGCCTTGTTGCACCCTCAGACATAAAGAGAAGATATGGCTTTCCATCCTCAGTGAGCTCAAATGGTCCATGGAAATACTCGCCTGTATTGTAAGCTGCGGAGTCAATCCACTGCATCTCAGAGAACAGGAACATAGAGGTTGAGTAAGCAACCTTTGCAGATGCACCAGAGCCCATCAGATAGATAAGCTGATCATCCTTGTAAGCATCTGCGAACTTCTGAGCCTCTGCTCCAGCACTCTGGGCAGACTTCTCTGCTAGCTCATAAATTGCGTTGAGACCATCAATGACATCCTGGTAAAGTTCAGTGCCCTCTGTCTGCTGAAGAATCTCTGCTGCAAGTGCCAGGACATAGCCCATCTTCTCGATCTTTGCTGCATAGTTCTTCTCAAAACCGTGAACAATTACGTAGTCAGCTTCCTTTGTGAGTGCAGAATCTGCAACGTGTGTAACAGCAACTACAGGAGCACCGGCCTTCTTAGCAGTAGTATTGGCTGCAATAGTCTCTGGAGTGCCTCCACCAAGGGAGCAGGTAATAACAAGGGTGTGCTCGCCAAGCCATGCAGGAGTATCGTAGTTGAACTCGTTAGCGGTAAAGAGCTGAACGTTAAGCTTGTTGGTGTTGTTTGCCAGGAAATACTTAGCTGGATACAGCTCAGACATAGATGCACCGCAGCCGACAAAAGCAACATGAGTAATAGTGTGGTTCTCGACAATCTTAGAGATAATACTCTTAGGTTGATTCAGATCGATCTCGTACATTTTTTCTCCTCTTCAAATGGTTTACGCCGTTTATTAATGCCGTTTTGATTTATTAAGCGAGAATACCCAGTGCGGAAAGTGCAATTCCACCAAAGATTGCAATAGCAAGCAACCAACCTGTGTTGACGCCCTTCTTAACCATGTAGAACATTCCTGCAGTTAGAAGCAGTGGAATTGTCTGTGGAAGAATGCTATCCAAAACGTTCTGAAGGACAAGAGTTCCATCCGCAAAGACCAGAGGTGTTGTCAGTCCAATAAGAGATGCAACCATACTGCCAACAGCCATAAGACCAACAATTCCGCAAACGTACATCAGTCGCTCCATGGTGACGCCATCCTGCAGCTTATGCAGGAACTGCTGGCCGCCCTGATAGCCAAGCTTTGCAGCAAACCAGGTAACCAGAACAGAAGGAACAATGGAGATAAGCATTGCCAGAATTGGTCCCATGATTGAGCCTTGCTGAGCAAGAGCAACACCAAGTCCAAAGGCAATAACACGAATGGTTCCCTGGAAGAACGAGTCACCAATACCAGAAAGAGGACCCATAAGGGAAGTCTTCATTGCATTAATGGAGTCTGGATTAACGCTATCGGGATCTTCTGCGTATGCCTCTTCCATTGATGCAGCAAGTCCCAAGACAAAAGCACTTGTCTGAGGTGTGCAGTTGTAGAATGCCATGTGACGCTTATAAGCCTCTTTTTTGCGCTCTACCTGCTTTGGATCATTTGGATCTGGATAGCATCGATCAATAGTTGGAGCAATGCCATACATAAATCCCATGTTCATTTGACGCTCGTAATTCCAAGAATCCTGAATTGCCCAAGAACGCCAGAAGAACTGTGAAAGCTTTTTATTTAAAGAAACCTTATTTTCAGCCATGATAACTTCCTCCCTACTCGTCATCCTCGAGCGGATCATGCGTGGCACTTACATGAGCTGACTGCAAAGTTCCAGCTCCTGCTCCACCACGACCAAATTTAATGCCGGAAAGAATAACTGCGAGCACCACTGCAAAGAGTGAAACTGCTGTTACAGACAGGTGCAAATATGCAGAAAGCAAGAAACCAAGGAACAAGAAGCCCTCCATGCCCTTAGAAAGCATCATTGAGATCAGCAGCGCCAAACCAAATGCAGTCAAAATCTGAGCTGAAACATTTAAACCAGTGCTTAGCCATGCAGGAATTAGCTCAACAACAGCCTTAACTGCATCTGTACCAAGGAAAACAGCAGCGAAGATAGGAATAAAATACATAAGAGAGTACAAGGTAGTGCCAACCACAATGTGCATATTGGTTGCTTTCTTGAATTTACCCTCTTCAATTGCCTGGTCAGATACGTGAGTAAGTGCAGCAATAATCGAACGGAAAACAATACCAAAAAGCTGTCCGAGTACTGCAATTGGAATTGCAATAGTCATTGCAGTCTCAACGCCTGCTCCTGTAAGGCAAGCAAATGCAGATGCAACAATACTGCCAAGAACCATATCAGGCGGTACGGCTGCGCCTACTGATACCAGGCCCATGCTTACGAGCTCGGTTGCAGCTCCAACAGCAAGACCTGTAGGAATATCTCCCAGAACAAGACCAACGAGTGTTGCGCCAATAAGTGGTTGCTCAAAGTTGAGTCGTCCGAGCAAACGAGAGTCAAGCATGCAGAAAATGCCAACGAGACCGACAAGAAGCGCACTAACAAATGTACTCATTTCTTCTCCCCTCTTTTATAGTGAATTTAAATTGACACGCTGATGGGTAGGTGTCTGTTGAACGTATACTTTGGTTCCAAGCTCCAAAAGTTCTTGTGTATCTTTCTTACCTTCTTCGGTAAGAAATACAGAACTTCCAGATCCACCAATTTGCTCCGCACCATCTACATTGGCGGTTGCACCATAGTTGACCTCATCAAATTGATGCTGCTTTGAGAACTCCAAGAGCTCTTTTGTGTTGCCAAATACAAACATTACTGAATCACCAAGTGTGTCCAGCTTTGCCATCTTTGAGAGCGCTTTTTCAACTGTAAAGATATTGAGATAAACGCCGGTGGGCTTAGCCAGCTTAAGAGCGTTCTGTTTAATATCATTTGTTGCTGCATCGTTATCCACAATGATGATGCGGTTTGCGCCTACAGTATTAATCCAAGAGAATACAACCTGTCCGTGAAGAAGCCTGTAATCCAAGCGGGCGAGAACAACTTTGCTCTTTCCACCCTTACCCTGAACAGGCTGCTGTTGAGTAGCTGCAATGACAGCTTCCTCAAACTCAGGGTGACCACAATCAACAATACCCTTACGGCTTTCTAGAATTAGCTGGTGAACCTGCTCTTGCGTAAGATCTTCTCCCTCAAGTGCAAGAGACAAAATAAGAGGCATGTTCATTCCTGCAATAACAACAATATTTTCCTGCTGCTGCAACAATTCGACTGCTGAATTGTTGACACTGCTGCCTAACATGTCGGTAAGAACATAGACATGGTCATTCTTATCAAAAGTTTTAATAAGCTCGACAATTTTGCCGGAAATTGATTCCTTATCCTCCCTTTGCAATGTAAGTGCGTGCACATTAGGAATTTCTCCCACAATCATGTGGACAGTGTCTAAAGCACCAACTGATAGATTTCCATGCGACGCAAGGATAACTTGATTCATAGACACTCCTTTCTTCCAGAGCAATTGTGTCAAACAGTAAAATTGCAAAACTGAGTATACAATACATATAAGACATTATATACGTCTTATATAAATTCGTGTGAACGGTACTTTCTGAACGGTGAGCGGTACTCAGTGCAGGCTGCGCGTGGTTCTGAGTGTGCAGACCTGCACACGCGCAAATCCGCGTGCGCAAATCCGCAAGCAACCGCCTAGTAAGGGACCTTCCACATATACGTGCGAGTCATATAATCTTTGCCAGTTGCCTTTGAGAGTTCTTTCATAAAGACGTTGTTTAATATTGGCGAGAAAAGAACATGATTGAAGTACTCTGCTACATCTTCAGATAGCTGAGTAATGCCCAGATCTACGGCATCTAGCACAAAGGTTTTCTCGGCAGCATACGTTGAGAGAAAATTAAGTGCGCGCATATCAGCTGGCTTACAACGTCCATAAGAAACGAGCTGGAAAATAGGATCTTCATTTACAAGTACTTCAAAAGGACCATGGAAGAACTCACATGAATTAATTGTTGGCGAACTTTTTTGAAGCATCTCTTCAATATTGCAGATGGAAAATATATAGGCCGATCCATAGGCAGGCCCGGAACCCATAACATAAATAGTTGGAGCATCTTTCACTGATTGAGCCCAAGTCTGTGCAATTGGAGTTGTGCGAACAACTGCCTCTCTATAAAGAGAATCGACCTGGTCAAAAGCCATTTCCATCTCGTTCATACGTGCATAGCCTTCGGTTTGATTTACTAAGTCGGCAGCAATCAAGAGGCCGACGCTTGAATTTACTCTCTCAGTTTTACTTTCATCGAGAGCGATAGACTCGTATTTGATTTTCTGATCACATACCTCGGTTAATGGCGATTCCTCAACATAAACTGCAATTACATAAGCACCGTGATCTTTTGCAACGCGTGCGGCTTCACAAGTTTCTTTGGTTCCTCTCATTGAGCAGACAATGCAAATTGTTGACTCTCCAAGTGTAGCTGGTGGAGCAAATACAAACTCGTTGCTGGTATGCATGCGAGAAGAAAGAGCTGTTGCTTCGTGAGTCATAAAGTAGTCTGCTGGATAAAATCCACCATAAGAACCACCAGCGGCAATCCATTCAACGTGCTTAAAATCATGCTCTGAAATTGCCTTAGCGACTGCTTGCTTTACCTCGTCTTGAATCTTCATGTAACGCTCCCTTTGCCAAAATCGAGCTTGATTACCTTTTCCAAACGTTCTGTGCATAATTAGTACGTAACGTTATAGATGTTTATAATCTTTTAAGCAAGAAAATTCAAGAAGATGATTTGGTTAGTTGGCAAATGGCTTAATGGTGCTTTTCAAAAAAACAGCTAGACAGTAATAAAGATAGGGAATAGGAAATTCGCCTGAAAAGTGTGCCATGTCTGAGCTATTTGCCGGTTTTTGCCAGGTGGGCGACGGAAACTTGCGCAAGGCAGCGCGCGCCTAGAAGGCGCCTGATTTCTTAAAAGAATCTGTAAATTCTGCCTGAAAACGTTAAAGAAACTGTGGATTTGCCTGAT
>CALIZK010000052.1:0-5990 GCA_938028635.1 uncultured Atopobium sp.
ATCTACGGAACACACCTAAGTCGGATATTCTGCTCAATTGCGGGCATTTTACACATCTAATGACGATAATCTGCATGATTGAGGTATTTTCAGCGTCATGTATACGTCTTTTTAACAGATTATCCGACTTAGGTGTGTTTTGAACTGCCTCCTATTTCTCGTGTCCAAGAAATGGGAAGCAGTTCATTTGACGTGAGGCTTTTTCTGTCTTGCGGCAGCTTGACCGCGAGCTGACCGCGGGTTAACCGTGGCTGACCGCTGGTTGGCCGTAGGTTGGCCGCAACCTAATCGCAGCCCGATACCGTTCAAGAAAATTGTCTCAAAAAGTGGACAAAAGTCCTTATTTTTATTTTAGGGAGCAGGTACAATTACTCAAACTTAAGCCAAAACTGTCCTGTAATGAGGACTTACGAAGCAAGAACAGCGAGGTCTCGTGTGAACGTTTTAACCTACCTTGACAGTCTTGACTCCGACGTTCGCAAGAAGATCATCAAATGGGCTTCTCGCGTTCCCGCTAATCGTCTTTCTCATTGTAGGCAGATTCGTCTTAATTCCGGACAGACCCTTGTCCACATGCTGGACCGCGTTGATAACGTGTACATTCTGTGCCGCGGTACCGTGCGCACTACGTCGCATAATTCCGCAGGTAGTACGTACGTTATTGACGAGTATCGTGCACCCGTTGCTTTTGGCGAGATGGAAGTTATTAGCGAGAGCCCGTTTTACCTGGGATCGCTCACCGCAACTTCCGGCTGCGAGTTTATTTCGGTTCCACGCGAGGACTACCTGCAGTGGATTCGTTCGGACCCTGAGGCACTTCTCACCCGCTCGCGCTGGATTATCAAGAATCTGACACGTCAGTCTGGCTACGAGCGCAGCCTGCTGACCTGGAGCGGAACCAAGCGCCTGATGTACATGCTTAGCGAGCTGACGCGCGATCAGATTCACCGCGGCGTTGTTGAGTGGCCGTTTACGGTGCGTCTGACCAGGCAAGAGCTGGCAGACAAGATTGGTACCAGCACAAAAACTGTTGCCCGCGGCATCGACGAACTTAAGGAGAGGGGCATGGTTTCTGTTCAGCACGGCAAGATTGTCATTACCGAGAGGCAGTTCCAGCGCCTCGACGACGCAATGAAACACGAGGGAGAATCCCACCTTCTGGACTAACCTCTGTACCTGGCACAACGCTTGGGTAAGACCGTTCTTCTCGCCCCAGGCAGCGCGCCGCGCAACGCGGTGCACCATAACTTGGAACGACCGACGTACCCGTCGTAATCACAACCCTGTTTTTGCAGGATAAACGTAAGGAGCACTAATGAGCGAGTTCATGGACATCATCACTTCCGACAACCTCTCGTACAAGCAGAAGGTTCTGCACCTGGCTCAGGCTGCCGAGAACTCCGAGCATCCTATCAAGACGACCGCTGAGTTTGATCGTCTTTTTGCAGCTCACGCGCTTGACGATATGTGTGAGGGCAACGCTCCTTACCGTCCTCGCTACATCTGCCCTGACTACCAGGTATTTGCTCAGAACGGTTCCGAGTTTTTGCGCTTTGACAAGCCAGAGACCCTTGATGACCTGCTCTGGGGCCTTGCCGCTCTCTACGACAACGTTCCTTCCGTCACCAGCCGCCCTGTCTATGTTGGTCAGCTGGACAAGATCATTGATCCATTCCTGGAGGGCATGACTGACGCAGAGATTAAGCCTCGTCTGCGCCGCTTCCTGAACCACATTGACCGCACCGTTGCGAGCGGTTACTGCCACGCAAACATTGGTCCAGAGGACACTCGCGCAGGTAGACTGCTGCTTGAGGTTGACCGCGAGCTCATGAACGCCGTTCCAAACTTCACTCTCAAGTACGACCCAGAGGTCACTTCCGACGAGTTCATGCGCCTGGCAGTCAAGACCACCATGGTCTGCTCCAACCCTGCTTTTGCTAACCACCGCATCCACAAAGAGACCTACCCTGGCGAGTACACCGTCGTAAGCTGCTACAACGTCCTTCCTATGGGCGGCGGCGCTTACACTTTGAGCCGCGTGCTTCTCCCTGGCCTTGCAAAACTTGCAACCAACGTTGACGACTTCATGAATAACCTGCTGCCAACCGCAACCGGCGAGGTTCTCAACTTTATGAACGAGCGCGTCCGCTTTATGGTTGAGGATTCCAACTTCTTTGAGACCAGCTTCCTGGCTCAGGAAGGCCTCATTTCTCGCGAGCGCTTCTGCGGCATGTTTGGCGTTGCCGGCATGAGCGAGTGCGTCGCTGAGTTGCTGCACCTTGATAGCAGCCGCACCTACGGCAAGGATGACGAGGCCAACGAGCTGGCCGATCAGATCATGGTCAAGATTGCCGACCAGGTCAACAGCTTTGACGCCGTCTACTCCGAGGTCTTTGGCGGTCGCTTCACCCTGCACGCACAGGCTGGCTTCTCTGACCAGCAAGGCGTTACCCCAGGTGTCCGCATCAAGGTTGGCGACGAGCCTGCAAACCTCTACGACCACATTCGCCACAGCGCACGCATGCACCGCTTCTTCAACAGTGGCGTCTCCGACATCTTCCCAGCTGAGCCAACTGCTGAACGCAACCCAGACGCTGTCGTTGACGTGGTCAAAGCCGCATTCTCCATCGACGACAAGTACCTCTCGTTCTACAGCTCCGAGGGTGACCTGGTCCGCATCACTGGCTTCTTGGCTAAGCGCTCCGAGATGAAGAAGTTCCAGTCCGGCGACGTTGTTCTTCAGGACACCGCTCACGACGGCCTGGGTAACTTCACCGCTAACCACCTTGGCGAGCGCAAGGTTCGCATGAGCGACTAGCGAGAAGAGCTGCGCAATCGTGACCTGCACTGCAACAGAAACAACTTTAGGAGCAGCACATCCAACTGGATGTGTTGCTCCTGTCAACAAGATCATTCCCTTCTCGCTGGTAGATGGCCCAGGAAGCCGAACCGCCGTCTTCTTGCAAGGCTGCAACATTCGCTGCGCCTACTGCCACAACCCCGAGACCCAGGTGGAGTGCATCTCCTGCCAGGCATGCGTCAAGCCATGCCCAGCTCACGCCCTGTCCGTGGCTGACGGCAAGGTTGTGTGGGACAACTCCATTTGCATCAACTGCGACAACTGCATCAAGGTGTGCCAGCACAAGTCCACGCCAAAGATTGAGCTGCTCAGCGCCCGAGAGGTGGCTGACCGCTGCATTTCCAACATGCCGTTCATCCGCGGAATCACCACCTCAGGCGGCGAATGCATGCTCCGTCCCGACTTCCTCTACGAGCTCTTCACCTACTGCAATGCCGCTGGTCTGAACTGCCTCATCGACTCAAACGGAACCATCGACTTCACCGAATACCGCGACCTGCTGGCCCTCTCAAGCGGCGTCATGCTTGACGTTAAGGCTTGGGACGATCAGTGGTTTGAGCATCTGACCGGCGAAAATGGAGTCACGGTCCGCAAAAACCTTGCGTTTTTGGCCGAGCAAAACAAGCTGGAAGAGGTTCGCGTTATCGTGACCGAAGGCTGGAACGACGCCGAAGCCGCAGTTGACGGCATTGCCACAACCCTTGGCGAGAAGGTCGGTCAGACGCGTATTCGTCTCATGAAGTTCAGGCGTTTTGGCGTGCGTGGACCTATGGAGAACTCCCCTTCTCCAAGCGACGAACGCATGCAAGCAATTGAGTTGCAAGCCCGTGAGCTGGGCTTTGGTGAGGTTGTCGTCAGTTAGTTGGAGCGGCGGGTGCGCGATACGACTCGCTGCTCCAAGGGGTTTCTCGCCAGTACCAACAGTTTTTCTCGCCAGTTTCCGCGCTTTACATTGCAACAAATAACGACCTCGCAGCACATGCCACGAGGTCGTTTTCATTTATCTATCAGTGAGATGCCAGCCAGCAACTCCAGTTCAGTGGACTACCGGCCTGAAAACCCCAGTTCAGTGGACTATCGGTCCAGTAAACTCCAGTTCAGCGAGCTACTCGGTGACGATAGCGATTCCGCTGGAGCAGCCCAGGCGATCAGCGCCAGCCGCAACCATTGCCTCAGCGTCAGCCTTATTGTGGATGCCGCCAGCAGCCTTAACCTTACAAGTGTCACCGACAGTCTGCTTCATCAGAGCGACATCATGAACAGTTGCGCCGCCGGTGCTGAAGCCGGTGCTTGTCTTGACGAACGCAGCCCCAGCAGCCATGCAATCCTTGCAAGCACGAACGATCTGCTCGTCATCAAGCAGGCAGCACTCCAGGATTACCTTTACTGGCACGGTGCCAGCGGCCTCAACGACAGCCTTGATATCAGCGATAACGTAGTCGTCATCGCCAGCGACCAGGTGGCCACCGTTGATGACCATGTCAATCTCGGTGGTGCCGTCGGCAACGCTCTGCTTGGCCTCGGCGACCTTAGCTGCAGTTGAAGCGGCGCCCAGAGGGAAACCGATGCAGGAAGTAATGCCAACTCCAGAGCCCTCGAGCTCGGCGTGAGCCAGAGAAACCCAGCAAGAATTGATTGCAACGGTCGCAAACTTGTACTGCTTTGCCTCGGCGCAAAGCTTCTTGATGTCTTCAGCGGTTGCGTTTTGCTTCAAATTTGTATGGTCGATAAGGCCGTTAACTTCCACGATTTTCTCCTTCTGGCTGTGCGATTATGAGCGGTTTATGTTTCTCTATTGTACGGCAAGCGGCGCAAAAAAGATGTGGCCGCCTTGTTTTGCTACCTGGTTTTGAATAGCCGTGTCCAGAGCTCCCGCTGTCGCTCTTCAAGATCTGACATAGTCGTGTCACGTGCAGTTATTCCGGTTGACTCTCGAATCTGGCGGACCAAGCCTTGAACGCTTTCAAAGCTTTTAAGCATCTCGCCAGATACCGAAAAATGCGGACACTGAACGCCCGTTACCAACTCGTTTTCCCTATCCAGGTCTCGCATGATTTTTTGGTCGCCAGAGTGTGTAGTTGCAGGATCATAATCTAGCAACACCGTAGCCCGCTTCTGCCTCTTGTCCTTGAGCTGAATGGTTAGGTCAGGAATTCGAGTGATTTTCTCGCCATATCGATTTTCCAGCTCAATTGGCCTATTGAGCTCAACGGTTCCTAGATTAAAGCCACCAAGGTTATACGGGAGACACAATAGCAGCGCAAGCGAAGCTTCTCGGGGCGATCGAGCTTTCTCTACGATGTGTTGAAGCGCTCGTTTAGCTGGGACGATGCCGCGCTTTCTTCCTTGCATGGATAGAAACTTTGCAATCGCAGCGCGATTTGTCAGAGGGCCATTTTGGCGTTGCGAAACCCCACCGTGGCCATCATGGTTCAAAAAATAATCGGAACACAGTGCACTACCTGCAAGGATTGTTCCAATGAAATCGAGTTTTGACGCAATCTGCAAATAAGTGAATTCTGGAGATGTCACAAATCCTTTTAAGTCAGTATCTATGGGCAGGAGTGACGAAGGTAACATCATTGATTGGCATACATGAAGTGTGACGTGCTCTTTTGCAAATGCGGAATTTACATCACGAATCAGCAAATCAATCTTACTGTTAGGCTCCTTTTGAAGACGCACGCCTTGTATCTCTGGCAGATGCCCATAGTAGGCAGCAAGATCTCGTTCAGTAGCTACTCCTGGAGCTGATTCAGGAACAAGCGGCACTTTGACCATAGCATTTGCTGATGACGATGAATCAAATGGCCTAGAGGAACTCATCAATAAATTAAACGCTGAAAAGTACGAAAGACAGTAATCCATAGCACTCCTTCGCGAAAAAGTATGAATTCCATACCCGGAAATGGCGCAAGTAATCTGACCGATTTGAAATCACACAGGAAATCTGTGCAAGATTCGTCGTACTATCGCCCTCGCGGAGACTCAGCATGCAAATACACTGACCTGGTTTCAAAATTATGCATATTTCTACTATTAAATTCATTTTTATGAATACATAATTTTTGGTCTTAAAATTATGTGCCGAAAAAGGTAAAAAACCCGTTTAGTTGGGGATGAAAACTTA
>CALIZK010000053.1:0-3751 GCA_938028635.1 uncultured Atopobium sp.
ATAATCAGAGGTTTTTGGAACGGAATTCACGACAAGTTTAGCTGGCTAATGGATATGATCGGTGGATTCTTTGGCAGGGTTAAGAGTAAGATTAAATCCTTTTTCGGAATAAAGTCTCCATCTCGTTGGGGTGAAAAGGATATTGGTAACAACCTAATCTACGGTATTGCTAATGGTATCACGAGAAAGACCGCGTATGCACTTGGTGTCGTATCAGACTTTACTAGCAGTATAAAAGATCGTTTCGCAAGCGATATGCAAGGGGTTGAGGCTGACCTAACTGTAAACGGTGGCTACAATGGTTCAAGGCTAAAACGAGATGCAATAACGCTACCTCCGGGGGCAAGATATAATCAAATTACGCGTAATGGTGTGGGAACAGGCGACACTACTGTAATGCAGACAATTAACATCAATCAGCCCGTTGAGACTCCAGGCGAACATGCAAGGGTACTGAGAAGTGAAGCAGTAAAATTCGGATTGGCAGGTGCGATATGAGCAAAATAGTAAATGTGGAGGCCGTCAGAAGTGATGGTCTCCGATTTAGTTATAACAAAAATGATTGGAAAATGTTGACACTTGAAGGTGTTGACTTTCCTGAAATTGAAGTATTTTCAGAGGCGAGAGGATTTGGCCACGGTGATATCATAACAGGCATTAGAAAGCATGGCCGACAGATCACTTTGTCGGCAAGAATGAGTGGAACTAATGATAGCTTAAGAGATGAGGTTATCGGATTTCACAATGCTAATCACAAGTATGATTTGTATATTACATATGCTGGAGTTACAAAGATAGCAAAAGACTGTGTTCTCAAGGCGGCAAGTTATCCGTCAAGAAATGTTTACCACAAGCCTAATCTTGAGCTGTTATTTCAGTCGCCTCATGCTGACCTATTTGGAGACAGCAAGGACACGACTGCTTTTAGTGCCGTAAATCCTATGTGGCACTGGACAAGGTACTATGCTCCAGGAGGTGGCAAGCTCGCATTTGGTGAGATAACAAAGACTGATACAAAGGTAATCAATTATCTCGGAAGCGAACCGGCTCCAATCGTTATCACAATAAAATCAACTGGATATGTACCTGGTATTGACATCGAGATGGGACTGATTAAGACAAGCGTTAAAACCGTGCTAAATGCCTCTGACGTCCTCGTTATTGACTGCGACAAGCGAACGGTCAAAAAGAATGGTAAAGACGTGCCATACAGCGATTTTGACGCTAGAGACCTCATGCAGATGGTGCTTGGCTATGGTGATAATCAAATTAAAATATCCAAAGATGGCAATACAGCATTTACTGCAGAAGTAAGCTTCGTGGGAAGATACGGAGGTGTGTAAATGATCAAGTGTCTAAACAAATTCGGCGAAGAGGTCAAGATGATTGACTTCGTCGAGTTGCAATGGAGTAGGAAATATTTTGAGTGCGGGTCATTTGTACTATACATGGCAGCAAAGGACTATGACCCAGATGTCGAGTACATACAGTGTATAGGGCGCCCTGAAACAGCAATGGTGCAAAAGGTCGTGTATGAGGAGAAAAATAACGGTGAATTTGTCACTTTGTCAGGCTTTTTTATCGACAAAGTACTCGACTGGAGTGCTTACACAATACCAATTTCGTCAGTGACGTTCAAGGGACAGGCTGAAGTTAAAAAGAGGCTAAAACAGTGGATACTTGAAACAGTGAGCTATAAATACGCTGAATCTGGAGACGTATATGGCAAACCACATTGGGCCGCAGAAGGTGGCGCGGTTAATGGTGCAAGGCTTAGCGCAGATAGTGATGTACCAAACGAGCTATCTATAAGCGCAGAACTCGGCGAAAGTACAGGCTCTGCGATGCGGAAGGCTTTAAAGTCTGCAGGATATACACTTATTTGCAGACCAATTTTCTCTGCAAAAGAAGAACCAGGTAAACCGCTTCTAGGCATTGAGCTGCACATTCAAAAGGGACGCGATTTGCGAGACGAGGTATTCTTTGGCGAGGCTTGGGGCAACATTTCAAAGTGCGAATACGCATGTGACGAAAGTGGCATATACAGTGGTTTTTTGGCAAGCCAGGAAATCCCTGATGACTTTAAGACATCAAACGAGGTACATGACTTTTGGAAGGACGGCAAAAAGGTCAGGGCAATACACGAATACGTACAGTTTGATAACAACGTACCTAGTAATCTCGGACATTGTATTCCGCTCAAAGTTTTTAATGCAAGCATAAGCGGAGTCGAGATTAAGAGCGAAAACGAAGCACTCATAAGGTCTAAGATGAGGGATGCAGCAAAGCTAGAAATGTTAAACAGCTACAAACAAGAGACTATCTCGGTAGATGTATTGCAGCATCGTTTTTATTATCTCAAAGACTACGACCTGGGTGATATTTGTACAATCAATATTGATTCGATACAAAAAGAATTTACTTCAAGGCTCGTCGAAGTCAGAGAGGTTCACTCTAAAAATACAGTAAAAGTCGAGCTTGTCTTTGGAACTCCAAACAGGCAAATTTACAGAAAGGTGGATGTATAGTATGGCAAAGAGTTTTCCATTTGAATCCAAACGAATAATAGGTAATGAATGGGATAGAGCAATCACAGCCCAGGATGAGAGAGATTTTAATAAGCTCTGTTGGGGAAACGGTGTGTTTATTAATCCAGTCGATGGGCTAATGGTCACAGCACATGGCGGTATGACTGTCAATGTAAAGCCAGGGGGCGCAATCATCGAGGGAGCGGTCTTTAAAGAGAGTAATAACAGACAAATCACATTGTCTCCAGCATCGAGTCTTCCTCGTATCGATAGAATCGTTTTGAGGTTCGACACCGCAGAGGATAGGCGAGACATTGACATCTATTTAAAAGAGGGTGTCGCAGCAACGAATCCAGTTGCCCAGGATCTAATCCGTGAATCAAACTACTACGAGTTAGCAATAGCAGACATAGTCATACCAGCTCGAGCAACATCTATAGAATCGGTTAATATATACGATACCAGGATGGACTCAAACCTTTGCGGTTGGGTTGTTCCAGCGGTTGAGTACAGAGGTTTGTTTGATAATCTATGGCTACAGCTAAGAGATAGCTTTGGAACAGTCAAATCAGCATTATCAGGGACGCTTGCCCAGGATATAAAGCTGGAGATTAAGGCAACTGACGAAAAGTATGCAGACCAGATAAAGCGCGTTAGAGATGACATGGGCGATGCAACCATGTTAAAAACCAGCGCAAGAAATCTCGCAGATGCAATCAATGAGCTATATAACGGAGGTGGAAGGGCTCAGGATTATGTCATCGAGCAAGGCGAGATTGATGGATGGCAGTTCGTGAAATGGAAGAGGGGTAGGCTTGAGCTCATTAAGACAGCCGATTCGGACTCCAGATCTGGATGGACTGCTGCACCCTGGAACAACATGATTTTTAACAGAAAAACGTTTACATTTCCAGCGTCTTGTCGATTTATCGCAAAGCCAAACGTAACGGCATCAGCGCAGATTGGCAACGGATATTCGTTTGCGGCTCAAACAATCAACACGCAAAATACAACCATGCTGACGGTGGCAGCGAGTCAGAGCTCCGCATCTGCAGACATTTTAAACTTACAGATCTACGCAATCGGCAAGTGGAAATAGGAGGAGCATATGGGAGAACTGACAAGGGAAGAGTGGTTAGAACGCAAGAATACCATTGACATCAAGATCCAATGCCACGATGACGAAATCAAAAGAATGAATACGCGATTGACGATTGTTGAGG
>CALIZK010000054.1:0-13037 GCA_938028635.1 uncultured Atopobium sp.
TCCGACTTAGGTGTGTTTTGAACTGCCTCCTATTTCTCGTGTCCAAGAAATGGGAGGCAGTTCATATAGAGACTCTTTGTTATCGCAGAAAAAATGCCAATACATTATTTTGCATAGAGGAATTGATTTTTGCATATCTTTTGTATAGCCAATTAATCCCAGACAGAAAAGTCACTTACGATTTATTTACGTAACAGGTATGCAATTTTCTTTAAATTTCCGCTTGTAAAACAACATAACAAATTGTATCTGAAGATATTTTAGTGTAGTATGATACGGTAACAGCACGAGACTATGCATAAAACATACGCATGTTTTTAAGGCATCGTTTGAGCAGATGGGGCTGTGAGATGGCTAAGGCAGGTGTTACCAAAAAGACCGACCCAGGTTTGGGTAGGACAGTAGCAAGGTTGTTACAAGAAAGTGGCAAGCGCCAGGTAGACCTGTGCGAATTCTCACATTGGTCACGTGCGTATGTCTCTTATATTTGCACCGAGCGCCGTAAGTGGCCTTCATTTGATAAAGCAAAGGTTATCGCTGACTTTTTCTCCTTAAGTCTTGATCAACTCTGGGTTGAGCATCTTAAAGATCTTGTTGATGCTGGCGTGGAGCTTACAGAGATGCAGAAGAAGAATTTAGCCGAGGGTGTTAATCTTCCAAATCCTACTGTTATGCATGACGGAAATGACAATAGAGAATACCTTCAACCTGTTGTTTCCTCGGGGAACGGTTCAGATTACACGCTCCCGGAAATTCTTGGCGTCGAATAAGTATTTTTGACTATTTTTATTGTTTTCAATGCCATACTTGCTGTATACGCGTATGATTCAGCGTTGTTCAGATTGCATGGGGCTATCTGAAGAGTAGGAGATGTGCAAGATGGCTGGACTACACTGTTCAGACTGCGCTTTTAGCTCGTTCAAATTTAACGAGGACGCCCAGATGTATCAGGCGTACTGCTCGCGCGGCTATTTGCTGGCTGATCCACATATCCATGAGCTTTTCGCCATGCACTTTGCTAAGTCTCCAGAGGATTTTGTTCCCGTCAAAGATCCGTTTAATCGCGAGTATCTAAGGAAGTCATATATCTGCGGAGAATTTATTAAGCGTAAGGATAATTTGGGTTAACGGTATGTCTTAAAACCCTGTTATGTAACATAGCAGGGTTTTATTATGCCTCTGACGTGTTTCTCGTCTAATCAATATCAAAGAATTAAGTAAATATCACAAAAGTTGTTATGTAACGATTATAGATTTCTGCATAATTAGTTAACTTTCTGTTATATGTTCCTCTTAAAACAAGATAGTATTGATTTGGGGGAATCTCCTTATTACAAGGGGATTTAAAACATTTATAAAGGAGCGGCAGCAATGTCGAGGCGACCACAAACAGAAAGTTGTGACACACGTCACAAGCTTCTTAAATCCGCAGAGCAAGAGTTTGCTTTACAGGGATACGATAAAGCTTCACTTCGACAGATTTGTGCACATGCAGGCGTTACCACGGGCGCGCTTTATTTCTTCTTTGATAACAAAGAGGACCTCTTTAAGAATGTTTTGATTCCTGTCACTGAAGGCGCAATTCAGATTCTTGAGGATTACAAAGATCATCTGCTGGTCTCTGGCGAAAGAAATCTTGAAGACACTCCTTTGGGTGATAAAGAAACGCTCGAGAAATTCTTGGACCTTCTGTACGGCAATAGGTACGTGGCGCAGATTCTTGTGAATAATCGAGAAAACCCACATGTTGCCTATTTCTTTGAAGAGTTGACCGAGGTTATCTCTGCAACCATCAGAGCTATTCTTTATCCTAACGTTACACAGGTTAAACCCTATGATGAGTTTATTATTACCTGGCTTGCTCAAACTGAAATGACCACCATTGTCAATATTCTTAAAAATGATGAGACTCGTGAAGAGGCTGACGGTCACATAAATTCAGCAGTAATGTTTACGCAAGGTGGCATCAAGGCTTTAGTTGCAGAGCATTAAGTGTTCATCTATGCATAAAAATTGACAATATCTACTTATTTCCGTTATCCTCTTACAAGGTATAAATCACCCGAAGGAGACCTTTATGAAGTTCAATAAGCTCGGCCTCGTAGCAGCATCCGCTTCTGCCGTTCTTGCACTTGCTGGCTGCAATCTTATTCCAAATCTTGCTGATCCAGGAACCACTACTGGCGGTGGTCAGCAGCAACAGCAGCAACAGCAGACTGCACCTGATGCAAATACCGCAACCAAGCCTTCAGATACTCGTGCTGGTGACTCTGACTCTAAGGACCTCTATAACACTCTGATGGATAAGCACAACACTTCAGAGCAGGTTACCAACGTTCAGAAGTACGTTGATGATATTAAGAAGACTGGCGATAAGACTGAGGTTCTTATCGACACCGATAAGATTACCGTTACCGTTACCGGCATTGGTGTTGACTTTGAGAACTCCAACGGCTATCTGGTTGAGGTTGTTAACAAGACCGATACCAACATCTTCATTCAGACCACCGACACCGCTATTGGCAAGGATGAGCTGAGCTTGTTTGTTAACGCAGCTCCTAACGCAACTACCAAGGGCTTTGCATTCTTTGACCCAGGTGTAAAGATGGATCCATCCGCAACTGTTCGTGGTACCATCCTTGCTCTTTATGGTTCTGACTACAGCATGGATTCCTTCAACGTTATGTTCTAAGTTTCACTTAGTTCGTTGACTGCAAAGGCTCAGCTTTTAGCTGAGCCTTTTTTGTTAGCGAGAAACCCCGTCAAAAGCAGTTAAATGAGTCAGTGTTAAGTTATTAGAATCCGTTAGACTATAGAGTTGTTAGCTATTAGAAAAGCATATATGCACTGCATATAAGGAGCTACGATGCTAGATTTAGATAAAAACACAGACAGGTCATATAACAATCTTATCTTTTTAAAACCTCTTTTTCACAATAAGATTTGGGGCGGCAGAAGGCTTGCTGAAGAGTATGGCTATGACATTCCTGAAGGTGCAGTAGGAGAGTGCTGGGCAATCAGCGCACATCCTAACGGAGACTGTGAAGTTGCCTCTGGTGCCTTTGAAGGAAACACTCTTTCCGAGCTATGGGTTTCTCATCGAGAGCTTTTTGGTAATGCAGAGGGAGACCGTTTCCCACTTCTCATTAAAATTCTTGATGCAAAAGATGATCTCTCTGTTCAGGTTCATCCAGATGATACGTACGCAGCAGAACACGAGAATGGCTCTCTGGGAAAGTCTGAGTGCTGGTATATTCTTGATGCAAAAGAGAATGGTGATATTGTTGTGGGACAAAATGCCTCCTCAAAAGAAGAGTTTGCAGCCATGGTTGAGCAGGGAAAGTGGTCTGAACTGCTCAATTACGTTCCTATCAAGGCTGGAGATTTCTTTAGGATTGATCCTGGAACCGTTCACGCCATTAGAACAGGCACGCTTATTCTTGAAACTCAACAGAGCTCAGATATTACGTACCGTGTGTATGACTATGATCGTTTGGGAGACGATGGCAAGCCTCGTGATTTACATCTGGCACAGAGCTTAGAGGTTATTGATTACGCTCAGGAAGCTCCAACATCTGGAGAAATTATTGCTCCAGAAATTGATGGTAAAACTGAGCTTATGAGCTGCAAGTATTTCTCGGTAGAGAGATATGAGATTGAGGGTTCAAAGACGGTAGCACAGCCATGGCCGTTTATGTGCGTAAGTGTTATTGGGGGAGAAGGTTCGGTTTGCGCTGATGGCGGCAACGGAGTAGAGCATAGGATTTGCAAGGGCTCGCATTTTATTGCACCTGCATCTTCTGGTAGCCTGCGTTTCTCAGGTACTATGACGTTGATCGTGTCCCATCTTCCACATACAAAGTAGTAACGCTATATGAGTTGAATGCAGGTTAATTTGTAGCATTTGAATCATTTCTAGTAATTTCTAGTAGAATATAAAAAATTAAGTATTTCATACGCTTATAGGAGGGACGTATGAACAAAAAAATAATGACTCGTCGTGCTTTTACTGGATTAGCTGCGGGAGGTGCCGCGAGTACCCTTGCTGCTTGTAATAGTGACGTAATGCAGGCAATCTTAAACCCTGATTCTATTCTTGGTGGAGCCGGTCAGACAGACCCTCAAGGCGGTACTGGGGATACGCCTTCTCAGTCAGATTTTGTGAAGCTTGAAGAGATTCCAGACCATCCAACGTTAACTGGAGATCTTTCTAAGATTATTACTGGCGTCTGGTGTGTTGACGATGGTGTTGGAACAAAAGGTGGATCAAAGGAAGGCAAAACCTTTGACCATGGTGGCATGCTTAATCAGGGCTATAACGATGGAACCGTTCTCTACTATTCCTTCAAAGAAGACGGTAGCTTCTTTATGCATAATTTTAAAGGCGTGAAGAATAATGGTAAGTGGGAAGCAAAAGGAAGTATTGTCATTCAATGTAATTATGATGATGGCGATAGTGTCCCTATGACTTTTGATAAGGACGACAATAATTATTTGAAGTATGCTGATGCCAAGAGTGAGATTACGTTTAATTTCAAAAAACTTTCTGACAATCCAGACGATACTTCACAGATAGCTTATATTGAAGGACAGGTAGTCAATTTTGCTGCCACCATTCCTGGTACGTATTATCTCTATGGTTTGCACTATGCAGATGGCTCTAAAGAAGATTTGACCAGTGATCAGATTGAGTCTATGAATAAGGGTTCTGGCGGAGCGTATACCTTCTCTGCTCATAAGGATGGAGCTGCTGCACTGTTCTATCCAGACGGTAACGTTTCTCCTATTCAGATTGTTGCAGAAGAGCCTTCGGCAGATGGACTTTCTTTCCCCATTCTTGCTCAGGGCTTTTCAGAAAACGAACAGATATCTAAGTCTGTTCTATACACTACTGCGGAAAATAAAAAGCTTCTCAGTATTGATGCTCCTGGATTTACTCTTAAGTTTGCCCTCCTTAATCACCGTGAGGATGATTGGGCTAAATATGAGTATCCACCAAAGGCAGAGTTCCCTTGGCAGCCAGATGGTAAGGGCGGCTATAAGCTAGTAACTCCTACTTCTTCTGGTTCTGGTAATGGTGGTAGCTCTTCAGGAAATGGCGGCAGCTCATCTGGAAATGGTGGCAGTTCATCTGGAAATGGTGGCAGCGGCAAGGGCGGCTCAGGTAAGAAATAACCCAGCCTTTTCTGGTTTCTTTTATTAACAAAAAAGCAGGCATATGATATGCCTGCTTTTTTCTTGCTAACCTTTTACGCGTGTAAAAGGACGGTGATGTAGAGCTTGATGTAAAGCTTATGCAGCGTGAGCGCCACCTGCAATCTCGCCAGTGCAGTGTGGGCAGCGAGTTGCGCCTTCTTTAACTTCTTCAAGGCAGTGTGGGCAGTGTGGAGCTGCTGCTTCTTCAACAGTTTCCTCTGCATTTTTCTGTAGCTTGGATGCTTCTTTAAACTTGTTGAGAGCCTTAACCATGCAGAAGACAATAAATGCAATAATCAGGAAGTTGATGATTGCGCTGATGAATGCACCAAAGTCAATGCCGTTCTGAGTGCCAGGAACTGGGATGGAAAGGCCAGAAACCTCGGTGCCGCCACCAGAAACTAGCTTAATAAATGGATTAATGATGTCATTGACAAGAGAGGTAACAATAGCAGTAAATGCGCCGCCAATGATGATACCAATAGCCATGTCCATGACATTACCCTGCTGGATAAACTCTTTGAACTCCTCAAAAAACTTTTTCATTTCATCCCTTTCGTTTAATTGGTAGAAGACAGATATTTCTACTCGCGTTTATGGCGTGTGCTTATGCACTGGTTAAACCATAGATGCGAGAGTATTTGTCGGTCAGATACTTGGTGTAGTAGTGGACGTCAAAAGGCTCACCGCATGCACCCATGATGAGCTCCTTGGAGTCTTTTGCACGGCCCCAAGTCCAAATACGGCTGCCCAGCCACTCCCTAATAGGAGCAAGGTCTCCCGACGCGCAGACGGCGTCAAAGTCCATACCCTCAGCAATCATGGCATGCTTGTACTGTGCACCATAAGCGCTACCAAGTGCGTAGGTTGGGAAGTAACCAAACTCGCCCCATGACCAGTGAACATCCTGGAGAGCGCCCTCAGTGTTATTTGGAACCGTAACGCCCAGGTACTGCTTGTACTTCTCGGCCCAAAGAGCTGGAACGTCCTTTGCAGTAATCTCGCCAGACAAAAGTGCCTGCTCCATTTCGTAACGGATGAGGATGTGCAGAGGATAGGTAAGCTCGTCTGCTTCGGTACGAATGAGGCTTGGCTGCACTTTGTTAGCTGCCGAGAAGAGCTGGAAGGCAGTGACGCGATTCAGCTGACCAGGGAAGTGCTTGCGCATAAGCTGTATCAGAGGCTCAGCAAAAGCCTCAGAAAGGCCAACGTAGTTCTCAAAGAACCTGGACTGAGACTCGTGCATACCCATAGAAGTACCAGTGCTCAGAGAGGTAAAGCGGTACTCCCAGTTAATGCCCTGCTCGTAGAGGGCGTGACCGTTCTCATGCAGCATGGAATAGACATTGGAGAGCACGTTATTCTCGTAAGCGTGGCTGGCAACCATAACAAAGCCGATACCAGGGCCACCGGTGTAAGGGTGCTCAGTTTTGCCAAGCCAATAAGCGTCCTCGTCAAGACCCTGGAGCTTTACCAGGTCTTTTGCAAGGTCCCACTGACGGTTGACATCAAACTTACCCTCAAGAGGCTTAGTGCTTGGCTGACGCTTAGAAACCATACAATCAGCAACCAGAGGAACTACCACTTCTTTAACGTTATTGAAGAAGGTGTTGTAGAACTCTCTATTGGTGCCGTGCTCAAAATCGCTGAGTAAGAGATCATATGGGTCTTTGGAAGCATCGCGAGCCTGGCACATTTCTTTGCGAAGCTCAATTAAGCTATCCAGCTTTGGAGCAAAGAGTGACCAGTCATCACTGTTCTTTGCCTGCTCCCAGACCTCATTAGCCTCTGTGGTAAGACGAACAAAGTTGCTCTGAAGCTCAACAGGTACATCTACCAGCTGGCTTCTATCGCGACGAAGAATTTTAACTTGTGCGCGATGAGTCTCATCAAGTAGAGCGCGATTCTCGTGAAGTCTATCAAGCAGTGCGCCAACAGCAGGATCACAGAGGGTCTCCTGGACCTGCTCGCCAAGGATTGCCAGGGCTTCTCCGCGCTCTTCAGCAGCCTTTTTTGGATCGATGCATGGTCCAAAAGAGCCAATTTCATTAGCTGCGTAGTTGAAGGCAAAAAGCTTCTTCTCAAGTTCATCAAGTTTAGCGATATCATCGCGGGGATTTGAAAGCGCTGCGTTCAGTTCAACAGTGTTATGTGCGCTGTCCATAAAAATCCTCTCTACAAAATTTAGGAGCGACCAGTATGTTTGCCGGTTATATGTAACCGTTTAGCAATTGCGTCATATTTTACCCTGTTATTTATTGTTATTTGAGCGATACTAAAAAGACTACGTCCTAAAACAATAAGCACATCTTTTCGGCACAATTTTGCCCAAAGATGGCTTGTAAGGAGTAAGAGTTCTATGGATGACAGCAGAATCTCGTTTGATCAGTGGGGTGATCTGTACGCAGATCGCGTTCAAACCATGCGAAAAAGCGAAGTACGAGATTTGTTTGCGGCCCTGTCTCGTCCAGGTGTTATTGCGCTGTCTGGTGGTCTGCCGGACATTTCTTCGCTGCCGCTTGATCAGGTTGCAGAGTGCGCTCGACGCTGCGTTGCTGTTGAGGGACTCAGGTCTCTCCAGTATGGCAACTCTGATGGCCGCATTGAGTGCAGAAGGACCATCTGCAAGATTTTAGCTGTTCAGGGTGTTAAGGCTGATCCTGACGAGATGATTTTGACTTCTGGTTCTCAGCAGGCGCTTGATTTCTTGGGCCGTGTCTTTCTTAACCCAGGGGACGATATTATCTGTGAGGGTCCCAGCTATCTTGGTGCGTTCCAGGCGTTTTCTGCGTATGAACCTACCGTTCATACTATTGATATGGATGAAGAGGGCATTAGGACAGATCTGCTTGAGGCCAAGCTTGAAGAGCTTGCCAGCAAGGGCAGAAAGCCTAAGTTCATCTACGTTATTCCTAACTTTAACAATCCTGCCGGCATCACCATGTCTATGTCAAGGCGTCTGCGCCTTCTTGAGCTGGCTCACCAGTACAACATCCCTGTTGTTGAGGATGATCCGTATGGTCTTATTCGCTTTGAGGGAGAAGATCTAACACGCCTCAAAACGCTTGACCCAAATGTCATTTATCTGGGAACTACCTCAAAGATTTTTGCCCCAGGACTGCGTCTTGCATGGATGGTTGCACCTCGTCACTTCCTTGAGCGCATCAACCTTGCTAAGTCTGGCTCTGACCTGTGTACCAGCCCTTTCAACATGATTCTTGCCGAGCACTACTTCAATGAAGTTGATTGGCAGGCGGCCCTTGAGGTGTCTAAGTCTCGCTATAAAGAGAGAAAAGACGCCATGCTGGCTGCGCTTGCGGAGTTCTTCCCCAAAGACGTTACCTGGACTAAGCCAGAGGGTGGTTTGTTCCTGTGGGTAACCTTCCCGCCTTACCTCAACACTGAGCAGTTGCTTCCTCGCGCAATCGAAGAGGGAGTTGCCTTTGTACCAGGTGTTTATTGCTATCCTGACCAGCGTATTAGTTCAAGTATGCGTCTGTGCTACTCATTTGAGACGCCAGAGCGCATTCACGAGGCAATCCGCAGGCTGTCTTTGTGCATCCAAGATCGCATGGCGCTGTACCGCGCATTCCTAGAGGCTGGCGCTCTACCTGAGTCTTCTCATTCTGAATCTCAATCTTCTGCAAGGGAGTGTTAAGTATGACTACAAAAGTTGCTGTCATTATGGGTGGAGCCTCATTTGAGAGGAACTTCTCGCTCAAAAGTGGAGCTCTTGTCTCTGAGGCTTTGGAGAAGCGCAGGTATGAGGTATTACCACTTGATGCAGATGCCCATCTGGTAGACACCCTTCGTGCCGAGAAACCCGATGTTGCCTTTGTGTGCCTTCACGGCGCGGGCGGAGAAGATGGTGCAGTACCTGCGCTTTTGGAGTTCCTCAAGATTCCGTATGTGGGCTCAAGGCCTGCATCTTGTAGGGCAGCCTGGAACAAAGCTGACATGCCGTTTATTGTGCGCCAGGCCTGGTCAAAGGAGGAGTCCGAGGTCATCTGGCCTCCTCAGATTGTGCTGACTGCCAGTGCGTTTAAAGATCTTGGGGCCGCAGCTGCTCTAGATTTGGTTCCCGAGCGCCTTGGTGGCGGCGTTGGCTTCCCTCTCGCAGTCAAGCCCGTTCACGGCGGCTCTGCTATGGGCCTTTCTAAGGTTGACAGTGCTGACCAGCTTGGACCAGCACTTCTCGGCGCACTTGGTTTTGACGACTCCGTCATTATCCAGCAGTGGGTTGATGGCGTTGAAGTAAGCGTTACCGTGCTCTCTGACGCAGATGGCGAGAAAACCCTGCCACCAGTAGAGATTTCAGTGACCAAGGGTATTTACGACACGGATGCTCGTCTTGATCCAGAGCGTATTCAGCACTTCTGCCCAGTTCGTCCTGAGTCTTTGGCAGCACTTGGCGCAGATCCAGCCGCTGCTCGTGAGGCTCTTGAGCGCGCAGCTCTTGAGGTGTACACCGCTTATGGCTGCAGAGATCTTGCTCGTATTGATTTTATTTGGGATGGACATCACGTTATGGTCATGGGTCTGAAGACATTCCCAGGACTCACTGAGACCTCCCTTGTTCCAATGGCTATTGAGGCTGCAGGATACGCTGTTGAAGACGTTCTTGCGCAACTTGTTGAGGGTGCGCTTAAGCGCGGTAACTAGGGGGTTTTATGGAATACGTATTGGGCATTGATGTTGGTGGCACCACCATCAAGCTGGGACTCTTCTCTGCAGAGGGAGAGCTACTTTCTGAGCAGAAGGTCAAGACACCCGCACTTGATAACGAGGGCGGTTATCAGACGGTAACCGATGCTATTAAGCTGATTGTTCATGGCCAAAAAGCAAGCCGCAACGATGTTATTGCGTGTGGTTTGGATATTCCAGGTCCTGTTGCAGATGATGGAACCGTTGGTCTTCTCGCCAATGTAGACATTGATCCTGAGGGATTGGTGCAGGCAATTAATATGTGCCTGCCAAACGCAACCATTGCGTTTGTCAACGATGCTAACGCCGCTGCTCTGGGCGAGGCGTGGGCTGGCGTTGCCGTGGGCGTGCCGTCGTTTGTGCTGATTGCGCTGGGTACCGGTGTTGGTGCAGGTGTTGTTGTAGATGGCAAGCTTGCTGCGGGTGCTTTTGGCGCGGGCGGCGAGATTGGTCACATCATTGTTGAGCCAGAAGAGACGTTGACCTGCGGTTGTGGTCGTCACGGTTGCCTGGAGCAGTATGCTTCTGCTAAGGGTGTTGTCCGCCTGTACCTAGAGGAATGCGTTTCTCGAGGTGTTGTTCCTGTGACCATTGAGCACGAGACCGATACGGTGTCCGTGTTTAGAGCTCACGCTCAAGGCGATGAGTGCGCAACCCTTGCTATCCATAAGATGTGCCACTACCTGGGCCTTGCTATGGCGCAGGTGTCGTGCGTAGTTGATCCTGCCATGTTCTTGATTGGCGGCGGTGTTGCGGGCTCGTTTGCAACGTTTGCTACCGAGCTTCGCGAGTGTTTTGAGCAGTACGCTCTACCGGTAAGCAAGGGCGCTCGTATTGAGGCTGCGAGCTTGGGCAATCAGGCTGCAATGTATGGTTGCGCGTATGAGGCGCTGCGCCTGAGGCAAGAGCGTTTTGGTCAGGAGAGCGCTGAGTAGGAGTAGGTTTCTGGTGCACGTTCTTCTCGCCCAGAAAAGTGTAGGTACGTTTGAGTACCTGGCGAGAAAAACATCAGTGTTTTTGACACATACGCCGCGCTAAATGAAAGTGCGTTTAATAACATATTTTTCCGGTTACAATTTATGTAAAAACGTAGTTATCGAAGCTGCTCAGTGCTAACATTGAGCAGCTTTTTTGGTTGTGTTTGGAACAATTCCGAGCACTAGGATGAAAGGGGAGTGCTGTGGCTGACGAGTCAAAGTATGACATCGTTGCTGCTACTGGTTGCCCAACCGGTATTGCGCACACCTTTATGGCTAAGGAGGCCCTGGAGAAGGCCGCCGCAGCTAAAGGTCTTACCATTAAGGTTGAGACGCACGGCCAGGTCGGTGTAGAGAACGAGCTCACCGCAGCTGAAATTAGGAACGCCAAGGCAGTAGTTGTTGCTGCCGATAAGGACGTTCAGGCTGAGCGTTTTGCCGGAAAACCAATGGTAAATGTTGGTGTTACTGCTGCTATTAAGGACGCTGAGGGTCTTATCGACCGCGCTCTTGTTGCTCAGCCTGAGGGCGAGCTTGCAGAGGCAGATGACGCTCCAGTCTCAAGCACCATTGAGAAGGAGTCTGTAGGCCACATCATCTACAAGCACCTCATGAACGGCGTTAGCCACATGCTGGTCTTTGTTGTTGCTGGTGGTGTTCTAACTGCAGTTTCATTCCTCTGGGGCATCACTTCCTTCAGCTCCACCGCACCTGACTATAACAGCTTTGCTGCCATGCTCAAGATTATCGGCGGCATTGCAATGGGCCTCATGGTTCCAGTGCTTTCTGCTTACATTGCAGAGTCTATCGGCAAGCGTCCTGCTCTTGTTCCTGGCTTTGTTGCAGGTATGATTGCTATCCAGGGCCTTCCAATCAACCCTAACACTGGCATGATTGATGCTGGTGGCGCTGGTGTTGGTTTTGGCTTCTTGGGCGGTATTGTTGGCGGCTTCCTTGCCGGTTATGTCATCGTTGGTCTTGAGAAGCTCCTTGCAGGTCTTCCAAAGAACCTTGATGGTCTGAAGGCAATCTTCCTGTACCCACTGCTTTCCACCACTATTGTTGGCCTGGTTATGCTGGGTATTTCTGGTCCAATGGCAGCAATCAACACCGGCATGATGAACTTCCTGCGCGGCCTTTCTGCTTCTGGTCCAATTGTCCTTGGTCTTGCAATTGGTTGCATGTGCGCATTTGACATGGGCGGCCCAGTTAACAAGGCAGCTTACGTCACCGGTACTGCACTTCTGACCGAGGCTCTTGCTGCCGGTGTTGGTACCCCAACTTATGAGTTTGGCACCAACTTTATGGCTGCAGTTTCTGCTGCTTGTATTGTTCCTCCACTGATTACCACCTTTGCTGTCGTTGTTGGTAAGAAGTACTTCACCAAGTCCGACTTCAACGCTGGTCTGGTCAACTTCATTCTTGGCTGCACCCACATTACCGAGGGCGCAATTCCATTCATGACCAAGAACATTTGGCCTGTCATGCCTATCATGATGATCGGTTCTTCCATCGGTTCCATCCTGACGCTGCTCTTTGGTGTCCACGACCCAGCACCTCACGGTGGTTTCCTGGTTCTTCCCGTTGTCGATGGCGGCCTCAAGTGGGTTCTTGCCATTCTCATCGGCGCTGTTGTTGGCGGCATTCTCTTTGTTGCTTTCAAGGCATACGAGTACCGCAAGAACGGCAACAAGCTGGTCGAGGACTAAGCTTTACGCTTAGCACGCACTCGGCGTCGTTTGAGTTTTGCCCAGAATTTACGTACAGTTTGGGTGCAGACTCAGATAATCGAAGTAAAATATGGACTCGGCGATTTCGTCGGGTCCATATTTGTTTCAGAGGGAGCTTTGATGATTTACACACTTACCACTAATCCCGCTATCGACATGAACGTCAACTCGGGAGTTCCTTCTTATACGCACGTCAACCGCACGACCGACGCTGTTTACACACCAAACGGCAAGGGTCTGAACGTTTCATTTACGCTTGCTCACTACGGCGTCGAGTCCACTATCCTGGGCTTTTTTGGTGGCTTCTCGGGCAATTATATTGTTGAAGAGGCATCCAAGATTTGCCCGGTCAAGCCTGTGTGGATTGACGGTATTACCCGCGTAAACATTTTTGTGACCACACCAGAAGGCGAGCTTAAGTTCCCTAATG
>CALIZK010000055.1:0-1493 GCA_938028635.1 uncultured Atopobium sp.
CTCGACCTTACCGATATTAGCGTCTGTAAAGTCTGATACACGAGGTGATACGAACACCTCAGCTCCAGCATAGGCTGCTACATCACGGAGGAATAACTCACGGGCTTGACTTGATGGCTCTACTACGACAATGTTCAGCTTCCCGTTCATCTTATTAGTGGCAAGAGTCTCTAGAGCTTGACCTGATACATCTGCTACGAGCACAATACTCTCCGCGCCAGCCTTGAGAACAGTATCAATAATAGGCACAATGTCATCGTTTTTGCTGACAAGGCGAGACATGACAATAACGGTTGGGTTGTCATATTTAGTCTGGATAGATTGCATATCGTCTGCGAAGGCAATAGAGGACATACCTTTTTTGAATGTGAACCCTTGGACGATTTTACTCTCAATCTTATTCTCAGGTGTTTCTACCACTGTTACTGCGCCATTAGCGCCAGCGTCATTGATTGCGTCGAACACTAAACTCCCAATAGCAGAGTCGCCAGATGATGTGTGTGCAACATGATAGAGGAGCTCATCCGTAGCTTCGATCTTGCTCTCTTTAATAGCCTTCAAGATAGCTTGTTTATTCCGCTCAATTTGCTTTTGTACAGCTCGTGGCTTATCCTTCGCCATCTCCTTAAAGTAGTTGTAGACAAGGTAGGTCATCACGATGGTAAGAGTTGTAGAGTCACCGGCTGAACGGTTGGTTTTCTCGCTGGCTTGGCGCACGAGAGAGATAGCCATATTCTCTACTGGATCTGCCACTACGAGACGACCGATATTAGTAATACCGTCGTGAGACACGAGTGGCTCACCAAAGCGGTGTTCGATCATGATATTGCCGGAGTTTGCGCCGTATGAGGAGTAGGCTACATCAAAGGCCTTCTCGACGCCCATACTGATCTTTTCTCGCAATTCCGCGCCACGTATCACATTGCGTACTGATGTTTGTTTAGGCATCTAGAGAACCCCCGTTCACAGCGTCTACAGGGACGAAGATGAACGTCTTGCCATCTGTCTCAATCTCCTCGCTGTCGTTATACTTCGTAAAATATATTTTGTTACCAAGGAATCTCGAGAGTGTCTCCTCCTTGTCTGTGGCTACACCATCTGGGTGAATATACACAGCCTTTAGTGTACCGCTCGTATGGCTGCCGTGATCCCCCTGTGAGATAGACAGACTCGAGCCATATTTATTAGTTACCTCTACCAGGCAAAACCCTGGCATGACGTGTAACTGTGTGCTCATGTTTGTGCTCCTATTTAGTTATTGCTTGTGTATCCATTATAGCATTAGGGTAGAAACCAAAAAAGAGGCCGGAGCCTCTCTCTTGGTTTAGGCGGTGCGGACTACACTTCGCACCAGAAGTAGTGACCAGCTGGCACAGCGCTACGAGTGTAAACCTTAGCACCAGCCGTAACCTTCTTGAGGTTGTCGTAGTCGTTAGGGCGAACCTGAACACCGGTGTTGGCCGAAACATCCTCGAGGATTTGGTCGCGGAGGT
>CALIZK010000056.1:0-2474 GCA_938028635.1 uncultured Atopobium sp.
AGTCTCTTGTAAATATTGCTATGGCAGGAACGTTCTCATCGGATAGGACTATTGCTGAATATAACAATGAGATTTGGCACCTTACTCCTGATAAGTAGATGTAAGTAATACGGACCAGCAAACCGCCACTTAAGCCAGCGGTCTAATGTAGTTTTAACAAGCGGCCTTAACAAGCGGCCTTAACAAGCGGCTTAGACCAGTAGTCTAGGCCGCTTGAATGTGTTCCTCTAGCGATTTAATGAACAAAAATATCATCTGTTTTGGTCTCATCTGCATAAATGACAAGAAATGAGCTATGGTATATACATAAATATTCACCCTTCACGCTGAAAGAAGGATGTATGAACAGCACTTCTGTTAGAAGCGTTAGAAGCACTCGATTTTCTCGCTTTACGGTTTTAGCAATTCTTATGCTATTTGTGGGTGCAATTTTGGCGTTTGCTCTGCCACACACAGCATTTGCTGCTGACCCAACAGTTTATTCCGAAGATGTGGACGGCGCTCCGCTTGACGGTACGCAGACCGTGGCAAATCCATTCCCTGACTTTATTTCAGATGCTGAAATTCAGGCAGAGATTACTGCTCAGGCTGCTAAACCGCGAGAGGACCGTACAGGTGTCATCGCGCGTTATTACTGGGTAAAGCCCGATGGTACTGCGCTCAAGCTGGACATGGATCCAACTAAATATTCTGTTGCGCAGATGATTGCTGAAGGCGGAGAAATTCGCGCTTACTACGTTCTTCTCGGCGATACGGATAACCTGCTCAACTTCCCACACAATGATCCAAATGGTTATGGCCTGCGTAAGGTGGCTGTTTCTGCTCATTCTGCCGTTGATACATACAAGCCAATGGATGCAACAGGTGCTCTTTCGGGTGGTGGTCCAAAGACTAATTTGATGTTTACCGTCAAGGTCAATGGTCAGTCTATTATGGGTGGCACTTCATATGAAGAGCCTGCTGCTGTATTTACTGCACCAGTCACAGCTCGTCAGTACATTGAGTTCTCCGCACCACTGAACATTTCTGATAGGTCTTATCAGCTGGGAATTCAGGGAGGCATTAAGAAATCTTGGGGAGGCACTCACGCATACACCAAACGTTATCCTGCGCGAGTCATTGATACAGCAACGGCTGTGTATCACTATGTCGACGATCTGGCATACAGGCAGCTTAATGGTCTTGGTCTAAGTGATCCTATCGCTCAAAGAAACGCTGGCCTTCCTATTTATGGTAACGGCGCAGTGAGTGTTCTTGGTCTTGATGATCTTGCTGCTACATATACAACTTCCGCAGCATTTGAGGATCGTCAGGTGTCTGCGCGTTACAACACAAAGGGTCATGTTGTGTACATGCCCGAGTATGCTGGCGTTACTGCAGATGACTCTGTTGCCGGCGGTAATAAGTTTGAGACTGATCCTTCAACCAATCTGTTGCTGACCACTGTTCGCAAGTCGGTTGACGAGATTAAGTCTGCGGGACCTGGTGATTCTTACGTTTACATTGCAAACGATATCGATGTCCCAGAGGGAACATCACTTGCAATTGGTACGTATAACTCTGGTCCTCGCGATAATTCGGTTTTGGCCCCTGGCTTCAACGCAGACGGTTCTGTAAACCGTACCAGGCAGTATTACCTCACGTATCGTGCAGTTCCTTCTCCTTTGAAGCTTGTGAAGACTGACTCTGATGATGCTTCCAAGCCTGTTGCTGGTGCAACCTATAGCCTGTACAAGGCTGATGGCACACTGGTTAAAGAGGGGCTTACTACTGGTGCAGACGGTACCTTTACATCCGGAGATGTTCTTACAAAGACTGAGCTGACTACACTGGTTCAGAACACTGCGGCAACTGCAGATTTGCTGACTAAGGGTATCTATCAGGATGGAGATAAATTCTATTTGACGCCAGGCAATTATTACCTGGTTGAAACTGCATCTCCAGAGGGTTATGAACTCAATGCAAATCAGATTCCATTTACGGTAGCTCCTGCAACATTCAATGCTGCAGACCAGACCATTGTTCCTGCGGAAGTTGCTACAGCCGATAAGCCAATAACTCCTACACCAACCCCAACGCCGGATCCTAATCCAGAGCCAAAGCCTAAGACTCCTAAGAAGAAGAGGTCTAACCTGCCAGATACTGGCGATGCAATGTCCATTGCAAGCGCACTTGCTGCTGCAGGTATTATTGCTTCCGGTCTTGCGTACTCTGTAAAGGCTCGCCGTTAGTTTTGGCGTATAGATCACAAGTGCAAAGAAGGCTATGCTTCGCACAGCCTTCTTTTTTGCTGGTAAAGTAGAGCAAGGTAGATGCTTAGTTGGACGTTGGCCTGCGCAGTTTGTGCAATCAACACTGTTTGAGGCAAAATATATCCTCAAGCGGTAAAAAATCCGTTTAGTTGGAGATTTCATTTTTCTGCATACAACGTTTGCCCAGATAAAAGTTTTTGAGGCGGTAAAAAATCGTCTTAG
>CALIZK010000057.1:0-10506 GCA_938028635.1 uncultured Atopobium sp.
TGACTGCTGATGAGCTAGGCAGTTTAACTACGAGCAAGGGTACTGTGGAGCTTCTGTCTAAGCTTGCTCCAGAGTATCTGACAGAGCTTGATCAGATCACGACCTTCGGTCAACTTTCTGCCGGTCAGATGAGTGCATGTAAGGTGCTAGAGCGCTACAAGATGCTGCTTGAAGAAAAGTCTTACGTTGAGATGTGCCAGTGTCTGGATTATCTGCTGCAGTCCATCCCAGCGCAAGGACCTGCACTTGTTTTCTCGCGAGTTGAAGATCTTTCGGAGGCGCGTCTTAAGTTTGTGCGCAGGCTGTCGCAGAAGCGGGATGTGGTGTTTTCTCTCTACGTGCCCGAAGGACCTGCAGGTTACGCGGCAGAGCAGCAGCTGGAGTTGGTTGGCGGCCCGGGATGCGATTGTCGTGTGGATGTGGAGTTGGCGCCAGCCGCAAAAAGTCAGGAGCTCACCGATCTTCTCGCCAGGGTGTTCAGGGCCAAGGAGGGCAATGAGGTTACGCCGAGCGGTGCAGTAACGTTTTTGTCGCCGCTGGGCCAGCATGCCGAGGCAGAGTCTATAAGCAGGTATATCTCTCAGCGTGTTGAGTCTGGTAGTAAGAGCTTTGTGGTGTACGCCTCAGATTCACAAAGGGTTTGGGATGCGCTCTCGCAAAAGCTTGCAGCAAAGGGGATCGCTGCTCACTATAGGCGTTCGGTGCGTATTCAAGACTCTCTTGCAGGACGTGCGTTTGCTAGCTTGATTGATGCGTACGTCACGCTGAGTGAACGCGCAGAGCTCGAGAAAAACATTGACTATCAGGCATCTGACCATCAGATGGGGGATATGTCGTGGTGGCCACCACGTACGCTTACGGACTATCTGATTTCACCTATTTCAGGAATAAGTGTTGAGCGCGCGTGGATGCTGGATAAAAGTTGGCGCGGTAATAGAACGCTGTACGCCACTAGAGTGCTTGAGACGCTTTCTAAGGCGGCTATGAGTTCGCGTTTGTGCGCAGAGACCATCAAGAGCCTTGAGCTTGGCAGAATTGGCTCTGCTGCTCAGCGTATTATTGAATACCTTTCTGCAAAAACATCTGATGAGCAGTCAGAGGCTGCTCAGTCTAACAAGTTGACGCTTCAGTCTCTTCAAAACCAAGAGTCGCTTAAGGTAATGAGCAAGATTGTTTCTTCTGCACAGGAGCTTCATGAGGCGGGATTAAAGCTCACTCCTCAGACACTCAAATCGTTTATTGACCTCTGTAAAGATCAGTCGGTCATGATGTCTGTTTCTAATGGTGTTGAGTACGATATTCAGGTGCTAATCGCTCCTGTAAGCCAAGCTCATTCTTTTGAGCCACATTCTTTTGATGCCGTTATTTTCCAGGGCATGGATACGTTGAATTTTGGCGTCAAAGCATCAGACGGTGCGCTTCAAGAGTTTGTTCGCCATGCGAGTAAAATGCCTAAGGTATCAGAGTTTGCACGTTATCAAAGAGATTTCTATACGGCACTTATAACCGCTTCTACCAGCGTTGCATTTGAAAAGGTTGAACAAAAAGATGTCTTTAACGCAGTAGCTCTCAGTGAGGTTAAAGCATGCTATCCAAAAGACTATGCAAAGAAGACAGGGGTTGCACGTGGAGAAGAAGAGGTGCTGGTAAACCTGTTGCCTCAAGCTACTGACCCAGAACGTGTTGCTGAACTCCCAACAATCGAGTCTGGTGAGATTGACCCTAAACTCAAAAATATTGTGGTACTCCCACGTCATTTGACTAGGGAGACTCTTGAGCAGGAATTACAGGGTCTTATAGAGGTCTCGCGAGAAGGCCTACCGCTTCTTTCCGCTTCTCAGATTGAGACGTATCTTGAGTGTCCTTACAAATGGTTCACGCAACGCCGCATCAAAATTTCTCAGGTAGACACTGAGTTTGCTCCAATGCAGATAGGTACCTTTATCCATCGTGTTTTGGAGCTAACACACGCAACACTTTTAGCTGAAGCACTTGGTTGTAATGTGGCTGAAGTTGATTCAGTAGTTGAATCTGCACTTTTGCAAGACATTCCTGGCTCTAGGATTACATCTGATAACCTAGATCATGCAAAACAAGTGTTAGACAGCTGTTTTGACCAGGTCTGGGATGAGCAATTCAACAACATTAACCGAGCATCTTCAAATGAGCTTATTCCGCATAGCGTTCAAGAAAGAAAACAGGTTGAGAATATACGAGAAGACCTCAAGGATCTTCTCGAGTTTGAAGCTTCGCACTTTATTGGCTATCAGCCCAGGTTTTTTGAGCTTCGTTTTGGTAGAGAAGAAAATGTTGTTGAGTATGCAGGAGCTCAATTTACAGGCTCGATTGACCGCGTAGATGTAAACGCTCATGGTCAGGCACTTATTATTGACTATAAACACAAGGCCACAAAAGATTTGAAGGCTTATTCAGCAAAGTTAAGTCTGGATAGTGAGCTCTCAAAAGAGATTCTGCCAAGGCATGTACAGTCTGCAATATATGCTCAGATTATGAGAAAACAGCTCACCAAGTATAAACTTGAGCCAGTTGCTGCAATTTATCTGGGCACCAAAGAGCAAAAAGATAAGCCTTCATTTGCTCTTGCAGGCATGGCAACAGAAGCGGCAACAGAACATATTTGGAACATACATCCGGAAGATAAAAAGCTCAGGGACCAGGCAGTTATGGTTGTGTCTCAAAACTCAGCGGAGTTTGCAGACTACTTGGACGCTTGGGAGAGTTTAATTGCTCAGAAAGTCCAAGCCATGCTTTCTGGAGATGTTCGAGCCAATCCTTGCGATAAGGATGCATGTAAGTATTGTCCAGTAAAACTGTGTGACAAGAGGAGGTAAGCTACTATGGCTGATACACGTTATACGCCTGGTCAAGAGAAGACCATCAAGACGCTTGATAAGCCTCTTTTTGTTGCAGCAGGTGCTGGTTCAGGAAAAACTTTTACGCTTACACAGAGAATTGTGTGGGCTTTAAAAGAAGGCTCGGGAGCTGACGGAAAGCCGTATCTGAGTAGTCTTGACCAGGCATTGATTATTACGTTTACCAATGCCGCAGCTACAGAAATTAAAGAGCGCGTTAGAGAAGCTCTAGAAAAAGAAGGCCTGCATAGTGCTGCGTTGCAGGTTGATGATGCGTGGATTAGTACTATCCACGGTATGTGCAGCAGAATCTTAAAGATTCATGCACTTGATTTGGGTCTTGATCCTGAGTTTGAAATCATTAACGACATGACCAGAAATCAGCTGGTCAATATATCTATTGAAGAAGTACTCAGAGAGCTTTCTCAAGATGAAAGCTATGCTGAGTTTCTCTCAATCTATGCAGGTAACAGAGATGCACTGAAGTCTCGTATTGAAACGCTGATTTCGTACGCTCAGTCATCTCCTGTAGGAATGGATTCTATTTCATTTATGGGGGATAGCTCTGACCTGGAAGTTCTAAAAGCAGAGCTTGAGAGTCTCTGTGGTGCACTTGAAGCGCTAAAGGTTGCAATCGCTGCCACAAAACCAGATGAAGCAGAGCAGCTACAAAGTATTCAATCTGAGCTTTCAAGTAAATTGCAGCAACACTTGGTTCTCTCGCTAGCTGATTTTGACCAGGCGTTTTGGGATACGTTGCAAAAAGCACTCAAGATTGGTCGTTCTTCAAAAGAAATAAAAAATGTAAAGGATGAAGCTGCGTATCAGCTTAAAGTTTGTAGCGCTTTATTTGGACTTATTCAGGATATGTCTGAGGGTCAGCGTCTGAAAGATGTTACAGAGCAGGTCTACAAGCTCTTTAAACAGAAGAAACTTGCTGTTGGTGGCCTTGATAACGATGACCTTTTGCATCTAACGGCAAAGGTGTTCGAAGAGCATCCAGAGATTGCAGCTGTTTACACGAATAAATTCAAGCTTGTAATGGTTGATGAGTTCCAAGATACGGACCAGCAACAGGTGCAGATGATTAAGAGTCTCTCAGGTAAAGATGCTCAATATCTCACAACGGTTGGTGATGCTCAGCAGTCAATCTATCGATTCCGCGGTGCTGACGTTGACGTGTTCTTTAGACGTCAAGCAGAGGTTTCAGAAGATTTGCAACCCCGTCTTGTAGATAATTTCCGCAGCCACAACGAAATTTTACGATTTGTTGCAAAGGTTTGTAGCGCTGATGGCATGATACCTAACTTTATGGATTTGTCCGCTGGGCGAGAAGAACCTGCAACTCCGTTCATTGCTCATTCACCACGCGTTTATTTTGAAGTTACAAAATTTGAAAAGTCAGGAAATTCTAAGCCAGGCGATGACGTCACAAGAAGCCAGCTTGTTGCGTATCAGCTTGCAGACAGAATCAACACGCTTATGCAGGATGAGAATATCCAAGCAAAAGATGTTGCAATTTTGATGAAATCAGTTAAAAAGGCACAGCCCTATATTGAGGCACTTCGTACCTTTGGAATTGAAAGCGTGGTTTCTGGAGCTTCAACGTTTGGTGAGCAGCCTGAGGTTCAGTTGATTGGTAGTCTTTTACAGGCACTCGCAAATATGTACGATTCATACGAGGGACTGTTTCCTGTACTCTCGAGTGAGATTTTTAGTCTTGATGCGTCTGACCTGCTTCTCTTGGGTACTAATTTTGGAGAAAATGGCCAGAGGATTACCAATAGAGATATTGCAGAGTCAGTGGTAAATGACGTATGTAATCCACCTTTTGAGATAAGTCCAAAGCTCAAAAATGCTTTAGAGGTGTTGAGTAATGCTCGTAGCTCTCTTTCAAACAAGAGAGTTTCAGACGTTATTAAAAAGGTAGTTCTTGATGCCGGATGGATTTCTCGCCTTCAAAAGATGGGAAATGAGGGACAGTCAAAGATTGCAAATATCTTTGCAGCTCTTGAACAAATTGATAGCTTGCAAAAGGAACTGAGCATTGGCGTAGCTTCAGTCGCAAAAGCGTTTAGTCAATGGTGTAACACGGCTAAAGAGTCGCCAAAGGTGCTTCACTGCAGCACTCAAAACGCCGTAACTTTTATGACTATTCATGCTTCTAAAGGATTGGAATTTCCTGTTGTTGCTGTTGTAGGAGCTGTGTCTGGCCCTAAGGCAGGCGCTGGCAGTGAACCATTTTTGCATGTTAAAAAAGACGATTCGTATCAGATTGCATTCTCAAGCAGTTCTAAAAAACTTCATGAATTGTATGATGGCTGTCATGAGGTTCCTACAAGTATTGATGAGTGCAAGGGTCTTCTTGAGTGGAGAATGTTCCTGGAAACTCAAGAGAATGAGTTTGAAGAGCAGGAGCAGAATCGCCGTCTGTATGTTGCTTTAACACGCGCTCGAGAAGCAGTCATTCTCACTTCAACCATCGACCTTACTAAAGAAGGAATTAGTCCTCGTTATACGCGCAAGATTACAAATGCCTTGTTTGAAGAGCCGCCACTTTCTGCTGGTGAGCATCAGTTTGAATATGGTGGAAATCTTGCTGGTTGTATGCGTGTAGTTCAGGGTTCTGGCAAGAAGGATGAGCCTATTCAGGTTGAAGGTTTAGAGTTGGTTGAACCTTCTGATTGCAAGCCAAGTGAAGAGGAAGACTCTCTGGTTGTCGAAACATTTGACCTCTATGAGAAGGTAAGGCTAAGTGTTACCTCAGAAACTACATATGACCAGCGAAAAGGTTTCTTTAGTTACTCATCAGCTCACCAACAAATGGCAGAGAACTTTAAGGTCGAGAATAACCAGAAACTTGAAGACCAGTCTCAGTTAGAACGCCAGGAACATGAGGAGGATAACCTTCAACCAGTAACTGAGACTTCCGTTGTTTTGCCTGACACATTAGCTGATGATGGAGTAGATCCAACCAACCTAGGCTCAGCCTTCCATGAGCTTGCTCAGATTATGGTTGAAACTCAGTCTAAGGTTGATGAAAAAACTATTGATAGATTGTGCTTGAAGAACAGTGTTCCTCAGCGCGCGGTATCCAGGGTCAAACAAGCGCTTGAACTGTGGAGCAATTCTGCAATTAGGCAAGAAGCTTTAGCTCATGATGTGGTTATTGCGGAGTCTCCCTTTACGCTGCAGGTTGATTCTGAATATGGGAACTATGTAGAAGGAGCCATCGATCTTCTCGCTTATAATAAGAGAAGCAAAGATGCGCTGGTAGTTGACTATAAAACAGGCGATAAGGGCCTTAGTGCAACTCAGATCTATGAGCATCATCAGATGCAGGCAAACTTCTATGCCTACGTCTTGATGCAGCACGGATTTACTAAGGTTGAGTGTGCGTTTGTTTGTGTTGAGGTTGAAGAAGCGGGTCAGCCACACGTTGCTCGTTACACGTTTGATGTAAACCATCGACCACGGCTTTAAGGAGGCAAGAACGTGCCTTTTGCACATGTTGTTTTAGATATACCAACTCGTGCTCTTTCTGGCACGTTTGATTACGCCATTCCAGAATCTTTGGAAGAGACTGCGGTTGTGGGAACAACGGTCTTGGTGCCGTTTTCTCACAGGCAGGTTGTTGGCTACGTTGTGGGTGTCTCAGACCGTGTGTCTTCAGGTTTAGATGTTTCTCGCGTTCTTCCAATAACACAAGTCCTGGCAGATTCAGCGTTTGATGAGCAGTCTGCGCGGGTAGCAGAATGGATGAGTAAAGAATACGCCTGTAGTTATGCAGATGCGTTGCATCCTTTTTTAGCGCCTGGCCAAAAGGTTAGAGTCACCAGAAAAGACGCAGAATCTCCTTGGCAACTTGTGTGTGAGAAGTCCGGTCCTGTTGATGAGCGATGGGTTGAGCTGACAGAAAAGGCGGCTGACTTTATGCCTGCGGCAAATGCAAGCAAGCAGCGATCGGTGCTTGAGGCTCTGGCGCAAGGCGCCATGAGGTTATCCGAGCTCTCAGCCACAATCCCAGGAGCTCGCAGTGCAGTAACTGCACTGCAGAAAAAAGGCATAGTTGAGGTGCGCACACAGCGACAAATTCGTGGAAGCCAGGAGGGTCTGGGAACCACGCTTTCAAGTGGTGTAGCACCTCGTCCTCAGCAACTTACTGAGGGGCAAGAGTCTGCTCTTGCAGCAATCGAGACTGCGCAAACTGCTGCTCAGGGCGATGTTGTGCTTATTGATGGTGTAACAGGCTCAGGTAAAACCGAGGTGTATCTCTCTGCTATTGAGAAGACCTTAGCAGCTGGCAAGGGTGCTGTGGTGCTTGTCCCAGAGATTTCTCTTACCGCGCAAACAGTAGGACGATTCCGTTCACGTTTTGGCGAGCAGGTAGCCGTTCTTCACTCAAAGCTTTCGCTTGGCGAGCGCTTTGACCAGTGGGATTTAATCAGGCAGGGTAGAGCCCGCGTGGTAGTAGGCGCACGCTCTGCATTGTTTGCGCCCATCCAAAATCCTGGACTGTACATCATTGACGAGGAACACGAGGCTTCATACAAGCAAGATTCGCTCCCACGCTATCACGCAAGAGAAGTTGCTGCTCAGATGGCGCGTCTCCGCGGTGCTGCGCTGGTGCTTGGTTCTGCAACACCTTCGCTTGAGAGCTTATATCGAACGGCTCAAGGAAGCTGGCGTGGCACTAACTGGACACGCGTCGCCATGACCGAGAGGCCTGGCGTGGCGGTTCTTCCGCAGGTCCAGGTAGTTGATATGGCTTCCCAGTTCAAAAACGGAGGCAGATCGGTCTTCTCGTCAGCTCTTGCTCAAGCACTACAAGAAACAACAGAGCGCGGCGAGAAAAGCGTTCTACTCCTTAATCGTCGAGGATTCGCAAACTTTTTGATGTGTCGTGAGTGTGGCTGTGTGCCCGAGTGTCCGCACTGTTCGACGTCTCTCACGTACCATGAGCGCACGCATTCTCTGGTTTGTCACAGTTGCGGCAGGCAGTGGTCACAGCATGCGTATCCTAACCCTTCCAGCACATGTCCAAACTGCGGCAGCCGTTATATGGGTGCATATGGTGTGGGAACACAGCGTGTAGAAGATGAGCTCAAGCTTCTGCTTGGCAGCGATGCGCCAATTATTCGTATGGATGCCGATACCACGGCTAAAAAGGGCGAACATCAGCGTCTTCTTGAGCTTTTTGACGCAACTCCTGGAGCTGTGCTTATTGGTACGCAGATGATTGCAAAGGGTCTGGATTTTCCTGATGTCACCTTGGTTGGTGTTATCAATGCCGACACCATGCTTAAGCTGCCAGATTTTAGAGCAGCTGAGAGAACATTTGACTTGCTGGAGCAGGTTGCTGGTCGTGCAGGTAGGGGAGAAAAGCCAGGTAAGGTCATCATTCAGTCGTACTGGTCAACACATCCTGCTATTGCTTCTGTAGTTACACATGACAGACGCCCGTTTCTTGATGCAGAACTTAAAGAGAGAAGAGAGGGGGCTTATCCGCCTTTCTCGCGCTTGTCTAATGTGCTTTTCTGGGGAGCTTCAGAAAAAGAAGTTCGTCGCGTAGCAGATCATATGGCAGAGGCGCTGCATACAAAGTTAGACGCGCAAACAGGATGGGAGATTTTGGGTCCTGCTGATTGTGTAAAAGCTAAGGTAAAAGATAAGTATCGCAGACATATTTTAGTAAAATCTCCCGTGGACGCTCAGGTGGGAGAAATTCTTTCTGAGTGTGCTGCTTCACTTGATAAAAGAGTGGGTATCAACATGACATTAGATGTTGACGCTTACGACATGATGTAAGGATAGGCATGAGTTCTGAAGCTGATGATATGGTACTTTGGCCAGACCCTCGTCTGAGCCAAGAGTGCGAAGAGATTGACGATATAAACGATGATGTTCGCAAGATGGCCGAGCATATGCTCAAGGTTATGTATGCCACCGATGGCGTTGGTCTTGCTGGACCTCAGGTTGGCTATATGAAACGCATGGTAGTCATTGATGTTGACTATCCAAATGGCCAAGAGAACCCTTTTGTGCTCATTAACCCAGAGATCAAAGTTGCAGATGGCGAGCCTCGTGTATATGAAGAGGGCTGTCTTTCGTTCCCTGGCATTACTGTTCCGGTTACGCGTCCAAGCCATGTTGTCGTTCATGCATATAACCTCGAGGGCGATCTGATGCGCTATGAGGCAGAAGGAGATCTTCTCGCCGTTTGTCTGCAACATGAGATTGACCACATCAACGGCGTAACCATGCCAGATCATCTGGGACCAGGTGCTCGTATGGAGACACTACAGGAGTACAAAGAGGCGCTGGCATCTGGTGCCCGTCCTGGTCAAACAGACTATTAGGAGTTGACATGCGCGTAGTCTTTATGGGAACTCCAAATTTTGCTGTTCCATCGCTCAAAAAACTTGCCCATGACCACCAGGTCGCTCTAGTCATTACAAGACCAGATGCGGTTCGTGGTCGTGGAAAGACGCTGGAGCCATCTCCCGTAAAAGAGTGCGCACAAGAGCTTGGATTACCTGTTCTTGAGGCAAACCGTATGACTCCAGAAGTAATCTCTGCAATGCGCGAGGCACAACCAGAAGCGCTCTGTGTGGTTGCCTTTGGATGCATTTTGCCAGATGAGGTTATCTCTCTTGCGCCTTATGGTGCATTGAATGTACATGCGTCGCTGTTGCCTCGCTGGCGAGGAGCTGCTCCAATTCAGCGTGCTATCCTCGCGGGTGACGCGATTGCTGGCGTTTCTATCATGAAGATTGCACATGAGCTTGACGCGGGAGACTGGTGCAAGCAAGCGTCGTGTGAGGTTGGCTCTAAAAAAACTGAGCAGCTCACTGACGCTTTAGCACATTTGGGTGCTGACGCACTGTCTGAGGCTCTTTCTGAGCTCAAGGAAGGCTCTCTTGAGTGGCATGCACAAGATGAGCGAGAAGTAACGTTTGCTCCTAAAGTTACCAAGCAAGAAATGAAGCTTGCTCCAGAAGATTCGGCCCAGGTAAATGCGTTGAGGATTCAGGCTTCGTCTGATACCGCTCCTGCTCGCGTGTCTGTTGGAGGCAGGTCTCTTCGCGTTTTGTCCGCTCAGCTAGCTCCAAGTGAAGTTTCTGTTGCTCAAGGTCAGGTTGCTCTTCAAGATCATAGGTTGTTCCTTGGCTGTGCTGAAGGAACTCTTGAGCTTCTTGAGGTACGTCCAGATGGCAAGCGCTCTATGGATGCAAAATCATTTGCCGCTGGACTTCAGAAGTCCCAGATGACCTGGCAGATGCTTCAATAATGGCCACCTTAACTCTTGCTCGAAGAGTAGCCTATCAGGCATTTTTTGAGTGCAGACGTAACAACCTACGTATTCGTGATTACTTGAGGGAGTCAAAAGACTTCTCGGAGCTTTCTGTACAAGACAAAGCTTTTGCTACTCGTCTTGCTCTGGGGGCAACGCTTACTAAAGGCAAACTTGATGAAGCTTTAAAGAATCATCTTAAGTCAGGTATTCATCTAGAGCCAAAGGTACAGGACGCTCTCCGTATTGCTGTATTTGAGGTTTTATATTTAGAGACTAGACGTGACGCCGCCATTAGCCAAGGTGTTGAGCTGGTAAAGTCTGTCTCAAAGCGTTCTT
>CALIZK010000058.1:0-2402 GCA_938028635.1 uncultured Atopobium sp.
GTTGATATTCCTGCGTATATTTCCCTGGTAGAAGAGGGACGCTACACCGACGCTATTAAGGTCATCAGAAAAGACAATCCACTACCTCTGGTCTGCGGCCTTGTCTGCGAACACCCCTGCGAGATGCACTGTCGTCGTGCCATGGTAGATAACCCACTCAATATTTTGGCGCTCAAGCGCTATGCGGCTGAGCATATGGAAGAGACATACACTCCTGAGTGTTCGCCGGCAACTGGAAAGAAAGTTGCCGTTATTGGCGGCGGACCAGCAGGTCTTTCATGTGCCTATTACCTGGCAACCATGGGGCACAGTGTAAAGATTTTTGAGGCGAGAAAACACTTGGGCGGCATGCTTCGCTACGGAATTCCAAACTATCGCTTACCTCGTGAGCGACTACAGTCAGAGATTGATTGGCTTCTTTCCGCCGGTATTGAAGTTGAGCTAGAACATCCTGTTTTGGGAGAAGAACTTCAAGAGCTCCGAAAAATATACGATTCAGTCTTTGTGGGAATTGGCGCACATACCGATAAAAAGCTTGGTCTCGAGGGAGAAAATCTTAACGGTGTTGAATCCGCAGTTCAGCTTCTGCGTGCAGTAGGGGACTACGATATTCCAGATCTTTCTGGCCAGGAAATTGTTGTCATTGGCGGCGGAAATGTTGCCATGGACGTTGCTCGTACCAGCGTCAGGCTGGGCGCCAAGAAGGTTTCCATTGTCTACCGTAGGCGCATCGCAGATATGACGGCACAAGATGCAGAAATTGCTGGAGCTCAGGCAGAAGGGTGCGAGATTTTGGAGCTTACTTCTCCTCTTTCCATCGTTTCAGATGGAGCTGGAAATGTGAGTGGTCTTCTCGTCCAACCACAGATTATTGGCGCTCCTAAGTGGGGTCGTCCTGCTCCACGTGCATCGCAAGAAGAAACCAGAGTTGTTCCCTGTGACAAGGTATTTGTTGCCATTGGACAAGATATTGAGTACCAAACATTTGAGGCAATTGGCATTCCCGTACAGAAAAATAGAATTGTGACGGCTTCAGACGGCTCTATTGAGGGATTCCTGGGTGTGTTCTCGGGAGGAGATTGTAAGTCTGGACCTTCAACGGTTATCAAAGCTATTGAAGCAGGTAAAGTTGCCGCTGCAAATATTGACCGGTCGCTTGGATGTGACCACAAAGTCACGCTTAGCGTGGAGCTTCCGTCACTGAAGATCAAGGGTCTTAGGCAGTGCGGTCGTTGTGAGATGAAAGAAAGGGAGTCATCTGAGCGTGTTCACGACTGGAACTTGGTTGAGATTGGCCTGACAGAAGAAGAGGCTCATCAAGAGGCGTCTCGCTGTCTGCGTTGTGACCACTTTGGCTATGGTGCCTTCAGAGGGGGAAGGAATCACCAATGGTAAACCTCATAATTGATGACTTTGAACTTTCCGTTCCAGAAAATACGACCATTCTGGACGCCGCCCGTTCTGTTGGACTTGAGATTCCAACCTTGTGTTTCCTCAAGGATCTTAACGAGGTAGGAGGCTGTCGTGTTTGTGCAGTTGAGGTAGAAGGCGCAGATCATCTTGTGGCGTCTTGTACCACTGTTGTTGCTGAAGGCATGGTAGTAAAGACAAACAGTGCAAAGGCGCGAGAAGTTCGTAGGACAAACGTGCAACTTTTGCTTTCTCAGCACGATTCTGAGTGTACAAGTTGCGTGCGTTCACAGAACTGCTCGCTCCAGTCTCTTGCAAATGACCTGGGAATTTATTCAAAGCCTTACGAAAAGAAGCTTCCTAACGAGGAATGGAATACGGCGTTCCCCCTCATTCGTGACAACAATAAGTGCATCAAGTGCCTTAGATGTATTCAGGTTTGCGAGAAGGTCCAGACGCTTGGTGTTTGGGATATCTCTAATAGAACCATTCACGCATCCATTAACGTCCGAGGTAAAAAGACCATTCAAGAATCCGGTTGCGTCATCTGCGGACAGTGTGTGGTTAATTGCCCAACAGGTGCCCTGAGAGAACGAGATGATACTGAGCGCGTGCTTAAGGCAATTGATGAACCGCAGAAGATAACGCTCATTCAAATTGCTCCTTCGGTGCGGACTTCTTGGGGAGAAGAACTTGGCCTACCACGAGAAAAAGCTACGGTAGAGCGCCTGGCAGCTTGTCTGAGAAAGATTGGTTTTGATTACATCTTTGATACTGATTTTGCGGCAGATCTTACCATCATGGAGGAAGCAACCGAGCTCATCCATATACTCACTGACGGCAAAGATCACAAGTTCCCACTTTTTACCTCGTGCTGTCCTGGCTGGGTGAGGTTTGTGAAGGCTCGCTATCCAGAGTTTTTGCCACAGCTGTCCTCTGCTAAGTCTCCGCAGCAAATGTTTGGTGCCATTGCAAAGAGCTATTATGCAGAA
>CALIZK010000059.1:0-17108 GCA_938028635.1 uncultured Atopobium sp.
ATTACATGGAAGTTGGCTACGTTACCCACGACGAGAAGAGCCTCTCGCCCTTTGGTGAGCTCTACATTGATGCGCTTAAGCGCTGCTGCCAGGCAGTTACGTGGGTGTAAGGTTTACGCCTCCCAACTTGCGCTAAAATAATACCTTACGTTTTTGAAGCGCAATGGGAGGCATCATGGGTCTTAAGTATGAAACCGCACGATATGAGGCATCATACGGGGCAATTTCACAACTTCCTTCTCCAGAGACCCCAGAGGTGGCCTTTGTGGGCCGCTCAAACGTGGGTAAGTCTTCCCTCTTAAATAAACTTATTGGACGAAAACAACTCGCACGAGTTTCAAGCGTCCCAGGTAAAACTGCAAATATCAACTTTTTTGACGTTGATGGCGTCAAATTTGTAGACTTGCCCGGATACGGATTTGCACGAGTTTCTCGCCAAGAAAAACAGCGCTGGGCAGACCTCATTGGCGGCTACTTTGAGCAGGAGCGCAGCTTTAACCTGGTCATTAGCCTTGTTGACATCAGGCATGAAGCTCAAAAGCTTGACCTGCAGATGATCAACTTTCTCCAAGAGGCTGAGTTGCCCTTTGTAGTTGCGTTTACCAAGGCAGATAAGATTGCACGCGGCAAGCAAAATCAAGCCGCAGCCGCCCTTCGCAAGGCATTCCACATCACCCCTGAACAGGCCATTATTACTTCATCCGAGACCGGCCTGGGCATTGACGAGTTGCGCCGCCGCATCGAAGACGCAACTATCTAGGAGCATCATGGATCCAATCCACCAGCAAGAGCAAGAGCACCTCTCCCACGTTTATCAAAAGCTTGTTGAGATTCGTGAGGATTTGGACACAACACTCAATACTACGCAAAAAGATGCAGCTAGAGACCTTCGTCAGATGAGTGAAGAAATCCGCCCAGACTTTGGCGGAGCGGACGAAACCATCGAGACCCTTGCGGCCATTGAGACGCTCAACAGCGTTATTGATACCTACAACCAGTACCACGATTTCGCTGTCGAGAAACTCGGTCGAGTTGAAATCCTTTTGAGGCAGCCTTACTTTGCTAAGGTCACGCTCAAAATGCGACCCGGACGTCCTTCTCGTGATGTATACATTGGTGCGGCGGGCATTACGGACAAAGACCGTACGCCGCTTATTGTTGATTGGCGCAGCCCCGTTGCCGAGACGTATTACAACCAAGAGATGGGAACTACGTCGTACCAGGTAGACGGCAAGAAAAGAACGGTTGAACTGGAACTTAGACGACAGTTTGACATCACACGCGACAAGCTGAACCTCTACTTTGACACAACGGTTGCCATTGAAGACTCTCTGCTGCTTGCCGCTCTGAAACGTCAGCACACCGAGAAGCTGCAGGCCATCACCGCAACTATCCAGCGCGAACAAAACGTTGTTGTCAGGCACGAGGACGTGCCGGTTCTGCTGGTCAACGGCATTGCAGGCTCGGGTAAAACGTCCGTTTTGCTGCAGCGTATTGCGTACCTTCTCTACCAGCAGCGCACCACACTTACCGCAGATCAGGTGTACCTGTTCACTCCTAACGAGATGTTTGGTCGCTACATCAACACCGTTTTGCCCAGCATGGGCGAGCACAATCCGCAGGTATTTACCTGGGACTCTTTCCTCAAGGCTTTGGGTCTGGCTGACCACGCATCGGGCGCTCACAACAACCCCGATTCTCTGAAGAAACTTGAAGAGCAACTTGCCGTACTTGAGCTCTACGAGGACGACTTCAAGGCCATTTCTGTTAAGGGAACCACGCTTATTAAGCCAGCTCAGGTGGCTAGTTCTGTGGCAAAGTTCTCGCAATTCCCTGTGGGACCGCGCCTCATTGCACTTGCCAAAGACGAGCTCCACACCCGCCTGGAGCGCAGACTTGGTCAGATGGCTCACAACGACGAAATCCAAGAAGAGATGCTCTCCCTTGACGTTGAGCAGCAGCTTGAGGTTTTTGGCCGCACCATCAGCCCTTCCGACGAGGAAGAAGTCCTGGCGCGCACCCGCGAGTTCCTCAACTGGCGCTTTGCCTCCGCGCACGAGGTCATCGAGTCCGCTTCCTGGCTGCGCATCGACCGCATTGGCATGCGCATGCTCAATGCCTCCGCGCTAAGCGGCGCCGAATGTGTTTACCTACGTCTTCTTATCACGGGCGCTGGCGAGAAAAACGTCAAGTTTGTCATGATTGACGAGGTTCAAGACTATACCGAGACACAGCTTATGGTGCTTGGAAAGTACTTCTCGCGTGCGCACTTCCTGCTTTTGGGCGACTCCAACCAGGCAATTTGGGAAGACACCGCAACGTTTGAGCAGATTGAGAAAATCTTTACCGCAACACATGGTGAGGGCGCAGTTTCTACCTGCAAGCTTTTGACCAGCTATCGTTCTTCTCCCGAGATTACCGCGCTCTTTACCTCGCTTTTGAGCGAAGAAGAGCGAGGCCAGACAAGCTCCGTACAGCGCGGCGGCAAAAAGCCTGAGTTCTTTGAGGTGGTAGCTGACAACAAAGATGCTGAGCGTGCCGAGTACCTGCAAACAATGAAGTCCCTTGTTGAACAGGCGCAAGAGTTTGACGGGCTGACCGCCATTGTGTGTACCGAGAAGTCTCGTGTTCGCTGGCTGGCCAAACAGCTGGAAGGGATTTTTGCAGAGGGCGGCGGCGACGCGGACGGCGCGACCGATGGCGTTGCGGGCAACGGTGCGGCGCAGGCCAAGCCGCGCACCGGCGTCAAAGTGCTCACCAGCCACGATTCCCTACCCGCGAAGGGCGTTGTTCTTCTCGACCTTGCACTAGCAAAGGGCCTTGAGTTTGATCAGGTCATTGTTGCCGACGCACAAGAGGAAGTGTATAAAGCAGACGGAATTTCTCGCCGTAGGCTCTATACCGCCCTATCGCGTGCAATGCATCACGTGATGGTGGTCTCTCAGGGAAAGATGACTCCGCTGCTCAGCAAATTGCTTTAAAAAAAGCAATTTCTACCTGCGATTTTTTGGAAATTTACTGATTGAAGACGGCTAGTTCGGGTAAATGCTAGTCATCGATAACATTTACCGTTGGAGGTTAGTATGTCCGAAGAATTGATTCCTGGTGTCATGAAGAACATCGACGCAAAGACCGTAGTAACCCTTAAAGACCAGGTTGCATGCCTTCCTGGCCAGGTCATCAGCAAGACTCTTGCGCAAAACGATGCCGTTAGTGTCACTCTTTTTGGTTTTGGCGCGGGCGAAGAGATTGCAAGCCACCGCGCGGGCGGCGACGCATTTGTCACTATTCTTGAGGGACGCGCAAGCATCACCATCGATGACGACGTTTACACCCTTGAAGCTGGTCAGTCTATTGTGATGCCACTTGGTCACCCACATGCGCTTCAGGCTCCAGAAGAGTTCAAGATGCTGCTGGTTGTTGTGTATCCGCAGAAATAATTTATATATTTACCCAACAATTCTGCAGAATTCTGCATAATTCCGCAGGTATTTTCTATTTGGCCAGGTGGACAGCGCGTCTGCCTGGTCAAATACTTTCTTTGTCCAGTCAAATAGTCTCTCTGCCTGGTCAAATAGTATCTACTTCTGGACTAATACTCTGTGTAATTACAATACACACCACATAACAGAATGGGTATACTATTTATGTCTGTGCAATCAGCAAAATGTTAAACCTAAAGAAAGGTGAGCTATGAGCCAGATTTTTGATGTTCACGCACGTGAGGTCCTCGATTCCCGTGGCAATCCAACCGTTGAGGTTGAGGTTGTTCTTGACGACGGTTCCTTTGGTCGTGCAATCGTTCCTTCCGGCGCTTCTACCGGCGAGTTTGAGGCTGTAGAGCTTCGCGACGGCGACAAGAGCCGTTACCTGGGCAAGGGCGTTCTGAAGGCAGTTGAGCACGTCAACACTGAGATCCGCGACCTTGTTATTGGTTGGGATGCAGAGGATCAGCGCGGCCTTGACCTCGCTATGATCAAGCTTGACGGCACTCCAAACAAGGGTCGCCTCGGCGCAAACGCTATTCTCGGCGTTTCTCTTGCTGTTGCTCACGCCGCAGCTGCTTCTGCTGAGCTTCCACTTTACGCTTACCTCGGTGGCGCAAACGCTCACACTCTTCCTGTTCCTATGATGAACGTCCTCAACGGTGGCGTCCACGCTGACAACAACGTTGACTTCCAGGAGTTCATGATTATGCCTGTTGGTGCTCCTGACTTCACCACCGCTCTTCGCTGGTGCGCACAGGTTTACCACACCCTCAAGGACACTCTGAAGTCCCAGGGCCTCAACACCGGTGTTGGTGACGAGGGCGGCTTTGCTCCAGACCTTAAGTCCAACGAGGAGCCACTTGAGCTTCTTTCCGAGGCTGTTAAGGCTGCTGGCTTTGAGCTTGGCAAGGACTTCCGCTTTGCTATGGACCCAGCTTCTTCTGAGTTCTATAACAAGGAGACCGGCAAGTATGACCTCAAGGGCGAGGGTCGCTCCCTTACCTCCGAGGAAATGGTTGCTTACTACGAGGAAATGGTCGAGAAGTTCCCAATCGTCTCCATCGAGGACGGCCTTGCAGAGGAGGACTGGGACGGTTGGAAGATCCTTACCCAGCGTCTGGGCAAGAAGATCCAGCTCGTCGGCGACGACCTCTTTGTTACCAACACTCAGCGCCTGAAGAAGGGCATTGAGGTTCATGCTGGTAACTCCATCCTCATCAAGGTCAACCAGATTGGTACCCTGACCGAGTCCCTCGAGGCTATCGAGATGGCTAAGCGCGCAGGTTACACCGCAGTTGTCTCCCACCGTTCCGGTGAGACCGAGGACACCACCATTGCTGACATTGCTGTTGCAACCAACGCTGGTCAGATCAAGACTGGTGCACCTGCTCGTACCGAGCGCGTTGCTAAGTACAACCAGCTTCTCCGCATCGAGGATGACCTCGCTGACGGCGCTGAGTACCTGGGCATGGACGCTTTCTACAACCTTCGCTAAACCCGCAGGTTGTACGCTAGACGGCGCGTGTCCGGCCCGACCGAGCTGCAACGCCGTTTAGGCTGCTAGAAGCTACAAAGCCGCATCTCATTTGAGGTGCGGCTTTTTTGTGCGCGGGTGCGGCGCGGTGTTGCGTGGCGGACGTCGGGTGCGAGTGCGGCGCGGGTCTGGGTGTGGGTGCAAGTGCGGTGCGTGACCTGCGGGTTTCTCGTCGCACGCGATGCCCTAGCGGTTACATGGGTTCTGTAGGCGCATCCGCGCCTAGTTTGAAACGCCCGAACACACCTATGTCAGATAATCTGCTGAAAATGCGTATACATTTCATGCAAAATGCTTATCTCATGCAGAATATCTTCATTAGATGTGTTTTTTATCCTTGATTTTGCAGATTATCCGACATAGATGTGTTTGCTTAACTCTGAAATTAAGGGTAATTAAATCTTTGATATATCTTCATTCATAATTATGTATATCAGATAGAAATTATGCATAATAGTGAATTGAGCGTACGTGATTAAATTCAAATTCTATAACCAAAGCTGCTCCACGATGTATTTGGGCTATTGAGTCTGGTTTTATCTGCAGTTTTTTGAGGATGTTCCGTCAGTCGATATAACAGCACCGCAGCATCCCACCGCGGTTATACTTGATATGTCAACTCTCAAGAATCCGAGGCGCCATGAACACCACATCAGAGCACGTAATTCGCACAATCCTGGTTGGACAGTCGGGCGGGCCGACTGCAGCCATCAATGCATCGCTTGCGGGTGTTGTTCGCGCAGCTCACGCCCAGGGTCTCCGAGTGCTCGGGATGCGCAACGGAATCCAGGGATTTCTTGAGGGCGGCGTCGTTGATCTGGTGGAAGCACTTGAATTTACAGCATCTGAATCCGGATCGTCCAACCACGCATCCACAAATCCTGGCGAGAAGAACCTCCAGCTCCTAAGAAAAACGCCTTCAAGCTGGCTGGGTAGCTGCCGCTTTAAACTGCCGGAGCTTGAGCCTAATCCTGCCACTTACTCGAGCTCTGAACCAGCGGATGTCTCCCCTATCTACCAGCAGATTGATGCGCAGCTCAAGAAATACCAGGTAGACGCCGTGCTTTACATCGGCGGAAACGATTCCATGGACACCACGGACAAGCTGTCTCGATACTTTGCCCAGATAGAAAGCCATGTTCGCGTTGTAGGCGTACCAAAGACCATAGACAACGACCTCGAGGGCACCGATCACACCCCTGGCTTTGGCAGCGCGGCGCGGTTCGTTGCGTCCGTAACCGCCGAACTCACCCGCGACGGCGGCGTCTACAACAGCAAAAACGTCACGTTTATCGAAGCCATGGGTCGCGACGCAGGCTGGCTCACGGCGGCTGGTGCACTGGCGCAAGATATTTGCGGAACCGCCCCAGATTTTGTCCTTCTACCCGAGATTCCGCTTAATGAACACGCACTACTTTCTGCCATTGAACAGCGACTTCGCGAGAAAAACAACGTGATTGTAGTTGTCAGCGAGGGCGTCCATCACGCGGATGGTAGTTTCCTTTTTGATGCAAAGTCCGTCTCAATTGACACGTTTGGTCACCTCGCGGCACAGTCCGGAACGGCTCAATACTTGTCGCAGCTAGCCAAGGATCAGCTAGGCGTAAAGTCTCGCGGCATTGAGCTCAATACGCTGCAGCGCTGCGCTTCGCATGCTGCTAGCAGGGTTGACTTGGACGAGGCTGAGGCGCTGGGCTCCGCAGGAATTAAAGCTGTTCTCCAAGGTAAATCGGGTATTATGGTTGGCGTTCAGCGAACTTCAGATACGCCTTATGCTACGAAAATTCGCACGACCCCTGTTGCCGACGTTGCTAACAAGGTAAAGCTTGTGCCTCGAGAAATGATCTCCAAGGACGGCTTCAATGTCACCGATGCCGCCCTAACCTACCTGCGTCCTCTTGTTGCGGGCATGGAGGAGCCGATTTCTACCGACGGACTTCCCCGTTTTCTTGCGGAGTTATCGTAGGGATTCGTTGCGGGCGCGATAGTACCGTGCGGACGCGACAGCGCCGTGCGGACGCGTGCGACCCGTTGCGGACGCAACAGCGCCGTGCGGACGCGTACAATCCGTTGCGGATGGGTTTGAGCCGCGGCTCACTACTCCCCGAGGAACCTTACCTCTGGGTGAAGCTCGACATCAAACTGACGCTTGACCTCGGCTTGAACGTGTTCAATAACTGCGTGGACCTCGGTGGCAGTGGCGTTATCGTAGTTGACCACAAAACCAGCATGCTTATCGGAAACACCAGCGCCGCCAAAGCGATAGCCCTTAAGACCAGCGTCGGTAACAAGCTTGCCTACAAAGTGACCCTCAGGACGCTTGAAAGTTGAACCGGCGGAAGGCAGCTCAAGTGGCTGCTTCTCCTCGCGAGCGCGCGTGAACTCTTCCATCTTTTCACGGATCTTCTCGCCATCTGCGCGATGAAGATTGAACGTGGCAGAAAGCACAATCATGCCCTCATCAGCGATTCTGCTGTGGCGATACCCCAGGTCAAGCTCGGATGCGTCCAGCGTAGCAAAAGTGCCGTCGGCGAGAAGAACGCGGACGGATTTGAGCACGTCAGCAATGCAGCCGTCGTAAGCGCCTGCGTTCATGAAGCATGCGCCACCCACAGACCCTGGGATGCCGCACGCAAATTCGAGTCCAGAAAGGTCCAGTTCACAAGCCATCTCGGATGCCTCTTTGAGGCCAACGCCTGCCTGGCAGATCATCTCGGTGTCGTCGATGCTTACACCAGTTAAGCCATCGGCAACAGCAATGATCACGCCACGATAACCTGCGTCGGAAACAAGCAGGTCAGAGCCGTAGCCAAGAATAAAATAAGGAGCTTCTGCGGCTTTGACCGCAAGGAGAATCTCTTTAACCTCATCGGGGTCATCAGGGATAACATAGAGATCTGCGGGTCCACCCACTTTAAAAGTGGTGTGCTCGCTCATTGGCTCGTCTACCAGGACGTTCTCTTCTCCAACAATCGAGCAAAGCTTTCCGGCCAGGCTTTGTAAGTCATAGCCACTTTCAGACATGTAACACGCTCCTTAGTAAGTTACTTTTTATAGTTTATCGCAAGCGAGAAAAACGTGGAGTCGAGGAAGATAAACGCCTAATGTCGCAAAATGTTATTAGATTTCTATCGGGTTGTTTTGGGCTTATCTCTCATCTCTATCGTATAAATGTCCATCCTGTTTTACGTGTTATGAGCTGTTAACTCTGCTATAGTACTTATCGATATGTTTCAGAAATGGTTGCAATTACCTACTGGTGGTAAGGTGGCCGAGCTTCAGGGTTTATAACAGCCCAGCTCAAAGAGCCATCAAGTCCGCGACCCGCAAAGGCGGTTAACCTGGTTAAAGTCCAGGACCAACGGTACAGTCCGGATGTCAGAAACGGAGACTTTTATGGCTTCATCCCACTCAACCCACGCAACAACCGCATCTTCTAACGGCTGGTCTACCAAGAGAATTGCTATTCTCGCCATGCTTTGTGCAGCTGCTGCAATCAGCACCATGGTGCTTCAGTTCCCGCTCATCCCAGGCGTGACGTTTTTGAAGTACGATCCATCGGGCGTCTTTGCCCTGCTCGCAGGCGTAGCTTTTGGTCCTGCCGCAGGCGCGATTGTCTCGGTGCTTCCCTACCTTCTGCACCTCACCACGGAGTCCGGAATTTACGGCACTATCATGGCAATTCTGGCAACGCTTAGCTACGTTTTGCCTGTTTCACTGATTGTGTATAACCGTTCCGAGAATATCAAGCAGCTGGTAATTGCCCTCATTGTGGGCAGCGTTATCAGTGTTGTTGCCTGCATTCTGGGTAACCTCGTAGTTACGCCAATCTACACCGGCATGAGCGTAGAAGCAGTAAGCGGACTGATTGTTCCGGCACTTCTCCCCTTTAACGTGGTGAAGGTTGCTATTAACAGCATCATCTTTGTTGTTATCATGCGCTCAGCTACCTCACTCTTTGAGAGCATCAAAGACGGTGAGTAATCTGGGCAACAATTCCCCTGATTTATACACGTCTGAAAGCACCGCACAAACTCAGGACCTGCCTGTAGCTGCGACGCTTTTGGACGTGACCTTTGTGCACGCAAAAGGTGTGGTTGCCTTAGACCACGTCTCGTTCTCTATTCCCGCAGGTAAACGTACCTGTATTGTTGGCGCAAACGGTTCGGGCAAGTCCACTGTTGCTTCAATTCTCTCTGGCCTTACCGCCCCTGACGAGGGAACCGTTACCTTTCTGGGAACCACCGTTGTCAACGACGGCCAGGTTGACTTTGAGGCGTACAAGACCATTCGCTCACAGCTCGGCCTGGTCTTTCAGAATCCTGAGGATCAGATTATCTGCAGCGTGGTCGCAGACGATATTGCCTTTGGACTGGAGAACCTTCAGGTGCCCAGCAATCAGATAACGCCCCTGGTAGAAGAGCAGATTAAACTTGGCTCTCTTACGGCGTTTGCTTCCGAAAATCCACAGATGCTCTCGGGTGGCCAGCAGCAGCGCGTGGCCATCTCGGGCGCGCTGGTCATGAAGCCGCAAATCCTGATTCTTGACGAACCTTCCGCAGCTCTTGACGTTGTTCATAGAAATAACGTTATGGGGCTTGTCGAGAAACTCCGTGCAGCTGGAAAGACTATCGTTCACGTGACGCATTTTATGGACGAAGTAGTTTCCGCTGACCACGTTATTGCCTTGGACGAGGGTCGTGTTGCGTTTGAAGGAACACCTGAAGCCCTCTTTGAGCAGCACGAGCTAGTTGAATGCCTGCATCTTGAAGAGCCGTTTGCCTATCAGGTGGCGCATGCGCTCAACAACCGTGGAGTTGTCGTGTGCAAATCACCTTCGGCTCAGCGCGTGCTTGACGAGCTGACGGGGCTTCTCGCCACGGGGTCACGAGGCGAGAAAGGCGGCGTGGCTGAAAGCTGCGGCGCGATGGCTGCGGGTTGTGGCAGCGTGGCTACAGCCGACAGCGCATCAGAGCCAGCAGCGGTTTCTGTGCGCGACGTGACGTTCTCGTACCAGAAGCCTGTGCTCAAAAACATCTCGGTTGACGTGCAAAAAGGCTCGCATGTTGCCGTGATTGGCTCAACTGGTTCCGGCAAGTCTACCCTGGCGCGCTTGATTTGCGCACTTGATACGCCTGACACCGGCAGCCTCTTTGTAACTGGTTTGGATACTCGACAGAAGCAAAATCGCAGAAAACTGCACGGCATTGTTGGCTACGTCATGCAGCGACCGGAGCGCCAACTTTTTGCACAAACGGTTGCAGAAGACGTGGCATTTGGCCCAACTAACCTGGGCCTTTCTGCCTGCGACGTCATAAGCGCTGTGAATGCTGCTCTGGAACTTGTGGGCCTTTCTCACAAGGTAGATGCTTCCCCTTTTGAGCTTTCTGGTGGTCAGCAGAGACTGTGCGCACTTGCAGGCGTTATTGCTATGCATCCAAAGGTGCTTGTACTCGATGAGCCTACCAGCGGACTTGATCCCTACTATTGTTCTGAACTTAGAAAAATTATCAACTCCGTTCTTGAGGACGGCTGTACCGTCATTGAGCTCACACACTCGATGGAGGATGCGGCAGAAACTGACCAGATTATCGTGCTTCATGAGGGTGACCTGGTTTTTTCAGGCTCGCCGCAACAAACATTTACTCATTTCTCAGAGGCAGAATTCCAGGAACTTGGTCTGGGCATTCCTCATGCGCTTGTTTGGGCGCAACGTCTATCACACACTACGGGAATCAACCTGGGAGAACCTTTGACTCTGTCTGAGCTGGTAGACGCACTGCTTGCTGCGCTGCCTACCAACTCTGGCGACGCGCAAGCCAACGCCACAAAGACCGACGACCTCTCGCAAGGAGGTTACTATGGCGCTTAAGATTTCTGTGGGCCAGTACTATCACGGGGACTCGCTCATCCATAGGCTTAATCCCAACGTTAAATGCCTAGCAGCGCTTCTTCTGATGCTTGCAACATTTTTTATCCGCAACACACCGCAGCTTGCACTGCTGGTAGTAGGCGTGCTCTGCCTGCTGGCACTTGCAAAAATCCCCGTCAAACAGGTGCTTGTGTCAATCATCCCACTTGCCTGGCTGCTCATCTTTCTCTCGCTCTTCAATCTGTTGCTTACGCGAGAAGGAACAGTACTTGTCTCCTGGTCAATTTTTTCCATCACCGATGTGGGAGCATGGAGTGCTTTCCTCTATCCCGTACGCATTTTAGCTGCAATTTTAATGGGCGCACTACTCCTGCTTACCACAACTCAAACGGATCTAGGCAATGCCTTTGAAGCAGCATGCTCGCCACTTTCTAAGATTGGTCTTCCTGGCAAAGAAATTGCCATGATTTTCTCGCTTATGCTGCGCTTTATTCCAACGCTTGCGGGCGACGCTGTATCTATTTCAGAGGCTCAAACTGCTCGTGCAGGAGACGTTGCTTCAGGTTCGCTGCCCAAAAGACTCCGCACCACCTTCTCCATTGTGGTGGCACTGCTGGCAAGCTCACTCAGGCACGCCAATAACCTTTCCAAAGCACTTGATGCTCGCCACTATGTAGCAGGGGCTTCTCGCACACGTTGGCATCAGCCAACCTTTGGAGCTCGCGAGGCAATTGCCTTGGGCGTAACCGTTTGTTTTATCGCCCTTATCTTTGTGCTGGCGTAAAACTTTTAACTAAATAATTTGTATTTTTAACGCTCTGTTACAACCCGTTTTTCTTTTCTCGACAAGCGTCAATTTGTCCACCTAAGTAACGTACAATAAAGCCAGTAAAAGCGTAAAAGGCTTGCATTGAAAGGTGGCCCCATGGTCCTGCGCGTCTACGTCCAAAGAAAATCTGGTTTCGAGGGCGAGGCAAAAGCCCTGCTCAAAGAAGTGAAAGACCTTCTTGGTATTACCGAGTTACAACGCATTGACCTGCTTAACCGCTATGATGTTGAGGGAATTTCAGAGGAACTCTTTGAGTCCTGCATCCCCACCGTTTTCTCCGAGCCACAGTCCGATCTTGCCAGCCGTACCATGCCAGAGTTTTCTTCTGAAGGTGCGGCTGTTCATACGTTTGCTGTTGAGTTTTTGCCTGGCCAGTTTGACCAGCGCGCAGACTCTGCAGCTGAGTGTGTGCAGCTCATCAGCCAGGGAGAGCGTCCACTTGTGCGCTCTGCTCGCCTTTACGTGCTGACCGGAAACCTCACTGAGGCAGACGTTGCCGCCATCAAGAATTACCTGATCAATCCCGTTGAGGCTCGCGAGGCTTCCCTTGAGCTGCCCGAGACTCTCAAGATTTCCATCCCAGAGCCTGCAGACGTAGAGGTTCTTGAGGGCTTTAACGCCCTTGACCAGGACGGCCTCAAGGAGTTCATTGCTTCTCACGGCCTTGCTATGGACCTGGCTGACCTCACCTTCTGCCAGCAGTACTTCACCACAGAGCAGCGCGATCCTACCATCACCGAGATTCGCGTCATTGACACCTACTGGTCTGACCACTGCCGCCACACTACCTTCAACACCGGAATTACCGGCGTGCAAATTGATGATGACCTGGTAAAGGCCGCGTTTGAGAAGTATCTCTCCATGCGCAAAGAGCTTGGGCGAGAAGACCGCGCCGTCTCTCTTTGGGATATGGCAACTATTGGTGCAAAGTACCTTCGCGAGAAGGGCGTCCTCACCAATCTTGATGAGTCAGAAGAAATTAACGCCTGCACCGTAAAGGTCAAGGTAGACGTTGACGGTAAAGATGAAGACTGGCTCTTCCTCTTCAAGAACGAGACTCACAACCATCCAACCGAGATTGAGCCTTTTGGTGGCGCAGCTACCTGTATCGGCGGCGCGATCCGCGATCCCCTTTCTGGCCGCAGCTACGTCTACCAGGCAATGCGCGTCACTGGCGCCGCAGACCCAACCGTTCCTGTTTCTCAGACCCTTCCAGGAAAGCTTCCTCAGCGCACCATCGTTCGCACGGCAGCTGCAGGTTATTCCAGCTACGGTAATCAAATTGGCCTTGCTACCGGCCAGGTTTCTGAGCTCTACCACCCAGGTTACGTTGCAAAACGCATGGAGATTGGTGCCGTTGTAGGCGCGACTCCTCAAAGCCACGTTCGCCGCGAGCGCCCAGAAGATGGCGACATCATCGTTCTTCTCGGCGGCCGCACTGGTCGCGATGGCATTGGCGGCGCAACTGGTTCTTCCAAGGCTCACGACGCTGGCTCCATTGAGCGCGACGGTGCCGAGGTCCAGAAGGGCAACGCCCCTGTTGAGCGCAAGCTTCAGCGCCTCTTCCGCCGTGAAGATGCTTGCAAGCTCATTAAGCGCTGCAACGACTTTGGTGCAGGCGGTGTCTCTGTTGCTATTGGCGAGCTTGCCGACGGCCTTGACGTCAACCTAGATGCTGTTCCAAAGAAGTACGACGGTCTTGACGGTACTGAGCTGGCAATCTCTGAGTCTCAGGAGCGTATGGCCGTTGCTCTTGAGGCAAAAGACGTTGAGCAGTTCTGTGCATACGCCCGCGAGGAAAACCTCGAGGCAACCATTGTGGCTACTGTCACCGAAGATCCTTGTCTAGTCATGCGCTGGCGCGGTCAGAAGATTGTCAACATCAGCCGCGCATTTCTCGCCTCAAACGGCGCTCCTAAATCAATTACCGTGCGCCTGGCCAAACCTCTTGCCTACCAGCGCACCTGGGCAGGCACAACTCTTGGCGAGAAACTCCACTCGCTGGTACGCGATCTAAACGTCGCCTCTAACAAGGGTCTCTCCGAGCGCTTTGACTCCACTATTGGCGCAGGTACCGTCCTTATGCCATTCGGTGGCGCTCGCCAGCTGACCCCTGCCCTTTCTATGGTGGCTAAGCTTCCTGTTATGGGCCAGACCAATACGGTCTCGGGCATGGCTTGGGGCTTTAACCCCTACCTCATGGAGGCCGACCAGTTCCGCGGCGCATACCTCTCTGTTGTTGAGTCCGTTTCCAAGCTGGTTGCTACCGGCTTTAAGTACCAGGACCTTTACCTCACCTTCCAGGAGTACTTCGAGAAGCTTGGTCAGAATCCTAACCGTTGGGGCAAGCCAGCCTCAGCACTTCTCGGCGCTCTAATGGCCCAGGTCAACCTTGGTCTTGCAGCCGTTGGTGGCAAGGACTCCATGTCCGGCACTTTTGAGGACTTGGACGTTCCACCAACACTGGTTTCGTTTGCCACCGGCCTTACCAAGGTAGACAAGATTGTCTCCAACGAGTTCAAGAGCGCAGGTCACAGGCTCATCTCTATTGTCCCATCCTATGACGAGAGTGGTCTTCTCCCCGACAACGAGTCCCTGCTCACTGCATACAAGCTGGTCAGCACCCTTGTCCAATCCAAGAGCGCCCTCGCCATCACTACACCAGGTTACGGCGGCGTAGCCGAGGCTCTCTTTAAGAGCTGCCTGGGCAACAAGCTGGGCGTTGAGCTGGTCCCAGAGATTTCTGCCGACGCGCTCTTCTCGCCAACTTACGGTGCCTTCATTGTTGAGCTGGCAGACGGCGTATCCGTTGACGACGTCGACGGCGTGTGCGTGGCTCCTCTGGGCGTCACCACATCCGAATACACCTTTAGCGCATGTGGCGAGAAGATCGACCTCTCCGAGCTCCAGGAAGCATGGGAGCTCCCACTTGAGGAGGTCTTCCCGTACCGCGGAGGATCCGACGAGGCTGTGGAGAAAATCAGCTTCGACGGTGCATCCACACGACACTCCTATGCTGGTCCAGCCCTTATCGCGCCTGCTCGCCCACGCGTCATCATCCCCGTATTCCCTGGTAACAACTGTGAGTACGACGTCGCGCGTGCCTTTGAGCGTGCGGGCGCCGACCCAACCACGCTGGTTATCAACAACCTGACACCTCAGGACATTGTTGAGTCTGCAAATGCGCTGGCAGAGTCCATCAAGAAGAGTCAGATTGTTATGATTCCAGGCGGCTTCTCCGGCGGAGACGAGCCAGACGGATCTGCTAAGTTCATCTGCGCGCTCTTCCGCGCACCTCAGGTAACCGAGGCTGTTCGCGAGCTTCTGCAGCAACGCGATGGCCTTATGCTGGGCATCTGCAATGGCTTCCAGGCACTCATCAAGCTGGGCCTTGTTCCTTACGGCGATATCCGACCCATGGACGACACCTGCCCAACACTGACGTTCAACACCATCGGCCGCCACCAGAGCCAGCTTGTTCGTACCAGCGTTGCATCTACGATGTCGCCATGGCTCTCCAAGTGCGCGCTTGGCGACATCCACACCATCGCAATCAGCCACGGAGAAGGTCGTTTTGTTGCTTCCGACGAGTTGCTTGAGACACTGAAGGCTAACGGCCAGATCGCAACGCAGTACGTTGACGCAACGGGTACTCCAAGCATGGACTTCTCCGTTAACCCTAACGGCTCTGTCCTGGCTATCGAGGGCATTACCAGCCCCGATGGTCGCGTCCTGGGCAAGATGGGCCACACGGAGCGCTCCGGTGCGGGCCTCTACAAGAACATCCCCGAGCTCACTGCTGGCGACCAGTTCCAGCCTCTGATTGAGGGCGGCGTCGAGTACTTCAAGTAAGGTGGGAGTGCAGCGACGGCAACGCTGCAGGTCAGCGCCGCGTGCGCACACAGGTTGCAAGTGATTTCTACCCGGTATCCATTTCGTGTGGATCCCGGGTTTCTTGTGCGAAAGCGCTGCTAGTGGACGGGGTTTCTCGCCAGGCGGGTAGTGTGCTCGAAGCGCACATCCGCTACATGCTCGGTCGCGCCTGGGCGCGCCTGATTTCTGCAAAGAATCTGTAACTTCTGCCTAAATAAGTAAAAGAATCGGTGGATTTGCCTGATTTCTTCAAAGAATCGGTGGCTCAAATACAGATTCTTTGCACTTTTCAGGCGCGCATAGTGAAAGTAAGGTGCGCGGTGGCAGAAAGGAGCGCTTGGCGAGAAACCCGTGCGCCCGCATGCGCGCCTGGCGAAAAACCCGTGCGCTTGCAACGCCCAACGTTTCGCAGAAAAGCCGTATACTTATGACGATATAAGTCCACGAAAGGATTGATATGTCTGACGCTCTGATTCCACAAAATTCCTGCGTACTTGTCACCGGTGGCGCGGGCTTTATTGGCAGCCACACCGTTGTTGAACTGCTCAATTCCGGCTACGAGGCCGTAATTGTTGATGACCTTTCCAATGCTTCGGCAAAGGTTATCGATCGCATCAAAACCATAGTGGGAGAAGAAAACGCTAAGCGCCTTTCGTTCTACGAGGCAGACGTCAACGATGCAGATGCACTCAACCACATCTTTGACGAGCACGCCATTAACTTTGTCATTCACTTTGCTGGCTTCAAGGCTGTTGGCGAGTCCGTCACCAAGCCCATTGAGTACTACACAAACAACCTGGGCAATACCCTCACCCTTCTTGATGTCATGAGAAACCACGGTTGTAAGTCAATTATTTTCTCGAGCTCTGCAACCGTTTATGGAGATCCAGATAGCCTTCCTCTAACCGAGCAAAGCCCCAAGAAGAACGCAACCAACCCTTATGGCTGGACTAAGTGGATGATTGAGCAGATCCTCACCGATGTTCACACCGCAGATCCAGAGTGGAACGTTGTCCTGCTTAGATACTTCAATCCTATTGGCGCTCACCAGTCTGGACTTATCGGAGAAGATCCTGCAGGTATTCCAAACAACCTGGTACCTTACGTAGCTCAGGTTGCTGTAGGCAAACGCGAAGCTGTTCACGTCTTTGGCGACGACTACAACACCCCAGATGGCACGGGTGTTCGCGACTACATCCACGTCTGCGATCTTGCATCTGGTCACGTCGCTGCACTTAAATGGATGAGCGGCCGCACGGGAGTTGAACTCTTCAACCTGGGTACCGGCACCGGTAGCTCCGTGCTTGACGTTATCAAGGCATTCTCAAAGGCTTGCGGCAAAGAGATTCCTTATGTTATTGAGCCTCGTCGTGCCGGAGATGTTGCTTCCAACTACGCTGACTGTCAGAAAGCTGCTGACATGCTTGGCTGGACAGCTCAGTACAACCTCGCTGACATGTGCCGCGACTCCTGGAAGTGGCAGTCAATGAACCCAGACGGCTATCGCAGCTA
>CALIZK010000060.1:0-17086 GCA_938028635.1 uncultured Atopobium sp.
AGCTTCATAGTCACTTGACCTCCACTCGCTGATTGCTTCTTTGTAGCTGCTATCGCCTAAATCATTCCAAAACGACGCCGGCGCGGGAACAGATATCTTTCCAAAAAGTGACGCAAGCTGCTCTTTGTCCTTCTCGCTCAATTGGCGAGAAGATCTTTTAGCAGAAGATTCCAACGCAGCACCTTCACGAGCATCAGGAAGTTTGCCTGTTACCAGCACATATTCAAAGGCTGCATTAATCAGCTTGGTAGTGTTTGATCCAAGCGATTCAAGAACCTCGGAAACCTGATTTTTGACTTCAACAGGAATACGAGCAGTTACAATGCTGTCCATGAGCACTCCTTTACCTAGTTATATCATTGTATTCATGTATTACAACTAGGTCAAGGAGCACTAATTAAACAGTTTCTGACTGGATGTTTCCGTCTTTTAGAACAAGAGACTGGAAGCGCTTTCTTATTTCCGGGGTCACTTGATGAGACGTCATAATAACGGTTCTCTCTTCATCTTTTAAGATCAAATCAATGAGGCTCTGAACTGAGTCGGCATCCAAATGAGCAAAGCTCTCGTCATAAATCACAATTTGTGGCTTAAACAAAAAGATTCGCGCAAGAGCCAACCGCTGCCGTTCTCCACCAGAAAGACTACTTCCCGCCTGGTCAATCATATGATTGATTCCATCTGGATATCTGGTAAGAATCTCAGAAAAGCCTGACTTTGTTATAGCATCAATAATTTCTTCATCAGTAAACTCATGGCAAAACAGCGTAACGTTATCCCTGATGGTTGCATTAAAAATGAACGTTTGTTGAGAACAAGGGATTATGAACCGAGCGTATTGCTCGCTTTTGAATTGCTTGATTGGCACGCCATCCAAGCAAATATCTCCGTTGTCTGGGCTCAGAGCATCTGTTAACAGTTTGATTAGTGTTGTTTTTCCACTTCCCGAGCTTCCTTCAAGAAGATACTTTCTACCACGTTCCAAATTAAAACTAATATCCGACAAAACTAATTTGTCCTCGTCATAACCATACGAAACATGATTGACCGATAGATTTGTAAAGTGCTCAGGGGTATCTTTTGTTCCGCCTTCTGTACTTGGAGCTTCATTAAGAAGCGTTTGTATTTTAGTAATTATCTCTTTTGCGCTTCTCATATCAGTAATTGAATCACTTATGTTCTGAATGGGATTTGCTATGTAGACAACAAGCTGAGATGCCGCGACCATCATTCCTACCGTCATTAATCCATTAAGGGTAAGAATGGCGCCAATAAAATAAATTCCAATGTAAATAATTTGTCCCACAGTAAATGAAAGCAAACGTGCCAAAGAACTAAAGTAACGGGCTCCAAATTTCTGCTTCTCCCAAGTCTGATTCGCGCTGCTCATAGCAACCCGCGAAGCCTCTGTTAAATGAAAGCTTCTAAGCAAATCAAACCCTTCAAGATGCTCATTTGCTGTAGCAATAAAATGCTCGGCTGACTCAGATTGTTCTTTTCGCTTGTTAGAAATGATTCCAGACATTGTGTTAGGAACAAACATCTGAACAGCTATCATGCACAAGATGAACAGAACAAGCCATGGTGAAATGAACAGCAAGATTATTAGGCTTACTACACCAGAAAAGACGTCTATCAAAAGATCGATAAAGACGCGGAAATATGTTTCCTCAAGTAAATCAAGGTCGTTAGTAAGGATTGAGAGCCAATGACTGGTGTTGAACGAGTGGAACTCAGGAATAGAGCGACTGAAAATCTTTTGTATCAGCTCGTCACGTAAATGCGTTTGACAGCCCTGTATTACTGACCAGCGCAAACGCCTGCAAATCAAGTCGACGATAAAATAGCAGAGTATGTAAAGACCAAACCAGAGGCCGTCATTCAGTGCGTCCGACAGATTGCCATCCATGGCAAGGTTAACGGATTGGAGCATTACAAATGAAAGGGCAATTTCAAACAAGCTGCTCAAAAGAGAGAAACCTACAAAGAAAATTAGTTTGCCCTTTTGTTGAGTGTAAAGGTATTTAAGCATGCCATCTCCTTTAAAAAGAGATTTCGTTTAAAAAAGGTTATGACTGCATGTGGTATTCGGTATTCGGTATTCGGTATTCGGTATTCGGTATTCGGTATTCGGTATTCGGTAAATGGTAACCGAATCCAAAAAACCAGCTCCCCGCATTTACGCGCGAAGAGCTGGTTATCTTTCAAATTATTGCTCTGCAGAAAGAATCTCTTCCTGCGGAAAATTTGCCTCGTCGTCTTACGATTCCTTTGGCTGCGCCGAATTGTCCTCAGCAGCGTTGGCGTCAGAAGAAGCGGAGCTGGGCATACCAAGCAGACGCTGCATCACCATCTCTGGGCTGGTCTCGCTATAACGAACAAGCGAGGTGATGCGCTCGCGCATGTGGTACTCGTGGAGCTCATCCTCAAGCACGCGAATGCGTTCACGCAACTCATCGATAAGATCGTCCTTCTCGAGAGCTCGTTCACGCATGTCAAGAATGCGCACAACACCGGCAAGATTGATGCCCTCGTCCGTCAGCTTGGAGACAAGATTAAGGCGGTCGATGTCCGCGCGAGAGTACAGGCGCGTGTTGCCCCTGGAACGGCCGGGGTTGATCAGGCCCTTCTGCTCGTACACACGAAGCGTCTGCGGATGCATGCCCGTGAGCTCGGCCGCAACGCTAATCATGTAGAGCGGCTTGTTACGACCGTCGTCCTTCTTTCGAGCCATTACCGCTCCTCTCGGTAGCTGCGCTCGTCGGCGTCAAGCAGCGCCTGAAGAGCGTCTCGCTCCTTCTTGGAAAGTTTTGTTGGAACCTTGACGTCCACCGAAACATACAGCGCGCCGCGAGTTGCAGGATCCTTTACGCGAGGAGCGCCCAAGTTCTTGAACCTGAACGTCTTTCCGCTCTGTGTACCTGCGGGAACCTTGAGTCGCACCGTAGTTCCATCAGGCGTTGGCACGTCAACCGAGGTACCCAAAGCCGCCTCGTAAATGCTCACTGGCAGCTTCATGCGCACATCAGCGCCATCTCGCGAGAAGACCGGATGAGCTGCAACGTTGATGGTAACCACAAGGTTGCCTCGCGGACCACCATTAACGCCGTACTCGCCGTGCTTCTTGTAACGCAGCTTCATACCATCGTAAGCACCAGCTGGCACTTTGATGGTCAGTGACTGCTCCTCACCAGTTGAAGGAACGCGATACGTTGCCTTGCGAGAAGTTCCCTTAAACGCCTCGTCAAACGATACGCTTACGGACATAGTAAGGTCGCTGCCTGCAACTGGACGGTTTGCTCGCCCACCAAAGATGTCGGCAAAGTCAAAGCCGCCAGCTCCTGCGCCTGCACCGCCGCCAAAGCCGCTAAAGAAATCGGCAAAGTTGGCACCGTTTACGTTGGTGGTGTAGGTGTAGCCGCCCTGGCGACCACCAAATCCACCTCCAGGAATTCCTCCAAATGCAAGCATCTGGTCATACTCCTGGCGCTTCTTATCATCAGAGAGCGTGTTGTACGCTTCCGAGATCTCTTTGAACTTGGCCTCATCGCCGCCCCTATCAGGGTGGTATTTAGCTGCAAGTTTCCTAAACGCTTTTTGAATATCAGACTTCGAGGCGTCGCGCTTCACGCCAAGAACGTCATAAAAAGTTTTACTACCTGCCATTCAGCACGGCCTCCTCTCTAAACTACTCTGTCTTACTCGGTTGCGCCGTTTGCAGCCTCGGCGCCATCTGCGCCGTCTGCACTGCCGTCAGCAGCCTCTGACTCAGCTGGGCGCTTTGGGCCGCCGTGGGTAACGACAACCATTGCAGTGCGAATATCCTTGCCACCCATACGATAGCCCTTTTGGTACACCTGGGCGACGGTCTCATCATATGCCTGGGTATCCTCAATCTGGCTTACTGCCTGGTGAGATAAAGGATCAAAGGCCTCGCCAACAGGGTTGACTACCTCAACACCCTCTTTGTTCAAGACGCCCACAAGCTTATTGCATACTGCGGTGACGCCCTCAACAAACTGCTTGGCTGCAGGGTCGGTCAAGTTGTCCGCGTGCTCAATTGCGCGCTCCAGATCATCAATAACAGGGAGAAGATCAACTACCAGTTTCTCTGTTGCACGCTGGCGCTCATCAAGACGCTCCTGAGCGGTACGACGACGGTAGTTATCCCAGTCAGCCTGCAGGCGCAAGAAGCGATCGTTTGCCTCGGCTGCCTGCTGCTTAGCTGCCTCAATCTGGTCAGAGACCGAGTCAAGCTCGTTCTGCAGACGATCACGTTCCTGAGCTGCACGCTGGGCGTCTGCTGCAATCTCTGCCTCTGCCGTCTCTTCTCCACGACGAATTGCCTCAGCAATCATCTCTTCTTCGGTCATCGGACGGCCTGCGCCAGCCACGCCAACTGCGCCGTTGGCAGCAGACTCGTTGCCATCAAGCGTCTGACTTGCGGAACCATCCCCCACAACGCCAACGGCACCTACGGTTTCATCACCGTTATTCTCGTTATCAAAGGAAGTGCCAACCTTGTTCTGATTTTCTGTTGCCACCGCCATCACCTCCCTATGTGTAGAAGGCGGCCAAACGTTTCCGCCAGCCGCCTCCGAGTCATATCACATTGTCTACCAGCTGCTGCACCAAGTTACCCAAGCGCATGTGCCGAGAAACTCAGATTAGTTCTGGTTCTTATCGTCGTCGACAACCTCGTAGTCTGCATCAACAACATCTGGCTCAGAAGGGTTACTTGCTGCGCCGTTGTTACCAGCGGTCTGAGCCTGAGCGTCTGCGTAGACAATCTCTGCGAGCTTCTGACCAACCTCGGTGAGCTTCTCGCCAGCCTTCTTGATTGCCTCAATGTCGGTGCCGTCAAGTGCGGTCTTTGCCTCAGCAACAGCCTCTTCAACAGCCTTCTTCTGATCCTCAGGAACCTTATCGCCAAGGTCTTTGACAGTCTGCTCGGTGCTGTATGCCAGGGAGTCTACCTGGTTGCGGACCTCAATCTCGTCCTTGCGCTTCTTGTCTTCCTCGGCGTGGGACTCTGCGTCCTTGACCATGCGGTCAACTTCCTCGTCGGACAGAGCGGTGGAGCCAGAAATGGTGATCTCCTGGGACTTGTCAGTTGCCTTGTCCTTAGCGGTGACCTTCAGGATACCGTTTGCATCGATGTCAAAGGTGACCTCAATCTGAGGGATACCACGCTGAGCAGCAGGAATGCCAGTAAGGTTGAACTTACCAAGGCTCTTGTTGTCAGAAGCCATCTCACGCTCGCCCTGGAGGACGTGAATCTCAACGGAGGTCTGGTTATCAGCTGCGGTGGAGTAAACCTTTGTGCTGGAAGTTGGGATAGTGGTGTTGCGGTCAATGACCTTGTCAACAACGCCGCCAAGGGTCTCAACGCCCAGGGACAGTGGGGTTACGTCCAGCAGCAGGATGCCGGAGACGTCGCCGGTAAGAACGCCGCCCTGAACAGCCGCGCCGTCTGCAACAACCTCATCTGGGTTGACGGACATGTTAGGCTGCTTGCCGGTCATGCTCTTGACCAGGTCCTGAACAGCTGGCATACGAGTGGAGCCGCCAACCAGAATGACCTCGCTGACGTCGGAGAGCTGAAGGCCTGCGTCCTGGAGTGCCTTGGTTACAGGAGCCTTGCAGCGGTCGAGAAGATCGCGGGTGATGCGCTCAAACTCTGCACGAGTCAAGGTGTAGTCAAGGTGCTTAGGACCAGATGCATCTGCGGTGATGAATGGCAGGTTAACCTGAGCCTGCTGTGCGCTGGAGAGCTCCTTCTTGGCATTCTCTGCAGCCTCCTTGAGGCGCTGAAGTGCCATTGGATCCTTGCGGAGGTCAATGCCATTATCGGAGTTGAACTTGTCTGCAAGCCAGTCGATGACGCGCTGATCCCAGTCGTCGCCGCCCAGGTGGTTGTCGCCGTTGGTTGCAAGAACCTCAACAACGCCGTCTGCAAGGTCAAGCAGGGAGACGTCGAAGGTACCGCCGCCGAGGTCGAAGACAAGAACCTTGTGGTCCTGGTCCTTCTTGTCCAGGCCGTAAGCAAGAGCTGCTGCGGTTGGCTCGTTGACGATACGCTGAACGTTGAGACCAGCAATCTTACCTGCATCCTTAGTTGCCTGACGCTGTGCGTCGTTGAAGTATGCTGGGACAGTAATAACAGCGTCGGTTACAGGCTCACCGAGGTACTTCTCGGCGTCTGCCTTCATCTTTGCAAGGGTCATAGCGCTGATCTGCTCTGGAGTGTAGTCAACACCGTCAATCTCGACGACAGCGCGGCCATCGGTGCCAGCCTTAACCTTGTAAGGGACAGTCTTGATCTCAGACTGGACCTCGTCAAACTTGCGGCCCATGAAACGCTTGATGGAGAAGACAGTGTTTACAGGGTTGGTTACAGCCTGGTTCTTTGCTGCCTTACCAACAATGCGGTCACCGTCAGCACGGAAGCCGACGACGGAAGGAGTTGTGCGGTCTCCCTCTGCGTTTACGATAATAGTTGGCTCTCCACCCTCAAGGACAGCCATAGCTGAGTTTGTAGTACCCAGGTCAATTCCAAGAATCTTACCCATTGTGAATCATCCTTTCCTATGTATGCGTTCCGTTTGGCGAGAAACCCCACAGGTAGATGACCTGAAAAGGGGCACAAGCTAACCGTGAACACATACCGTGTTTCTGCTTTACGGTTTTGCTTATACCCCTATGTCTGACTTATATACATAATCTAAGTCAGTTTGTAGTAGATTTTTTCACCGACGTTTTAATGAAAACTAAATAGTATAATAAAAAATATATTTCAAGAACAAATTTGTTTACTGGGAAAGGAATGATTATGAGCGATAGGCATCCTAATCCAATCACAGAAAAACTATTTACTGAAAACCGATTTAAAGAAAACAACAACGATGACTTTGCTGCGACACAAACAAGTGAAGTCGTTACATTAACCCCTTTTGAAGAGGATTACTCTGCCTATATTTCTACTTCTGTAGTTAGAGCGCTACAAAATAAAACTCAAGTGTTCACAGAGGATTCTTCAGATTTTACAAGAACTCGTTTGACGCATTCACTGGAGGTCTCATCAATTGGCATAAGAATTGCAAAATCTTTATGTGCAGATAAATCTCCTCATTTCACTGATATACCCGAAGAAGACCGAGAATTCATTAAAGCGCACGAAAATGACATTTCTTCTATTCTCTCTACCGCCGGTCTCTTACATGATATTGGAAATCCACCATTTGGACACGCCGGCGAAGAAGTCTTAAGGGACTGGATTACAGATTGGCTTGGTAAAAATAAAACATTAATTACCGATGAGGCTCTAATAAATGACTTAAGAAATGTTGAAGGCAATGCACAAACAATAAGGTACCTCTTATCGGAAGTTTCTCCGATAGAAAGTGAAATCAACCCAACGTATGCTGTGGTCAGTACCTTGATGAAATATACTATCTGTGCCAGCAAATTTAAAAACGAATCGAAAGAAAAACTTAAAGTAGAAATTCATAAGCCAGGTTTTTATCATTCTGAAAAAGATGCAATTGATACGATTGTTAAAAAAATTGGCCTAACTGATGGTGAAGATGATATTCCTTTAAGAAATCCCCTTGCGTTCCTTCTCGAAGCTGCAGATGATATCGCCTATGCTACAGCTGATTTTGAGGATGCGCTATATAAAGAGATGATTTCAATAAGAGATTTAAAAGAGAGAGAAAAAATTCAAAATTCTGTTAAGAAACAAATACAACCTGGACAACGAGCGACGCAATTTGAATATTTTAATTTTAAAGAACTAATTGAAAAACTAGAATCTTGTTCAACTAAAGACGAACGCCTTAATGTCACACATTCCTGGATTGAAGAAATGAGAAAGCGTTTAATTTATGTTGCTGTCTATGAATTTAATGCAAATTATTCAAAAATTTTAGAAGGAAAATTTCATGATGAGTTGTTGCTAGCTCCTGACTCATTTCTAAATTATTTTTTGCTTATGCTTAAAGAATATGTACACCAAAAAGTTCATGATAGCGCGCTAATAAAAAATCAGAAAAATATTGCAGAAGACTCTTTACGTCCAATTTTAAATTACCTTACTAGTTTTATTGTAAATGATGATCTCACTAAAGTTGAAAGCCTCAATCAATGTCCATTAATACCCGTGCAATTGAAAGCACGACTCGAAAAAGTCGACAATGATCATCCAGAACAAGTAATCTACAAAAAGATGAGAATTATACTTGATTTCGTTTGTTTATTGACTGACTCTTCAGCAATTACTTTAGGCAATGTAATAAAAAATTACTATCTATAAATTTAGGTGAAATACTATGAAAAGACTCAAAGAAGGTCCAAATGTGACTGACGCAAAGCTCACTCATGATAAAGTAAAAACTTTAATTAATGACTGGGAAAAAGAACTGACAAACTCTGGATTATTCTCTGGATTCATTACTCCAGAAATAGAATTTTTCCTTGTTATTACGTTTCTCTTATGGAGCTATTATCTTTGCTCAATATTATATCTGGTAATTCTAAGAAAATATGAGGAAAATTTTCTATTTATACTTTACCTAATTTCTACATTAATTATGATGTTTTCATTTTTTAAATTACAAAATAAATTAAATAATATAAATAAAAAAGTTTATATAAAGAATTTTCTCAAAAAAATAGGAATATCACAAAATTTAGTTTTAATTCTTTTTATAGTGGTCAACGAATATATTTCTGAAATTGTTACTAAAGAGCACATAAAAATGCTAATTTATAAACTATTCGTCGGGTTACTTAATAGTGTGCTTATTAGTCCAATACTCGCTTCATATATTTTAAACTTACCTTTAGAGTTTACACCATCTTTAGTAAGTAGTTTATTTGCGTACATTGCAATTACAATTTTAATTTTTGATTTAGATAATATAATAATAAAATTCAATAAAACTTATACATCTGCTGTGGAATTTAAAGATGCATTAAAACTATTATTAGCAGAAAGAATATTTTTATAAACTCGATTTATATCAATTGAAGCCGTCCACTCTATGAACTGCGTCCCAAAACTTGGACGAATTTAATGGCGGGTGGTTTTGTATTTCGCGCGCTTCTCGTGCTCAACAGGCTAAGGCCTCGAACAACATGGCTGTCTATACTAGCGACAGATGCGGGATTTTGCGACAAAAGCATCAGTTACTGTAAGGGTGAGGCTGACAGCACCCTTTGCTAACTGAAGTATCCATCCTCATCTAATGCTGAACGCTAAATATATGTCAATTACTGAAAACTTTAGAGTAACCACATATGTAATAAGTGAGATATCCAATAAAAACCTCTCTATCTGAGGGGTTGGAAGCACCTATTGCCTCACTATTCTCAACTATCCTCTTAAGCTAAATATTTTTTGAACCTTTCATAATTTGGCTTCGTCTTAGTAGTTGAAAGCAAAAATTTAATGAAAGGATTGCCGTGCTCAGCAAAGAAGGTTTTACGTAAAAGTGCAGAAGGTAAAATTAATTTAGTTTAATCTGCTAAATCGTGAACAAATTATGTTTTATACAATTAAACAGCAAATTAGTTTCTAGAAATAATACATTTATAGCGCCTGTTATTAGTAAGGAAAGAAGGAACCATGAACCAACAAGTTTCATCCCCCAATCAGCAAGCAATCAATGTTAAAGAACACCTTGCTAAGCTTGACAAGTATGACAACGAGAAATTGTCCCTTGTCATTGCAATTGCAGCCGTTTTAAGCGCAGCTTTGTACCTAGCTCCTGTATTTGAAATCCGTGCTGCTCAAGTTGCTTCTATTAGCTTCTCATTTGCCGAGCTTTCCTCGGTTTTCTCGCTTCTTAAAATGTCTTCAAGCCTTCTAGGTGGTGACAGCGGACCCATCTCTAGCTATCTCAAGGCAGGAACAGTTGATACCACCATTCTTAATGTGACGCTTTTCATCTCTCTTGTTACGATGGTTGTCTCACTTTCTCCAAAGTTTAAGAACTTCATTTCTTTCCTGTGGGTTCCTGGACTTGCTAACCTTTTAGTTCTTTTCCTCACCAAATCTAGTATTACAAATGGAATCACTCAGGCAGTAGGTGGCTCTAATAATTTTGGTGTTGGCTGTGAGCTTTCTCTTGCTGGCTATATTTACGTTGTTGTTCACCTTGCAATCATTTGTGCAAGTGCATTAATTTTCTACCGCAACAATGAAGCAAAGAAGGCTGCTTTTGCCGCCGCTGTTCCTTCTCAGCAGCAAAGTGCTACAGCTTTCAATGCAGCTCCGGTTCAAACTCCAGCTGCTCAGAGCACATCTGCAGCACCAGCCGCTCAGAGCCACTCCGCGGCACCAGCTGCTGATGTTGAAGAAAATGCAGCCCCGGCTGTAGATTCAACTGCTAATCAGCCAGCTGTAGACAACAATGACGCTCCAACGGTATGCCCTAATTGTGGCGCAGAGCTTCCAGAAAACGCTAAGTTCTGCGGTAAATGCGGAACTGCTGTTAAGTAAGGATTCTAGAGATGAAATGTCCTAATTGCGGCGCAGAGATTACTGATGGATCCATCTTCTGTACATCCTGCGGAGAAAAAATCGAGTCACCTACTGTCGAAGATACTGCTGATGTTGACATGTTTTCATCAGATATCCATGATTCTGAGCCCGAGGTAACTCCAACCACGCATTTCCCAAGTATCGCACGAACAAGAACTTCGCGTTCTTTTGATTCTGTCGAAACTCCCGAAGACACCACTGTTGTCGAGAGTGCGCCTCAGACAAAGAGCGTCAACAAAAAGCCTTCAAGTGCCGGTAAGGTTATTCTCACTGTAGTTGTAGTACTTGTCTTGCTTTGTGCGGCTGGATTTGGTGGATGGATGCTCTACAAGAACCATCAGCAAAACGCTCGCACGCAAGAGGTAACTGATCTTGAGAAGTCTTACTCTTCTCAGGTTGATGCCGTTGATGTTGATTCTCTCATCTCCGGTGGAGACAGGTCTGCCCTTCTCGCCGCATATAATCAGCTTGCAGATATTCAAAACAAAATCAGTGCAGATCAAAAAGATGGTAAGTTTGCCCTTTCTGACGGCAACGACGATTCTCATCTGAAGGACGTTACCGGCTCAATCACGGATAAGCAGAAAAAAATCTTTGATTGGTTCCTCAACGATTACAAGACTCGTCTTAGAGCCAACTCTGTTGACGCGAGCGCAACAGCAGACAACTCCGATGCAACTGACCTAAATAACAAGCTTACTGAGCTGAAGAATCTTCAAAATAACCTTGAGGACGAGAAGGCTGTTTGGGACAGCAACACCGATAAAGACTACAGCTACGCTTCATTTGGCGACAAGATTAACGGCCAAGTAAGCAAGATTACTTCCCTGCTCAAGGGTAAGGAGAACCAGCAGAAGCAAGATACTCAGGCCTCTAAGTCAGCCGTCAACAAGTGGGTTGGTACCTACACGGGCATGGGAACCGATGGCAAGAAGCTTGAGATTGTTCTGAAGAGTGATGGAACAGTCACTTATCGTGAGGGCGACAATAAGACCACTGAGGGTACTTGGAGCGGCGACGAGAATACTGTCAAGATTAGCTTTGGCGGTAGAATCAGCACTCGAAGCGAACCATTTACCATCACGTCCAAAGATGGCGGCCGCACCATTGCCGTTAGCTCCGACAGTGGAACTTGGCAGACAGATTATCTGACTAAGCGATAAGAAGTTCTTGAGGTGAACGCTTTAAGAGCAAATTTTGGGTTTGAAGCTAAGTCTCAGGTAGGCATTAAAAGAGCATCTACTGGCGTAGATGCTCTTTTTTTGTTGAGTATATATAGCGTGTTAGAGCAGCGTATCCCTATCATAAGCCTCACGCCATGCAACAGAGAACTCATTGACAGCAATCTTTGTGCCCGGATGATCCATCATAGCGTAGACAATATCAGGTGGAAGAGTGACTGCATCAATGCCTGCAGAAATAAGCGCATGAACCTGCTCGGTATTCTTAAACGATGCGGCAAGAATCTTTGAATTCAGTCCGTGGGTCTCAAGCATCTGCATAAGATCAATAACCTGGCCGATACCGTCTCCGTAGTTGCACATACGATTAACGTACGGAGCCAGGTAATCTGTGCCATTCATCGCTGCAAGGAACGCTTCGTCAGCCGAATAAATTGCGGTTGCCAGGACGCCAAGTCCTTCGGATTTGAGCTGCTTAATAGCCTTGTATCCATTGCGGGTGACAGGAATCTTCACATAGGTATTCTCGGGGCGAAGGCCACAAATATATCGAGCTTCCTCCAGCATTTTCTCATAGTCGGTCGAGACAACCTGAACAAAGAATTTCTGGTCAGGAAGTAGATATTCCACAAACTCCTTGATGACCTGCTCGGGCTGCTTACCGCTTCTAGTGATAATTGAAGGATTAGTGGTAACTCCATCGATGGTCAAAAGCTCATCAAGTTGCTTGACCGCGTCGAAATCGGCTGTATCCAGAATAAACTCCATGCTTGGCTCCCCTTTATCACTAGGGCATCTATGTGCTAAGAACTATTTTAGCCATTGTACTTCTCGCCATTAGCTGGTATTTCGTCTTATCTCCAAATGGCGGCGTATGTGAAGTGCTAATCGGAGTCTACAGCGTCTACCAGTGGAATTCTGATTGTAAACACAGAACCCTGAGGGTTGTTTTCAGAGACTGCTATGGAAGCTCCATGTCGCTTTAAGATAGTTTTAACCAGCGAGAGACCAATGCCTGCGCCGCCAAACTCTCTGGATCGTGACTTATTCACCCTGTAGAACGGCTCAAAAACAAGCTCTCTGTGCTCAGGCGCAATGCCCACTCCTGTATCGGCAATTGTAATCACGCCTTCTTGACCCCTGGTTTCTAGAGTAATGTCAACTGAACCTTCTTCATTGTTATAACGAATGGCATTTTCAACCAGGTTGTAAAGAGCTCGATATAGCAGATTGGTATTTCCTTTAACGATAAAGGTCTGTGCCTCAGATTGAGCCTTGGGCTGTATGTCAATTTGCGTGTTAACCTGCACGTTTACCATATTATTTTGGGCAACCGATTCAAGATCATCCACGACCGTTTTAATTACTGAATCAAGAGAAACATCCTCAACCCCTCCTAGCTCAGATGTCTCCGCAAATTCCAAAAGGTCAGTGATGATGGAAGATAGACGGTCAATGTATGTCTCCATCGTAGTTATAAGCTCGTCATATTCATGCTGTTCGCGTTTCTTTTTCTTAAAAACATCCAGCTTGGTCCTTAGTACAGTAATTGGCGTTCTGAGCTCGTGAGCTGCGCTTGCCGAGAAACGCCTCTGCATTGTAAATGCTTCATCTAGTTGCTCAGTCATCTGATTAAATGACTTAACCAGCTCTTGAATCTCTTCTCCACCGCCCTCAATTTCAATGGAATCAGACAATGTATTTGGGCTAATTTTTTTCATGTGAGCAGAGAGTTGTTGAACTGGCTTGGTATAGTGGCCTATTAAAAAATAAGCTACACAGCTTCCGGCAACAATCACAACAAGCAAGATACCCAGCGCGTCAAACAAAATAGAGCGTTCGATAGCATCTACATCCAAAACGATAGAAAGAGCTCCCTGGTTGATGGCGTTGGCTGCAGCTAGTTCCAGCAGCTCAGAAGTCGAGCGATACACAAGCCAGGTCAAAACAACGCAGCAGCACACCAATAAGCCCACCATAAGAAGGGTGAGTTGGGCACGTATCGAGCGCATTGGCTTTGGGATTATTTCACTTATCTTAGTCATCGCTGTCCCTCTTAAAGCAATAACCCTCTCCTACTTTGTTAGAAATTGGGTCATATCCAAGAGCTTCTCGTAACTTTTTTCGTACCGAAAAAATGTGAACACGCACAGAATTGCTGAATAAGTCCACGTTGCTGTCCCATGCATGAGTCATGAGCTCTTCACTGCTCACAACCGCTCCAGCATGTCGCATCAGATACTCTAGAATTGCAAGTTCTTTCTTGGTGAAATTGACCTGAGCGTCTCCAACAAAAACTTGTCGAGCCGTAGTGTCAAACCGAAGTTCTCCCAACGTCAAAGACGCTTCTCCATGCGTATATTCGCGGCGCAAGAGTGTCCTCATACGGGCCTCGAGTTCACCAAACGCAAAGGGTTTTATAAGGTAGTCATCAGCACCCGCATCTAATCCAACAATGCGATCAGACACCGATGAACGCGCAGAAAGAATCAGCACCTTGGTCTCTGAGTGCTCCGCTCGTAGTGTACGCAGCAAATCAAGCCCATCGATACCAGGAAGGTTAAGGTCAAGTAGAATCAGGTCATATTGCTCAAGCTGAGCCATTTCAAGAGCCTGAGTGCCGTTGTCGACAAGATCAACGTAATAACCGTCCAGCTCAAGCCCCTCTCCAATAGAGGCAAGAAGCTCTTTTTCATCTTCCACTACAAGGATTTTCAATTCTTCCCTTTCAAATGCAGCTTGATGCTATTTGCAAGCATTAGAGTGCGCCTGGACCAAGCTCAAGTGGCTCAGCCCAGGCGTACTTCATACAACACTTCAAATGCTAACCGATGAACCCTACGGCGAGAAGTTCATCTCGTCGTGTGCCGTGAGCGGTATGTAAGTTTCTATAACCTACTTTGACTGAGCAAGAGCCTGGTCAACGCGCTTTTGAAGCTCGCTGCCTTGAAGCTTGCTGGAGCCGCCGGTAATTGGATCGCCCACAAGTCTTCCGTTCTGGTCAATAACCATAGTAGTTGGGAACGCTGTGAGGCCTTCGATAACGTGACCGCCATCGCTGTGAGGATCAAGAGCGACGTTTCCGTAGGTAACGCCCTGCTTCTGGAGAATATTCACGGCTTCTTTCTTAGCATCGTCCGTGTATGCGGCTTCGGCGTTAACACCCAAGACATTGACACCTTTGTCCTTATAGGTATCAGCAAGTTCTTGAAGCATTGGCATCTCCTGAATGCAGCCAGTACAGCCATTGAACCAGAAGGTCAGAACAGTGACCTTATTCTGTCCAAATACGGTGTTGTCATAGGTAGCGCCAGTAGTGATATCTGTTGCCTTAAAATCTGGGAAGGTATCGCCGTCTTTGAGGTGCAGTTTTGATGCTGCCTCAGGTGGAACTGCAGCAGAATTCTGCTGCTCGGCAGTTGGAGCGGTTGTTGCGCCTGTGTTGCCAGTACCACCAACGCTGCATCCAACAAGCGCAACTGCCATAAGTAGGCCAGCGACATACGTCAGGGATTTTGTTACAAATTTTTTCATTTCATAGTCCTTTCTGTCTTTTCTACGTACGAAACGTAGCTATACACGTTTTATGACACTTACTTTATTGAGCTTGTCGCCTGTAGATCAGCTAAGTGCTTTGCTGTAGCAACCTTTTCCGACTGCTCAATTTTCTTGTTGATTAACAGGAGTTTTGCGTCAATCGCATGAACAGGGCATACCTTTATGCATTCTCCGCAGCGAATGCACTCAAGAGCTGCGTTATTCTTCGTAATATCTACGTCCATCTTGCATGTACGCGCACACTTTCCGCAGCTTACACAGGTCTTCTCGTCAACTCGATACTGCAAAATTGAGATGCGATTGAACAGAGAATAAAAAGCCCCGAGCGGGCAAATCCATTTGCAAAAAGGACGATAAAACATGATGCTCAACAGTACGACAGTTGCCAGAATGCTGAACTTCATCGTAAAAAGTGTGCCCAGAGCTGCCTTAATGCTGACATCTGCTAAAGAAAGCGGAATTGCTCCCTCAAGAATTCCCTGTGGACAAACATACTTACAGAAATAAGGCTCTCCCATTCCTACAGCATTTTGAATCAAAGCTGGTAGAGCCCAGACAAGCACAATTAATATGACGTACTTCAAATAGCGCAAGGCTTTGAGCTTTTTAGTGCTAAATTTTTTTGGGAATGGAATCTTATGGAGAAGATCTTGTACCCAGCCAAACGGACAAAGAAATCCGCAGACAAACCTGCCCAGCAAAGTTCCAATGAGAATCAAAATACCCGTAATGTAATACGAGAAGCTGAATTTAGAAGATCCAACTACCGCCTGAAATGCTCCAATAGGGCAAGCGCCCGTAGCTGCTGGGCAAGAATAGCAGTTAAGTCCAGGGACACAGACTGACTTTGCAGGACCAGTATAGATAGTTCCCTTAGCAAAATTTGTTAGGTGAGGGTTGGTTAGAAAGGTTGCGCATGCCTGTACAAAACCTCTTTTAGTGATAAATTCTCGCACTTTCTTTCCAAGAAATTTTATCCCTGAGAGTACTTTCACCGCAGGTCACCTAACCAATACCTACACACTCAAGGCAGATTCGTACCGCTTTTCCCAATACGGTCTGGACCTCTCCGCGAGAAGCGCCATAGACTACAAATGCACATCCTAATAGCAAAAATAGAATAGGCAGGACACGTAGGCGGCAGTTCCAACCACAAGCTTGCTTTGATTTCATAGATACTCCCTTCTCCTGGCTCTAGTACAACAGAAGGGGTGTTAAATCCCTGTTAAGCTGATTTAAATTTTCCGGAAAGGGTTACAAACAGCTGCTCAAATTTCTTTTGAATTTCTATCAATGTCATGGCAATGCCAATGGCGATGACAATGAACCTTAAATACATCTTGAATGTGGCTCAAGTGCGAACCAAAAGATGTCCTGAAACTTTTTATATAAATATCCAAACTTATAAAATATGCAATCACATAAACCCGCAGGTATACGGCATGCAAGAAAATCGGATCTTCTCGCCATCGGCTCGCGAGGCAAATTTCGGATTTGGGAAACACACCTAAGTCGGATAATCTGTCAAAAAGACGTATACATGACGCTGAAAATAGCTAAATCATGCAGATTATCATCATTAGATGTGTAAAATGCCCACATCTGAGCAGAATATCCGACTTAAGTGTGTTCCGTAGGTGCGAAATTTACCTATAGTTAAATATTTTATATGACGCTATTCATTTTATAGCATATTAGGTTAAGTTTATGCATAGAGATGCATATCGGGTAGTGCGACCACCTAGCAGCCTAGCTATCTTGATTAAAAACATGTCGATTCTTCGGCAGAACCTACCAAAGC
>CALIZK010000061.1:0-1454 GCA_938028635.1 uncultured Atopobium sp.
TGAACTGCGTCCCAAAACTTGGACGAATTTAATAAAGAGCTAGGCCACCAAGGACTGATTCCGGAACTCCTCCGGGGTCAGTCCTTTTAGTTTAACCTGACGCCTTTGTGTGTTCCAGTACATAACATATGCGTCCAAATCAGCTTTGAAAGACTCAAAGTTAGGCCACGTTCTTCCTCGGAAGAACTCGTCTTTCAGATGACCAAAGACCTGCTCGGTAGCACCGTTGTCTATGCAGTTACCCTTTCTGGACATGCTCTGGATAACTCCTGCATCTTTTAGTCGCTTACACCATGCGCTGTGCTGATATTGCCAACCCATATCGCTGTGCAGAATCGGAGTTGTGCCTTTAGGTATCTTCGCTAAAAGTTGATCGAGAAGAGCTTTTTGCTGAACCATGTTTGGACCCCTCGACACACTCCATGCGACAATCTCTTTGCTTCCAAAGTCATAGACGGGTGCAAAGTACGCCTTGCCCCACGCCTGCTTGAACTCCGTGACGTCGGTGCCCATCTTCTTCCACGGTCCATCAGCAGAAAAGTCGCGTCCTATGATGTTTTCAAAGGTCTTACCGACAACACCTTTATAGGAGCTATAGCGGTGATAGTCTGTTTCACGCCGTATCTTACAGTAAATACCCATCTCACGCATGATTTTAAGAACTGTCTTGTCGGCGATTCTTACACCCAACTCAGCGCGCAGACACATGGCTATCTGTCTGTGACCACATCCGTTTGCGGTACGCGAGAAAATCTCTGCAACCGCGTGGTGTAGCTCTGGGCGTGTTGGCTTTACTGGGTGAGCTCGTGCGTAGTAGTAGGTAGACCTTGCAAGCCCTGAGCACTCCAGTAGATGGTGTAAGGAGTATCCCTCAGCACACAAAGCACTCACAACCTCAGCCTTTACCCCGGTCAGAGCTCGTCTTTCTCGACCAGGGCGCGCAATTTTTTTAAGTAGGCTACCTCGGTCTCGAGCCTGCGGCAGCGCTCCTCAAGTTCCTGCTCGCGGGTGCGTTTCTGTGGCTTGGACTTAGAGCCTTTAGGTCTTCCTTTTGGCTTTGGCTTAAGAGCCTCTGCGCCACCTGTACGATAGAGCTTGCACCAGCTCTTAAGTGGTGCCAGCGACATAATCTTAAACTTGGCCATTGCCTCAGTCCTTGTCATGCCACCCTCAACGACAGCTCTTGCTGCAGCAACTTTTTGCTCGTAGGTATAGGGAGCTTGCTTGCCATCCATGGTCAGTAGCACCTCGCTTCCAAACGCGTGGTATATATAGTGCCATGTTTTTACAGCTGAGAGTGAAACAGAAAGAGTACTTGCAACCGTACAAGATCCCATACCGGAAGCAAAGAGCTCTGCTGCCTTTCTTCTCACCCCTACATCGTACTTTACCCTACGATCCATACGCATAAAAAGCCTCCTATTTCTTATGTCCAAGAAATGGGAGGCAGTTCA
>CALIZK010000062.1:0-4244 GCA_938028635.1 uncultured Atopobium sp.
TAGCCGAAAAGAACCTCTCGCTGTTTGCTCTTAAATCGTTCTGGGAAGGCTTTGATGCTGCGGGAGATACGCTGAGGTGCGTGGTAATCCCTAAGCTTCCGTTTGCAAGCCCTAATGAACCGCTGGTCAAAGAGCGTGAGGAGCGAGAAGATCGTGCGTGGTGGCGCTATTCTCTGCCAGAGGCAGTAATTGCAACCAAACAGGCTGCTGGCCGCCTTATCAGGAGCGCTGAGGACAAAGGCGTTTTGGTGCTTGCCGATTCCAGGCTAGTATCCAAGCGATATGGCAGCTCGTTCTTGAAATCGCTGCCTAACAAGAACTACCAGCGTGTTTGCACAAAGGACATCTCCGAGCAAATTGCCAAGTGGCGAGAAGAACACGACGCGTAGCAGGGCTGCAATCACCAGATTGGCTTAGAGCTGCTCTTCTGCAGCAAGCAAAGATGCAGCGTAAGTGCGCATTGCGTGCATCACGGCCTTGTCTTTGGTTGTTACTTTTCCCTTAAGAGCAAGTAAGCGTTGTAGCAGCCATGTTCCGCCGTAATAGGGGATAGTTGCTTTAATTTCTGTGGCATTGCGCTGACCGCCAATCGTTTTGAGGCCAGGCCACGAATAGTGCGTAAGCGCACCTTTATCAAAGAAGGTAAGCTCTACCAGCTGAGACTTTTCTTGCATAGCAGAATCTTGCACGCGTTCCGCAAGCTTTCTGTGCTCAAATGAAGCGGATTGCGTTTCAATGCAGCTCATTCGATTGACCCTAAAGACCCTTTGCTGCTCTAGGTTTAAATCAACCCCCTCGATAAGCCATCCATTTTCTCCGTATGACAGCTTATAGGGAAGAACCTCTCTCTGGATAATTGCAGCATCTCTATCACCGCGAGCTTCTGCAACAGACGCCTCAGAGCGATAGTTGAATGAAATGACTTGAGATTCTGCAATTGCATTTGAGCAGGTGAGGAACGCATCTACTTCTTTAGAGTGACTTTTGGAGACAAGAGAGACTGAAGACCCGTCCGGTGAAGAGCTTCTTGTATATGGAGGTTTCAAGAGGCTCCAAAATACACTTTTTTGGGGCAAAGCAAGAGCGGTAAAAGCCTCTTTAAGGGCCAAGGTTTCTTCATCCGTTAAGACAAGTCTGCGAGCAGTAAAGGGAGACTCTCCAACAAGTGTCAGAGTATCTTGGTCTCCCGTAAGGGGGAGGGGAAGATAGCCATTCTCGTCCGTGAGTTGCAAAAGCTCCATCAGAATAGCAGCCTCTTCAGAGGAGATGCCAAATCGCGACTGAACCGCGCTTAGCTCAACTGCGTCAAAAGACTCCCTCAATGCAGAAGCAAGCAGTATGAGCTTATAGACAGCTGACGATATGTTTTTTCTTCCAAAAGAGGTGTTTTTAACAGCCATTGGCAACCTCGCTTAAAGACCCTTTCCACTTTGCGAGAAGAGACTCTGGAGACCTTGGAATTAATCCATGAGCAAGAATCCAAGATAAAGCGGTGTCTTCATGAGCGTAAGTAACGGTCCACAAAGCGCCATTAGAGAGGAGCTCAACATCCCCTTGACCTTGCGAGAAATGTTCAAAAGCAGCGAGTATATTTTTGGGGACAAACGCGGTAAGCGTGTCTGCTTGCAATCCGAGCTGGAAATCAAGGGGTTTATAGTCTTTTGAATCAAACTCTTCTGGTATGGAGAAGGACTCATTTTTAAGAATCGCGGCATCTAAAACACGGTCAACGCGAAAAGTTTTGATGGAAGCGCTCTCAGTACCGGATGAAAAATCTTGGGCCACAAAGTATAGAAGTCCCTGTGAAACAAAGAAGTCCAGCACGCCCAGATGTTTTTGCTTAACTAGGTCCTGTGAGTTTGTGTAGGTGATGTTTACCAGTTGTTTAGAGCTGAGTGATTCGTATAGAACAGGAAAGACTTTGTTTTGGGAAGAAGCGCTGAGTTTTTGGCTGTCTGACTTACCTGAGTCCAAGGAATAAAAGTTACCCACAATTTTAGAGAGCGCGTTTCTCAATTCCTCTTGGTATACAAACGTTGCGTCAGTGAGAATTGCACTGCAGATTACAAGCAGCTGATTGGCATCTTCAGGGCTTAAGTCGTACGAGGAATTAAAGAAATTCGAGTCCGAAAGATAGAATGACTTTTCTTTTCCCGTTTTTACCTCTGTAATTGCAAATCCAAGCTGTTTCAAAACAGTGCGATCTCTTGAAAAAGTTCTTAAAGCAGAATCGGTAGATAAATCTGAGTAAATCGCTGCATATATTTCTGCCGAGGGTAGAGGTCCCTTTTGAATTAGCAGCATAAATAGCGAGAAAATCCTCCAGGCACCAAGTTCATTATTACCTAGAGTTTGATTGTTTGGAGCCATATCCACCTCCCGCTTTTTGCTAGTTGAACTCAAATCTCTCTAAACATATACGAAAGTTTTTGATATTTAGTGCAGAATTTCTAAATTTGGACGTAAAAATACACTTTAACCGCTATATTTCGATATAAGACGTATACTAATGACGTATATATGAAACCTGTCAGAAGACATGCCAACGAAGGACGTAGTATGGCCATCACACATGACTATGTTGACTATCTAGACGAGCAGATTGATATTGCTCCTGCCGGTAGCCAAGAGGAGCTTCAGGCTGCTCAAACCATTGCTGAAGAAATGAAACTTCACGGGCTTGAGGCAACCATTGAAGAATTTGACGCTAAGTCTATTAAGAGTCTTGGCTACTCAATCTATCTAATCCTCCTCTTCATTGGCGTTATTTTTGCAGGCACTGGTAATGCAGCACTCATTGCTTTTGGCGTTCTGCTTGTCGCTGGTTTTGGCGCACTTACGTGTCTCAAGTATTTTGGTAATGACATTCTGGGTTCATTTGGATCTTCTATTAGGAGCCAGAACGTTGTTGCTAAACACGAGGCCACTGGTGAGCTTGTCGCAAAAGGCAATCGTCCAATCGTAATTGTTGCTCACTATGACTCTCCACATACAAACTTCCTTGTTGAGTCTCCTGTAGCAAAGTACGTGCCTCTTGCACAGAAGTATTCGCGTTGGTGTGTAGTTGCAGTGTTTGTTGCTACGTTTGTTCAGATTCTTCGCTTCCTTCCTGATTCAGTCCGCGTTCTTTTCTGGATCGTTGGCATTCTTGCTGCTCTTCCACTTGTTTCCCTTTCTGTTGCAGACATTGCAGAGCGTTTTGCGCCTTGTACCATTGGTGCAAATAACAACAAGTCTTCTGTTGCCGCTCTTCTTGGTATTCTTGAAAACGTTCGTCCTACTGGACATCGTCCTGAGGTTGTTCATCATTTTGCAGGAGATGCTGCGGCTCTTGTGCCAGAGCCAGATGAGGTGGTTGGCGTACGTCATGGTGAGGAAGTTCTTAACTCTTTGGGTATTCTTCCTGAGGATTGCGAAATAAGCTACGTTGCTTACGACACAACAGGTGCAAGCCAGACAGCATCTCTTGAGGATGTTGCTGAGGCTGTCAATGCAACCACAGAGGATGAGCGGGCTGATGAGGCTACCTCTGATGAGACTGTTGTGTACGACTCTGTTGACGACGAAGTTAATGCAACTATGCAGCAGGTTCACGAATCCGCAGACGCAAATGCAACGCTTGTCCAACCAGAAGAAGAGCATGCTCTGCACGCTAAAAATGACTTTGCTCGTCGTGCTTCTCTGTTTGATCTTCCTGACCCATCTGGCGAGGCCGTTGACCCACTGGCTCCATCTGCTGAGCCTGTTCCTCATTATGTTCCATCTGCTGCTCCAGAAGTAGAGGAAACCGAAAGTCCATTTGAGACCATTTCTGCTGACGAGGGCATTTCAACCGAACAGGATGAAAAGACCCCTGAGGCAAAGCGTCGCTCATTTAGACTTTTTGGTCGCAATGATGGTCCTTCTGATGACTGGAAGGGCGGTGCGGCACCTTCAGCAGAGCTTCGTGAGGATGAAGAGTCTGAGGAAGAGCCTTCTATTTCTGAGGATGACCTACGCAATGCCGTTCTTTCTCTTTCTGATGATGAGATTATTTCTCATGACATCTGGTTTGTAGCACTCGGTGCATCTGACTTTGATCATGCTGGCATGAGAGAGTTCCTCGCTAAGCACAGAACAGATATCCGCGGTGCGTTCCTTATCAACCTTTATTGTGTTGGTTCAGGCAACCTTTCCATTCTTAAGAATGAGGGAATTGGAAATGTCCGTCGTGCTGACCGCAGGATGACTCGTCTTCTTTCTTC
>CALIZK010000063.1:0-21596 GCA_938028635.1 uncultured Atopobium sp.
AAAGGCCCAGCGTCTTATTACTGAGAAGAACTATGAGGAAGCAGAATCTATGCTTCTGGAAGCGCTTGATACGGTTGACAGAAATAAGACATACACAGACACAGACACTACCCAGTGGCGCGTCTTTATGAATTATGTTGATCGCGTACTTTACAACAGAATTCTCTCTAATCCTGAGAAAAATACTCGTCTAGCTCCTATGTCTTACTTTGAGGCTCACCTTTTGGTATCTATTGCTCAAACGCTTCAGGGACAAACTCAAAGTGCTCTTCAGCACGCGAGAAGAGCTGTGGAAATTGCACCTTTGAGCATGAGCGCACGACTACATCTCTCTCACTGTCTTGAGGAGTCGCTAGATATTAGTGCCGCTGCTAACGAGCTTAAGAGCCTTCTTATGCTTGCGCATGACCCAGAGAGTATCGGATTCGGTTATTACCGCATGGCGTTTTTCCAGTGGCGTCTGAGACACCTTAAAGCTGCTCAAGCTTGCTATCAGTTTGCTCTTAAGTTCTTACCAGGTGCTACGTTTATTATTGGTACCGAGACGGCTATTCTTGCGCAAACAGAGCCTGAGTTTAGCTGCGATGAAATGAGCGATGATGAGATTTACGCCACGCTCATAGAAAATCAAATTCCTGTTGCTCCAACAGATGAGGTCTCTACTATTTTCTTAGATGGTACCCGCGCCTCACTTGATGCAGAGCTCTTTAGTGTTGCCAAGAACTTCATGATGAACCTAGGAATTATGACTAAAGATGACGTCTACTTTGACATGCTCAACTCCATTGAAGGAGAGCCTGATAGATAAGATAAGATAACTCAACTCAAACTCACAAAGAATTGGCATAAAAAAAGGAGTTCCGATTTCTCGGAACTCCTTTTGCACAATGTACTGTGGCTTTTACAGCTCATTCATTACGCGAACAAGCTTTACAGCATAGTTCTTGTCCATTGCCCACGTTCCAGCAAGCTTGCGGATAATGTTTGCCTTCCTAGCAAGAATCCATGCTCCGTAGCGTGGGTCAACCTTTTGTGCTTCGCTTGGATCAACGGTCAGTGGCTCATAGCCTGCGTATGCACGAAGGTGCAAAGCCTGTGCACGTAGTCCCTTAAGAACGGTATCAAATGAGAGTCCACGCTTTCCGTCTCCAGTTGCACCCATACCACCAAAGTTGCACTGCTCAGGAAGGACATCGCCACCAAAGCGAAGGTTACCTGTCTCAATCATGACCTGTGCATAGAGAAGTTCTGGACGAACTCCCTCGTCAATGGCAGCCTGCCATAGCTGGTTTACAAAATCGGTTCCTGTTGCAGCGCCCTTCTCGGCATAGACAGCTGGATAAGCAGAACCTACGCGCTTGTTGAAATCTCGCTGAAGGTCCTCTTTAGTGACAAGAGGTGCTCCAAGAATGCTGGTGTGATCAGAGAAATTACCGCGAGTTGGCTCAATTGGAGAATCGTTATCAGCAGGCGTGTTGTTAGCGTCTCTATTATCTCCACCGTTATTGCTGTCAACGTTTCCACCTCTACCGTTATTGGTATCAGTAGGCTTAATGTTAAGAACACCATATGTATCTGCGTGTACAACACGACCATCTGGAAGCGTAACGTCTTGGTTGCGGAGCAGGCCATTATTCTCGTCAAAATAATAATATGAGCCATTGATTGATTGCAGGCCAAAGAGGGCGCCGTGCTCAGTAGTGGTTGGATCAAAGTACCAGGTCTTGCCATTTGGAGTATTAAACCAACCAGAGGCTAAGGCGCCACTTGATTGAGCCCATGCCCAAATATTGTTAGGCAAGGCAACCCAACCATTAGAGGTCATACCATTGTTTACATCAACATAATACGAGCCACTAGAAGTAGCAAAAACGCCGGTCTTCATAAGTGGGTAAGTTGCATTCTCATCAAAGTAGAACCACTTACCATTGGGCATATGCTTCCAGCCAACATAAAGAGAGCCATCTGAATTTGCCCATGCCCAATTGCCATCAGCAAGGCTAATCCAGCCGCCAGAAATAAGACCATGATCAACATCAATATAATATTTCTGATAGCCATCGGACATTAAGCCAAAGGTGGCGCGATAGTTGTTATTACTATCAAAGTAGAACCATTTACCGTTAGGCATACGTTTCCAACCGGCTTGCAATGAGCCGTCTTCTGTTGCCCATGACCAAGAATCGTCAGGCCAGTGAATCCAATTATTCTTTACAAGCCCATTCACTTCATCAAAGTAATAAGACTTACCTGAAATGGTCCTCTGGCCAAGGGCGGCAGCGTTATGAGGTGCAGCTGCGTCAAAGTACCAAACTTTACCATTTGGCGTAGTAAACCAGCCAGAAACAGCAATTCCCCTAGCATCAAAATAATGCCATCCATCACTGTCTTGCAACCAACAGCTGACATAAGGAGTTCCCTGAGTATCAGCATACTTCCAGCCATCAGCTACTTTACGCCAGCCAGGCTGCTCTTTTACTGTAGCATCAAATTGCATCTGACGAGTAATTTCTTGTCCATCAGAAGATTTTGTAGTGATATACAAGGTATATCGACCACTTGTTGGAAGAGAAAATGTTGCTGACGTATCAGATGTATTAGATGCAACAGTCACCTTTGATCCATCTGGACCAACATAACTATAGGTAAACGTCGCACCCGTAACTACACCAGTAAGAACTGGTTTAAGAGTCACGTCATTACCTTGTTGAACAACGGAAATACTTCTCATGTTCCACCAGGTGTCAGAGCTATACATTTCCCAGATTGCCCAGGCGTCAGCCCAGCCAATATAGTCAACCTTTGAGTTATCGCCAAGGTCTTTAAACTCAGCCGCATTAGCTGGATTAGAGATGAATTGATGCTCAATAATTACGCCAAGAATTCCCTTTTGACGAGCATAGCGGACAATACCGTAATAATCGGACTCATCGCCATTCTCGTAATAGTCTGTGCCATCTTTATCGTTATAGCCACGCTCAGTAGCACCATCACCACGGGTGACAATACCTGCTTTGTTTCTTAAGTAATAGTTAACCTTACTGGCAAGATCCTGACCAGCAACATAAAGGTCATGGTTATAGCTTACGTCATGAGGAACTAAGACCTCAGAGCCCGTTGCTGATGCTTGGCCGGCATTGTAGTGAAGCGAGATGATGGCACAAGCATTTGCGTCAACAGCACGTTGTACGCGCGTCTTGATTGATGGATCCTCGTGTTCTCCACGAACAACAACAACCTGTACACCCCATTTTTCCAGATACTTCTTGGCGTACATGGCAGTGGCCCAAGCCAGATCTCCCTCTTTGAGTCCAAAGTAGGTAGCACCTGGATCTCTGCCTTCAAGGCCATCACTGTGACCTGGGTCAAGCGCAATAGGTCTGCCAGTTGCACGAGCAAGTGCTACGGCATCTTTTAGTGATTCACTCTGGATAATGTTTCCTTGGGCATCCATTGTGGTGTAGGTAGTTGCATATGCGCTTTGAACTGTTGTTGCAAACAATGTTGTGACAACAAAGAACAAAACAGCAAGCAATTTACCGCGAGTATTAAATAAGCTGCGTTTCATGCGGTCCTCCGAAAAGTATTGGTTTACTCCTCTTCATACTTGCTAAAAGTTTACACTAGACTGGCATGTCAACAATAAAAAACACAAGCTCACCGCAACTTGATTGGAACTCTGTGATTTTCTCGACACTTGAAGATATTCTTGCAACAGATTTTGAAGCAGCAATCTTTGATTTTGATGGCACTATTGCTCATACGCACCATATTTGGAAGCTTGTTGACCAGGAGTTTTTTGAGTCGCGAGGAATCCCTTACACTCCAGAAATTGGCAAGATTCTCTCCCCTCTTGGATTTGAAAGGGGAGCCGAATGGGCAATTGCCACCTATGGGCTAAAGGAAGATCCAGAAAAGATTGTCGCCGAGTGGAAAGAACTCAGTAAAAGCTTCTTTGTAAACTCCGTGCAGCTTCGACCTGGTGTTGTTGATTTTATTGGCAAGTTACAAGAAAAAGACATCCCTACTGCATTAGCAACTGTCAACGAGCCAGAGCTTCTTGCTCTTCTTGAGCCTCGTTTACATCTATCCACTCTGTTTGATACTCAGGTGTTTGCAGCAGATGTTGGATCTGCAAAAGATGAGCCTCATCTGTATCTTGAGGTGCTTAAACGCCTTAATGCTCCAGCCGAGAAAACAATTCTGTTTGAAGACATCCCACTGGCTCTTCAGACAGGAAATTCTGTTGGCCTTATCACCTGTGCTGTTAATTGTGATGATGAGCATCAAGATATCGAGAAACTCTCTGAACTTGCTGACCTTACCATCAAGCACTGGTATTAAAGCTCTTGGTTACTGCAACTGTAAAAATAGCGATGTAACAAAAAAGGAGACCCGAAGGTCTCCTTTTGATGGTAGTGTTCGCAAGTACTAGATCTTGTGGACGCTAGAAGCCTGGAGCTTACCGTTCTGGCCGGTGGTAATCTCAAACTCGACAGGCTGACCCTCATCGAGAGTCTTGAAACCGTCCATCTGAATCTCGGAGAAGTGTACGAACAGATCGTCGCCATCCTCACGAGAGATGAAGCCGTAACCCTTGTCTGGATTAAACCACTTTACAGTACCCTGAGCCATTTCGTGCCTTTCTTTCTTAGCCCCGCAGGGCAAAACTGCGCCTGTGGAGCGCGATACCGTGACGTTTCGCCACGTGGAATATAATAACCTTAATCAACAACTTATGTGGCGAGAAACCACTCATGGAGATTTTCACACCATCTACCGGAAGAGCCACAGGTAATCAAGCTGTTTTCCAGCATTTATTTATGGATATATCTGCTATTAAACGTTTTTTATCTCATTAGTTGAGCATTTTTTCATAGAAGATAGAGAATTTGTATAGGATTAATTTACGGGAACAATAACAGACATATCAAACTATTATTTATATAGAAAGTTATCCCTTCAAAAAAGGATATGCAAATGAAAAAGAAGACATGTTTGTCCAGCAGGCCTTCAATGCAAAAGCTTATTGCAGTTGCTTCGTTGAGTGCAGCTCTACTTTGCGGACTCCACGCTGCTCCTGCTCTTGCAGAGACTACTGATACGTCCGCAGTAAATGCCCCCGCTGTAACAACTGAAACTACTGCAACATCTGAAAATACTTCTCCTACAGCACCTGAAAACTCTCAGCCTACCTCACCTGCAGCGCCAACAACAACTCCAACAACAGACCAGACACCTACTGTTCCAACAGAGAATACTTCGCCAACCCCTCAGTCTTCTGGATGGAGACAAGAAAACGGCCAATTCCACTATTACAAAGAAGATGGAACACTTGTCACAAGCCAGTGGATCAAAGATGATTCTGGTTGGCACTATGTAGACGCTGCTGGTAATGCAGTCAAGGGTTTGTACACAACACCTAATGGAAAAACTTGGTATTTTGATCCAACTGACCCGCTGCATAAGGCAATCTTCGGTGAAACTGAAATTGATGGTAAGTTTTACTACTTTGATTCAACAGACGGACTTGTAACAAATGGATGGGTATATCGTTCAGCAAGTTCTTGGTCATGGGCAACTGAAGATGGTACTTACTATTCTGGATGGAAGCATATGCCTAACGGCAAGTGGTTCTATTTTGATCCAGAAGAACCTCGTCATCGTATGTTAATTGGAACAATTCAGGTTTCTGGTACCTCATATTACATTGATGAATATGCAGGTATGATTTCTAACAGTTGGATTCAACTACCAACTCGTGAGTGGGCTTGGGCTCAAAAAAATGGCGCTCTTGCCTCTGGTTGGTTTAACACACCAAATGGTAAAACTTGGTACTTTGATCCATCTGTTCCACAGCATCCAGCGCTTATTGGCAATGTCGAAATTGACGGCACATATTATCATTTCGATGAAAACTATGGAATCCTTAGAAATAGTTGGACTCACAATGATGATGGTTCATGGTCTTGGGTAGATACTTATGGCTCATTCTATTCAGGTTGGAAACATTTCCCAGATGGTAAATGGTTTTACTTTGATCCAGAAGACTCAATCCATCGCATGAAAACTAGACTTTTCCAACTTCCTAGCGGTTCATATTACGTTGATGAAAATGCTGGTATGACTGCTAGTAATTGGGTGTCCCTACCAGACGGAAATTTTTCCTGGGCTCAATCTGACGGCTCTCTTGTCTCTGGATGGTTTACTACTCCTGGCAATAAGACCTGGTATTTTAATCCATCTTCAATTGACCATGCCGCATACGTTGGAGAGCATTCAATTGATGGAAAGAATTACTACTTTGATAAAAGCTATGGTCTAGCAAAAAATGAATGGGTTACTCTTTCAAATGGTGTAAAACGTTGGGCAGGGCCAGACGGAGTACTGACTGGATTCATTTCTCCCGAAGGAGTCTTCTCTACAGATGACGGTTCACAGCCAACAGGAGCGGTACATCTTCCTGGCTTGACTGTAAACGTTGGCTCTGACCATAAAATTAAGACAGGTTGGATAAAAGAAAATAGTAAAGATTTTTATTATCTTTCTAATGGTGCACCAGCAGATGGATGGCTTAATATTCATGGAACTTGGTACTATTTTAGTTCCAATGGAGAAAAACAAACTGGTTGGATTAATTCAAAGGGCAGTTGGTACTTCCTTGATTCTGACGGCAAGATGAAAACCGGATGGATTAAAGATAACGGCAAGGACTACTATCTCAGTAATAATGGTTCCATGCAAACTGGTTATGTAACCTGGGGCGGCAAGCTCTATTGGTCCGGTGCAGACGGCGCCATGGAGGAGCAACCTTGCTACTACCCTGATATGTATCGTTATGCACAGAACTATTACAGTGCTACTAACTGGCTCATCCAGATTGATACTACTGGCAATCGCTTTGCTGTATACAGGGGCTCACACGGTAACTGGGTTGTTTGGTACGAATGGCAGTGCACCACAGGAGCACCAGGTATGTGGACCCCTCATGGTCAATTTACCGTAGGTAACAAGGGTCTCTACTTTGGCTCTGGCTTTAGATGCTGGTATTACACGACCATTTCTGGTGAGTATCTTATTCACTCCATTCTCTATAACTCCGACGGTTATACCGTCCGTGATGGTAGGCTTGGATACAACGGTTCCCACGGTTGCGTACGTCTTGCAACAGAAAACGCTAAGTGGGTTTATGACAACATTCCTTATGGAACTAAGATTGTTATTTGGTAATCCAAATAAACATGAAGCTCTATAGCAATAAACCCCAACTCATATTGAGCTGGGGTTTATTTGTTAGCTTATAAAACGTGGTTACGCAAAATACTTTGCTTCAAAATCCTTAAATTGCTCTGGAGTAGCATTTTGATCTACCGAGAAGGACTGTGCAACAGCTACTGCCTGTTGCCTTCTAAGACCAGCCTTATCCTCGTCTCCTAGTTGCTCATAAACGCGAGAGAGCCTATCGAGGGCATACACCACATACTCTGCAACTGAATCAGCTACACCGGAGAGCAACATCATAGTTACAAGAGAGTCTGGCGAAAGCGCAAGAGCAGTCTCTGGGCTTAAATCAATGAGCTCTGCAACAGCTGCCTCTACCCCATCAAGTGACTCTTCAGTTTGAGTCTCTAAAGCATTTCCCAAACCTGCTGTGACCGTTGAAGTAAAGTCATCGATTACTTCCAAAATGTAATCTCGTTGAAGCATTTTGTTCCAATCTACTAGTTAGTAGGAACAGGAATACGTAAGTGATCAAATGCAGCACGCGTTGCCTGTCTACCCTGAGGAGTTCTAATGATAAGCCCTTGCTGCAAAAGATATGGCTCATAAACATCTTCAAGTGTAGATGGATCCTCTGAGACTGCACTTGCAATGGTTGTGAGACCAACGGGACGTCCTCTGAACGTCTCACAAAGCGCACGTAAAACACGCACGTCCATTACATCTAGACCAAGCTCGTCAATCTCAAAGAATGAAAGCGCCTCTGAGGCTACCTGCCAGGTAATAGTACCTTCAGCTTTAACTTGTGCGTAATCTCGTACGCGCTTTAGCAGACGATTTGCCAAGCGTGGTGTGCCTCTTGATCGAGAAGCAATTTCTGCGGCACCCTGCTCATCAACTTCTACATCAAGAATGTTTGCCGAGCGCATGACAATAGTCTGAAGCTCAGGAACAGTGTAGTAGTCAAGACGATAAGAAATACCAAAACGATCGCGCAAAGGACCAGTCAAAAGTCCGGTTCTTGTTGTTGCAGCTACAAGAGTAAAGCGTGGAATATCAAGCCTGATTGACCTTGCCGCAGGACCTTTGCCAATAACAATATCTAAGAAGAAGTCTTCCATTGCTGGATACAAAATTTCTTCAACCTGGTGATTAAGTCTGTGAATCTCATCAACAAAGAGGATATCTCCCTCTTCAAGATTGGTGAGAATTGCAGCTAAATCTCCTGCTCGCTCAATTGCGGGACCAGAGGTTGTATGAAGCTTTGAGCCCATTTCTCCCGCTAAAACACCTGCAAGCGTTGTTTTACCAAGGCCTGGAGGACCAGAAAATATAACGTGATCAAGCGGCTCATTGCGACTTTTTGCTGCCTCAATAAGAACACGGAGATTAGATTTAACGCGCTCTTGACCAAGATACTCATCAAGAGTTTTTGGTCGCAAGTTTCTATCTTGCTCCAAGTCTTCTGCCTGAAGCCCACTAGAAACTACACGCTGAGAAGTGTGTCCTGGAAATGGAGCTGGAGTAGACGACGACTCAAATAAGTTATCTGCATCTGCTTCCCACATTAATTACCACTTCCCAAACGCCTTAGTGCATATCCAATAGCAGCTTCAATTGTAATAGCACCAGCTTCTTCATACCCCTCAAGAGCAAGTGTTGCTTCCTGAGAAGTAAAGCCCATTCCAAGAAGAGCCTCAATAGCCTCTGATTCTACAGAGGTTACAGCAGGTTTTGGAATAGCAGCAAAGTCTGCAGGAGATGTAAGACCAACAAGCTGCTTAAGCTCTGCATCTTTTGCGAACACGTCAGAAAGTTCAATTACTAAGCGCTCTGCTTTCTTCTTACCAAGGCCAGAAACACTCTTAAGACGATTTCCGTCATTGGTAGCAACAATTACCGCAAGTTGCTGTGGCGTAAACGTAGAAAGCACAGAAAGAGCCAATTTAGGACCTACTCCAGAAATTGCACGCAAGCGATCAAAGAGCGCACGCTCTTCTCGCGAAGCAAAACCAAAGAGTTCCATTGAATCTTCTCTGACCACCATACGAGTTAAAACGGTAACGCCTGCTTCACCCGCTTGTGGAAGCGAAGCAGCTGTTGAAGCTGATATACCCAGCTCATACCCAACGCCATTAACGTCGAGAACAGCAACTGAAGGAGTAACGGATACAAGTGTGCCCGTAAGCTGGACAATCATAGTTGTATTCTTCCCTTTCCAAGCGAGGTGGTTCTTACAAGATTAGCGTGACAAACTGCAGCAGCTAAAGCGTCAGCCGCGTGATCTGGATGAGGCTGATGGTCCAAGCACAATATGTTTTGAACCATATACATAACCTGCTGTTTATCAGCAGCTCCTGTACCAACAACAGCCTGCTTTATCTGCATTGGAGTATATTCTCCAACCGTAAGACCTGCTTTAGAACAAGCGACAATAGCAGCACCGCGAGCATGTGCAGTAGGAATAGCAGATTTAACGTTTTGTCCAAAGTAAATGCTCTCAATAGAAAGAGCTTCTGGTGAAAACTTATCTATAACCTCAACAATCTGGTTATAGATTCTTCCCAAACGCATATCTATAGGTTCATCTGCGGTTGTAGTTATGCATCCATAGGCGCGTGCACGGCATTCAGAACCCCTTGTCTCTACAATTCCCCATCCAGTGTGAGCAAGACCAGGGTCTATTCCAAGAATTACCATTGCACCTCCTAATATAGAACGTTCGTTCTATATTATCACAGAGTATGCGCAAACGATGCAACTAATTTTCTGAGAAAGGGCCTCTCCACATTTTAGGGTCAACCATGCCAATTTGTGCATCAGATTCTTGTGCCAGCTCTTTTAAAAGCTCCAGCATATCCTTAAAGCCCTCCTGAGCCTCCGCTGGATCAACTGACAACTCAGGCAGATGCATAGAAGCGCCTTGAATTTCTCGCAAAGAATTTCGCAAGGACTCTATCAGGTCAGATTCGGAAGCCTTTGTATCTCTAATTCTGTCTTGCCAGACTGATGCGTGTGGAATGTGAGCGTTTGTGAGGCTCTTTGAAGACATTTCCAGAACCTCAGTGGTATTTCTGCGGTCTTTTTGGTGAGCGTGGAGCATAGAAATAATTGCTTTGACCTCGTCAACCTTTCCCATTTCTTCCACAATGGCAGAAATGCTCTTATTCCACTCAAGATAGCTGGTAAGCACGTAATCAACAAACTCGATGCGTTCTTGAGGCGTTGACGCAGCGTTCTCTAACCCATCAGTTACAACCTCAGAGATATTCTCGAGAACTGCATGGTCAATAGCTGGCGAGAAGGTATTTCTTACCCTTGCAAGGTCAACAATGTCTGCATGATACATATCACCAAGAGGCCACAGAGAATGCGCACTAGAAATCTCTGTTCCTTTGAGCGCAAGGATGGTCTTATCGGCAGTCTCAAGCGTCAAGTAATTGTACTGGTCAGCGTATGCATAGCCGTATGCACTCACCAATTTTGTATCAGTCAATATCGAGAAAACCGTGCTATCCACAGTAACTTTATTAACCCGAAGTCTTGCGGTAAGCAACTCCGCAGCGCTTGTCGCTCGAGAATCTTTGTTTGGAAGCAACAGTACGTGGACGCGCATAGGACCTAAAGCGTCTGAAGCAAGAGCCATAGTAACAAGAGAATTGAGCGAACCGTCAACTGCAATAAACACGCCGTCAAAGCCAGACTTTACCGTGTAGTCTCGCACTCCTGTAGCCAATACGCCCCAGGTAGTAAGCGCGCTGTTATAGACACCCGCAGTATCTTCTCTATCAAAGTTTTCGATAGTATCTTGGTCAACATCGCAGACAACCAAATCTTCAGAAAACGATGAGGCTTGTTTGACCAAATCACCTGAAGGAGACAAGAAGAAGCTTGAACCACAAAACACCTGGTTACCATAGGCACCAACAGCATTTGCAGCAATGAGCCAGCTATCAAATTCTTCAACATCTCCCAGATAGCGGCTTTCTGCCACCGCCATGCCCATGGCAGATGACGAATCATCAACAGCAAAGCCAAAATACGGCAGGTAAATAACGGCGTCTAACGAGTCGTCGACATCTTGCCATGCGTCAAGATCGTCGTAGGTAAAAGCAACGCCAAACGTAAGGCCACCTGCTTCAAACTTTGCGAGCTCAACGGTATTCTCGCCAGATGTTTGTGCGGAGCTGGCAGAACGAGCAAGAGCGCTCATGTGCGCTATCTGTGCAGTGAGTTTAAGTGGGGTTATGGCTCCGTTTCTAACGAGAAGGGCCTCGCTCGCTGCACTTCCATCAAACTCTGTTACAACAGGAATAAGAGCCGCAATTGGAAGCTTTTCTGAAAGCGAATTGATAATCTCCGAGAGGTCTGCAAAAAGCCCTTCTATGTCAGCCTCTGGCACGCTTAGCAGCCCCGTAAGAGTTGGCGCAGGATAAATGACTAGTTCAGCACCTTGCTGTTGAGCTCTCTGAGCATATTCCAGCATGGTCTGAGCGGTAAACTCGAAGTCTCCGGCCTGAGTATTCATTTGTGCAACTGCTATGCGCATACCATTCCTATCATAAAGTGCTTAATTTGTTTTTACCCAAAAACAAACAGGTGTAGTAAGAAAAAACGGAGCCGCAGGTAGCAGCTCCGTTTCAATTCACAGATTAGTCTTGCTTGTTGAATAAGCAACCAGTCTTAGAGAGAAGCCTTCCAAAGACCGTGAAGGTTGCAGTACTCATAAGCCTCTGCCTCAACACCCTCCTCAAGAGTGAAGGTAGCAACTGGCTCCTGGCCAGGCTTAAGCTGTGCAAACTGAGCGCCGTTCTCAGAAACAAGAGCGATGAACTCAATGTAGTGCTCTTCGAGCATTGGATGAGCAACCTCACCAACACGGACGGTAACGGTATTGCCCTCACGAGTAACAAATGGAACGTGCTTCTCAGCTGCACCGTCAGTAACGCCAGCCTGGAGAAGCTCAAGGTCTACTGCCTCTACGTTGCCTGCGACACCGTAAACAACAGCGCCTGTCTCCTTGTTACGATAAAACTTTGCGTCGATCATTTTTTCTCCTCTCACGACATCCGAAGATGTCAGAATTTCTTAGCAAGTTCTACTTAAATAGTAACAGTTATTACTTAAGAGAAACCTGCAAATTTAGAATCGACAAAAACTAAACAATCTGTGCGTATCCGCTTTGACCAATAAAATCTTTAAGCTCGGTCAAAAGAACCATGCTACGTCCATCAATCCTGGTAGGAATTTCCATGCGCATAACATCGCCCATGTCTGTTTCTACCCTAATCTCAATACAGTCCATGCCGGGATAGCGCGAGAAGATCTGTCCAAGTGTCTCGATAGCCTGTCTTTGAAGTTGAGAAGCAGGCATATGAATAACGAGTGTCTTTGGTGTGTTGTTAGCACTGTTAAGCTCAATAGGATTAACTTCTTGAGCAATAACCTGGTCTCCTCTATCAGACCGCTCAAGCTTTCCAAGAACAGAAATGAAGATGTCGCTCTGGCTCTCACCAGTCTCTGGATCAACATCTCCAGCAAGAAGTCTTGCAGCCTTCTTGTAGAGCTTAGGGAACATGACAATAGTGACGCTACCCTCCATGTCTTCAAGCGTAACAATTGCCATTGGGTCGCCGTTTTTAGTAGTGCGCTTCATAACATTAGTAACCATGCCCGCAAAGCGAATAGGCTTACCTTCTGGAACTTTGAACTGCTGAGACATAGCACCGTTAGGAAGCTGAACCTCTACATTCTCTTCAATTTCTGCAAGGGCATAATCTCTGCTCTTAGCAAGGGCATACTCGTATGGACGAAGTGGATGATCAGAGACATAAATGCCTAAGACCTCGTACTCTTTAGTAAGCTTGAATCGCCTATCCCACTCAACGCCATCTGGCTCTGGGACACTATCACTAAAGCCGGAACCCTCTACCTCTGCAAACATATCAAACATAGAGAACTGGCCAACGGCCTTATCTTTTTGACGCTTAGTAGCAGCATCGATAATGTTTTGTGGATTGTTCTTATCCACAAAGCTCATCATCTGCATACGGGTATAGCCTGTTGAGTCAAAAGCTCCTGCCTTGATAAGAGCTTCAACAACGTTGCGCTTTGCCTGACTTGCATCTACGCGATCAACAAAATCGTGGATATTGGCAAACGGACCGCCTTTTTGACGCTCAAGCATAATGGCTTCACCAACACCGGCTCCTACGCCGCGGATTCCTGCAAAGCCAAAACGAATACCCTCTTTAGTAGCCGTAAAGTCTTTACCGGACTCGTTAATATCTGGCGGAAGAATCTTGATGCCCTCATGACGGCAAGCGCTTACGTAGTGAACAATCTTATCCGTCTTGCCCATGTACGAGGTAAGAACTGCTGCCATAAACTCATGTGGATAATGCGCTTTAATCCATGCGGTCTGCATAACAAGAATTGCATAGCCAGCAGAGTGAGACTTGTTGAATGCATAAGATGCAAACTCAAGAACATCGTCCCAAATGCTTTCTGCAACCGAACGATCAAATCCATTACGAACTGCGCCGTTTTTCCAGTGAGCCTCCATGGTCTCATCAGTACCGTCATCCCAGTGCTGGACAACTTCCTGCATGAGTTTGATCTTCTTTTTTGCTACTGCTTTTCTGACCTTATCAGACTCGCCTGCGGTAAAACCAGACATCTTCATAGAAATCTGCATAACCTGCTCTTGGTAGACCATGGTTCCGTAGGTTTCTTCCAAGATATCGTGAAGACGTGGATCGTAATCTTTGACTTCTTCTCTACCGTTCATACGGTTGATATAGCTGGTAACCATACCTGCGTTAAGAGGACCAGGACGATAAAGAGCGATAAGTGCGACGATGTGCTTATATTCTGTTGGTCTCATGCCCTTAATGGTTGCAGTCATACCTGCAGACTCAACCTGGAAAACACCAGCAGTTCTGCCTTCTCTAAGAAGTCTATAAATTTCTGGATCAGTAAACGGAATGTTATCTACATCGATATCAATACCGTAGTTATCCTTCACGTTTTTGATTGCACGAGAAATAACCGTTAGGGTTCTCAGTCCCAAGAAGTCCATCTTAAGAAGGCCCATGTCTGCGACAGAGTGGCCCTCGTACTGCGTAATTTCTACGCCGCCCTTGGTATCTACCTTGGTGGGAACGTGGTCATTTACAGGCGTAGGAGCAATCAAAACCGCACAAGCATGCACACCCTCACCACGATGCAAGCCCTCAATAGACAGAGCTGCATCAATGATTCTTCTAGCATCAGGGTCATTCTCGTACGCATCTTCAAAATCAGCAGAATACTGATCAGCGCCTTTTTGGCCTTCTTGAGCCTTATGAAGAACAAACTTAAGGTGAGCGTTAGGATCTCCTGGAATCATCTTAGAGAGGCGCTGACCCATATAAACGGGGTAACCCAGAACGCGGCACGCGTCATTTATTGCCTGTTTTGCCTTGATGGTCGAGTACGTAATAACGTGAGAAACACGCTCAGATCCATAAATCTGACGGACGTGCTCAACAACCTCAAGACGACGCTCATCGTCGAAGTCCATATCAATATCTGGCATCTCTGAACGCTGTGGAGACAAGAACCTCTCAAACATGAGGCCATTCTCAAGAGGGTCAAACGAGGTAATATCCATAGCGTATGCAACAATAGCGCCTGCTGCAGAACCACGACCAGGGCCTACGCCAATACCATTCTCTTTTGCCCAGCGAACATACTCCTGAACAATCAGGAAGTAATCTGCAAAGCCCTTTTTGCAGATGATGTCATATTCATACTCAAAACGGTCTTTAACGTTAATCTCGTTGATGACAACGTTTTGCCAATCATCTCCATAACGTCTTGCAAGACCAAGCTCACACTCTTTTCTAAAGCGTTCCTCTGAGGTCTCTCCCTCTGCCAAGTCTGGGAACTTTGGCAGATACATGTGAGTCCAGTCCAGCTCATAGTTGCACTTATTTGCAACCTCAATGGTGTTCTCGATAGCTTCTGGACACCACGAGAAGATCTGGCGCATTTCTTGCTCACTCTTAAGGTAAAACTCGCTGCCTGTCATGCGTTTGCGGTTCTCATCATCAACGCGAGCGCCTGAACCAATGCAGGAAGCAATATCTTGAACGCTTGCATCCTCTTTAGTGAGATAGTGGTTATCGTTGGTAGCAACAACCTTAATACCAAGGTCATGGCCCATCTTAACAATGCGCTCAGCAAGGGTTCTATCGGTATAGCCGCCCCAGCTTGGATCAGACAAACCGTGGTCTTGAATCTCTAGGTAGAAATCATCCCCAAAGATATCTTGGTAGATTTTTGCCCAACGCTCTGCTTCTTCTGGACGGCCTTCAAACAACATACGAGGAATGATGCCAGAAACACAAGCTGAAGTGCAGATAATGCCCTCATGGTAGCGCTTAAGCATCTCAAGCGTAGTGCGTGGCTTGTAATAGAACATATCTTTTGAGCCCGCCTCTGACATCATCTTCATCAGATTAACATAGCCGGTCTCATTTTTAGCAAGCAGGATAAGGTGATAACGTACCTGCTTAGTACCCTTCTCAATGCAATCATCAAGAATGAAATAAGCTTCACAGCCAAAAATTGGCTTAATAAGTGGAGAAGGTTTATTGGCCTTTACGGCCTCAATGTCATGTGTTTGATTCCAAATTTGAACGTCAGAAGCCCACTGAGCATGAACCTTATCATGCTCACCAGCATTAGGATCATCTGCAGGAGGCTCTTCTAGATCCCAGCCCTTTTCAAAACATTCCACATCATGGCACCACTGGCCAAAGTCTTTAAGCGCCTCATTGTACTTACGGCATGCAAGGTCAAAATCTGGAATTCCAAAGAGATACCCATGATCAGTAAGAGCAAGTGCTGGCATACCAAACTCTACAGCTTTACTAACCATGTCTGGGACACGGCTAGCTCCATCAAGAATGGAAAAATCTGAGTGGTTGTGGAGGTGAACAAATGCCATCTTTTTCTACGCTCTTCTCTTTGTGCTTCAAAATTTGTTCTTTTACCAAGGGCTCTTAATTTCTTTGTATAGTGTAGCCGATTCGACGGACAATAACTACTAATACAAACATATGTTCTATGTGCTAATACTTCTATTACCGCTGGTAAATTGGATGAAAATATTTTCTCGCCAATTTAATAACGTCATAAAATCTCTCTTAGTTGGCGTGGACCATCTGTTCAAAATTTTCTCAAAATAAAAGTTTCAAACTGGTAACTCTTAGACTAGGGACACCTTAATTGGGAATATAGTTTTTGTATTACCTATTCCAGTTAAGGAGATCACATGGATCTAATGAAAAGCATTTCCTTTGACGACATTGCAGCGGCTCAGAAGAACTTTGAGTCCGACCGCGCTCACACAGTAGCTAAGAATGCTGCTACCAGCGCTGGTGTTAGAAAAGCAGCTCGTGTACCAGAGGGCGTTGCCCTTAATCCTCTTACCTTTGATGTTGAAGTAAAACAAGGAGACCGCACCAATCAGAAGCGTTCCGGTCGTTGCTGGATGTTTGCATCACTCAATACGTTTAGATATCGCATCATCAAGAAATACAACCTCTCCACTTTTGAGCTTTCCCAGGCATACCCACTGTTCTGGGACAAGATGGAGAAGTCCAACTGGTTCCTTGAGAATATTCTGGATACCCTTGATGAACCTCTGAATGGCCGTCTTGTATCCTTCCTGCTCACCGATCCAATTGGCGACGGTGGCCAGTGGGATATGTTTAAGAGCCTTGTAAAGAAGTACGGTGTAGTTCCAAAGAGCGCTATGCCAGAGACTGCTAACTCTTGCAACACCCACGAGATGGACGCGTACCTCACCCGCTATCTTCGTAGTGCTGCAAAGCGTCTTCGTGAGACCGCAACAGCTGGTGAGTCTCTTGAGTCTCTGCGTGAGATGAAGAAAGAGATGATGGAGGACGTCTACACCCTGCTGGTAACCTGCCTGGGTCAGCCTCCAGTATCTTTTGAGGCACGCCTGCGCGACAAAGACGATAACCTTGTTCTTTCTGGCACCTTTACCCCTCAGGAGTTCTTCGCTGAGACTGTTGATATGAATCTTGATGATTACATCTCGATCATCTCTGCTCCTACTGCTGATAAGCCTTTCAACCACACCTACACCGTTTCTCGCTTGGGCAACGTTGTTGAGGGTGGCGGCGTTCGTTACCTCAACCTGGAGATCCCTGAGCTCAAGCGCCTTGCTGTGGCTCAGCTCAAGGACAACCTTCCTGTCTGGTTTGGTTGCGATGTTGCTCAGTCTTACCTTCGCGAAGAGGGCATCATGGACACCCGTGCGCTTGACGTTGACGGCCTCTTTGGCTTCCCTGTTGAGGGCGCACTTGACCGTGCTGAGCGCCTTGACTACGGCGAGTCTCTGATGACTCACGCAATGGTTCTTGAGGGCGTTAACTTTGACGCAGAGGGCAACACTACTCTTTGGAAGGTTGAGAACAGCTGGGGTAAAGACCACGGTCGCGATGGTTTTGACACCATCTCTGACCCTTGGTTTGACGAGTACGTCTACCAGATTGTTGTTGACAAGAAGTACCTCACTCCTGAGCAGCTCAAGACCTTTGAGACCGAGGAAGCAACCGTCCTCGAGCCATGGGACCCAATGGGCTCTCTTGCAACACTTCACTAAGGCACAAACCATCTGGCGAGAAGATCGGTCTTCTCGCCAGGTTTTTCTAAACGCTACAAACAAAAGGAGCCGCAATGGCTGATCAGATCGTAAATCCACAGTGGACAAACGAGGAAACCGCTGCTTTCAGCGCAGACCGCGCTAACCGTGTTGCTCGCAACTCCGTAACCTCTATGGGTGTTTCCGCAGCTGCTCGCGACATCACCACCATGCGTACCTATGCTGATACCTATGGTGTTGCTGTTGCAAAGACGGGCGACGTCACCAACCAGCGTCAGAGTGGTCGCTGCTGGATGTTCTCTTCTTTCAACGTGCTTCGCCAGGAGGCAATCAAGAAACTTGACGTTGATACCTTTGAGTTCAGCCAGGCATATGGCATGTTCTACGACAAGCTTGAGAAGGCAAACTCCGCACTTGAGTACATCATTCAGACTGCTGACCAGCCAACCGATTCTCGTGTTGTCCACACGCTTCTGACCGAGGGCATTGGCGATGGTGGCTACTACTCATTTGCTATGAGCTTGGTTGAGAAGTACGGCCTGGTTCCTAAGGATGCTATGCCAGAGACTGCTTGCTCCAAGAACTCTACACAGATGGATGAGCGCATTGACCGCCTGTTCAGAAAGAGTGCTAGCGAGCTTCGCGCAGCATACGCAGCTGGCAAGTCTCTGGATGAACTTCGTGCGCTTAAGCAGGAGCAACTCAAGGGCTTCCACCAGATCCTTTCCGTCTGCCTTGGCGAGCCACCTCTGACCTTTGACTTTGAGTGCAAGGTTGGCAAAAACGCACAGGTAGATAAGGCAAAGCTCTCCCCTGTTGAGCCAAGTAAGGCTTCTGACAACAAGGACAAGAAGAACGGCGAGAAGGACGAGGAGAGCACCCAGATTCTTCGCGACTTTGGCATTACTCCTCTTGAGTTTGCTGAGCGCTATTGTGGCGTTGATCCTCGTGGCTATGTCCAGCTCATCTCTGTTCCAAGCAAGAAATACCCTTACGGCAAGGTGTATCACCCAACCTTCATCGATACCGTTTTGGGCGGCATTAAGACTCGCTTCTTAAACGTTGAGCCAGAGGTTCTTGAGGCAGCTACCATTGCTTCTTTGAAGGACGGCAACCCTGTCTGCATGGCCTGCGACGTTATGCAGGAGTTCCCTCGCCACAATGAGGACTTCAACTACGTCCTCTCAACCGACACCATGGATTACAACGGCCTTTTTGGCGTTGATTTTGACATGGATCGCGCCTCAATGATTGAGAACTATGAGACTTCCCTTACCCACGCAATGACCTTCCAGGGCGTTGAGCTTGATAAGGACGGCAAGGCTAAGCAGTGGCGCATTGAGAACAGCTGGGGTAAGGACTCCGGTAAGGACGGCTACCTCATCATGAGCGCAGACTGGTTCCGCCTCTACGGCGGCGAGGCTGATGTTCGTCGTCAGTACGTTCCAGAGGACCTGCTCAAGGTTTGGGACGAGGGCGAAGATGTCCAGATTGATTTCTGGGAGAACCTTGGCTACTCCCTTGGTGGCCGTAACCGCAAGTAAGGTACGTGCAACCACAGCCTACTAAGCACGCACATAAAAGCACCTATGGCCGGTACAGAATTTTCTGTGCCGGCCATACTGGTCTATACTGAAAAGCATAAGCTTATTTAGGAGACCCTCATGAAATACATTTCAAAAGAGCGTGTCATTTTACGAGCTGTAATCTTAGTGCTCTTTTTATTAATTTGGTATTGCGATTCAAGAGGTATGCTGCCAGAAAATGGTCGCACTATCCTTACTATTCTTTTATTCGGTATTTTTTGGTTTATCGAGGCTAGATTTATTAAACCCACTAGAACAGATCAAAACGCGCCGCGCAGACCTCGGCTGTAATCTTTCCAGCGCTGAGCTCTGTCAGTGCATCCGTAAACGCCGGTTCTTCTCCGCACCTAAAGTCTATGGCGAGAAAAACGTCCGCTCCAAACTCTGCCGTTATAACCTTGCCACCGGTATCTGAGACCAAGCGCTGAATCTGCTCATACAGGTTATATGGGGCCGACAACTCCACCCTCACAACCTGCAGCATTTCCTGAACAGCAGATGCTTCCTCAGCAGCAGCCAAAGCCTCTTGAGTTGCTGCCGTATACGCACGAACAAGCCCACCAGGCCCTAAAAGCGTTCCGCCAAAGTAGCGCGTGACAACGCAGCAGACGTTCTTAAGCCCCGCTCCGCGCAATACCTCCAGCACCGGCATTCCCGCCGTTCTGGAAGGCTCTCCGTCGTCGGAAGCACGCTCTGTACCGTCCTCCAAGATCCATGCGGGCACGTTATGGCGAGCATTGTAGTGCTTTGCTCTGACCGTGGCGAGAAACTCTTGCGCTTCTGACTCTGTTTCTACATGACAAAGCTGGGCTATGAAGCGGCTTTTTCTATCTTCAAAGAGACCTTCCGCAACAAAGTCCAGCTTGATTGTCTTGTAGGATGTGTCAGACATAGAGCAACTGCAGTGCCGCAGTTATGCGAGCACACAGACCTTCTCGCCAGCAGAAACTGGCTGGTCTGCTGCGGCAAAAATCTCTACGTTGCTGTACTCGCTAGAATTGGTGATAGCAAGAATAACCACCTCAGGATGACCTGCGTCCTTAACCTTATCAAGGTCAAAGGCCATGAGTGGCTGGCCAACCTCAACATGCTGATCCTGCTCGACAAGGGCGGTAAAGCCGTCACCCTTCATCTCAACCGTATCAACGCCCACGTGAATCAAAACCTCTTCGCCAGAATCGGCAGTAATTCCAAAGGCGTGAACAGTTGGAGTAGTTGCGGTAATAGTGCCCGAAACTGGTGCGTACACAACACCCTCAGAAGGCCAAATACCCAGACCCTGTCCAAGCATTCCACCTGCAAAAACAGGATCAGGAACGTTCTCTAGCGCAACAACTTTTCCGCTTGCTGGTGCATAAATTGTTTTAGCAGTGTAATCAGAAACAACAAGAGCCTCTGGCGTGGCTGTCTTGGAAGATTTCTTGAAAAGATCAAAGAGTCCCATGCTAGTCCTTTCGTATGTAAGCCTGTCCATCATAGCAGCATTCAAAGAGGCTGCTGTTGCTTTTCATGAACATGCCGTGCCAAATTGCGCCCTTCTCCGCCCTTCTCCGCCTCGCTTCGCTGAACATGCGGCGAGAAACCCGCGCCCTTGCAACATCTCATTTACTTGGAGATTGTTTGACTTCGGAGCTTCTAGCCTTATGAACGTGATACAATCGCCCATGCAAAGTGGACCAGACAACCGCGGAGTGCCCGTCCAGCTAAGTGGAAGGGTGCTATGAGGAAAGTCCGGGCTCCACAGGGCAGGATGCTGGCTAACGGCCAGGCGGGGTGACCCGACGGAAAGTGCCGCAGAAAAGAAGACTCTCACCTGCGCATTCGCGTAAAGAGAAAAGCTGAAACGGTAGTGTAAGAGACTACCAGCACACTGGCAACAGCGTGGCTTGGTAAACCCCATCCGGAGCAAACGCAAATAGGAGCGCTATGGTGTGGCCCGCACTGCGCTCGGGTTGCGCGCTAGAGACCAGCAGCAATGCTGGTAGTAGATAAATGGTTGTCCGCGACAGAACCCGGCTTATACGTCCACTTTGCCTATTGAATGCAAATCCCCCGTGCGTTTTCTGCGCGGGGGATTTTGATTCTGCAGCGTGTTAGCGTCGGCTTTT